>JAZNZO010000095.1:0-37560 GCA_045594945.1 Faecousia sp.
AACGGAAGAGGTGTTCTTCCAAATGCTTGGGGTGCGCAGGAATATGGATTTCGGCGCGAAGACTTTGCTTTTCGTTTCTTCCAAAGAAGTCCACCGACCCGGCACAGACCACGCCAATGCGGGCATCGTAATGGAAAATATGGTGCTGGCAGCAACGGCTTTGGGCATTGACTCTGTCATTTTGGGAGGTGCTCCCAGTGCGGTTGCAAACGATCCGGAACTTATGAAGGAACTTGCTATCCCAGAAGGCTTCCGGCCTCTGCTTGGCTGCTTTTTAGGCTATGGTGCAGAGGATACCCCGGTAAAGGAACATACAATCTCGGTCAACAGAGTATAGGAAAAAGGCGTGCATTGCACGCCTTTATTTCTTACGCATTTCGTTTAGTTTTCGTATCTTTGCCCTTTCGGTGCAGTAAATAATTACCCAAATGAGGATGTAAGCCACAAGAAAAATTCCCGTAAAGACCAAAATGGGTATAAGGCGCTGCTGAAGCCAGCCGTTGATAAGATAAATGAGTAAATAGGTAGCATACAGTACGCCGCCGTGAATTAATATGGCAGACGCAAGAGGGAGTTTTTCCACCTGATATATGGCAGTCATACCGGCAACCGTAAAAGCAAGGCCGGTTACAGTCAGAATGCCCAGACAAACCTCCCGGGGTGAAAGACCGGTCACTTCTCCCGTAGCGCCCAGTATGCCATAGATGATGGCCAGCACCAAAGGCCCACCGGCGCAGGAAATCAGACCCCGGAACAAAAAGTCCTTCCAAAACTGTTTCATTTTCCTTCAAACCTCCTTTTAATCTGTGCAAAGCACCGCCTGGACACATACTCCCGATAGCCGCAGCAAAAAACAGCATCCACGCCGCCGCTGTAAGTCACCGCAAACCGGTCAATCTTTTCTTCGTTTGCCAGGGTGCTTTTGTTAATACGAATGAAAGAAGAGGGGAGAAGTCCCTCCAATTCGTAAAGGCGCTGTTTTAGTCGGTATTTTTGACCCTCCCGGTCAATGGCATAGGTCTTTCCGTCCAATACGGTAATGCATTCAATGGAGGAGATCGGGAGCATTTTAATGCCATCTTCCCCGTAGGCTCCAATTCTGCCCGGTACTGCCTGGTTTTCCACAAGGGCTTGCATTTGCCGGATAAAGGGGCTGTCTTCGTGGGCGGTTACTACCACCTCTTCTGCTTTTTCTTTGTCGATAATGAGCCGGAATTTCATTTTCCCACCTCCTGTAAATCCATTGTATCATAAAAGAAAAGGAAAACATTCTTTTTTGCTCTAATCGGTAGTTTTTCGATTTCAAGCGGCAAAAACAACCCGGAGTCGGCATTGCCAACTCCGGGAAATTTCATAGTTCGGTAAATTCGTAGATATAGGTAACGGTGCCGTTGTCATAGGTGAAAACTACCTGCCCGTCGGGAAGGGTTTCCTTTATAAACTTCTCAAAATCTTTGCCATGTTTCGCCCGCACAAAATCTGCAGGGTCAGAAAGTTCTGCTTCTTCAAAAAAGGTCTCCGGTTTGGCGGCACCGGCGCAGCCGTTCAGAAATTTTGCTACGATTTCATACTCTTTCATACCATACCTCCAGGTTTTTTCTATGAAAGAGTATAGCACAGAAATTGGAAAAATGCAAATCAGATTTTTGGGGAAACGGAGGGTAAATTCCCTAAATTGTTGTTTTCCGTACCATCGGGGATGGATTTGAGATACTCCGTATCTCCTCGGTGGGCGATGCCAACCCCTGCAATTTGCCCCTGCTTTGCCATGTTCACAGCCTGCTGTTTTTCTACAAAAGAATTGTCGGAAAGTTGATAGCCGGTTATTCTGCCGCCTTCCTTTACAAGACCGACGATCTTCTTTGCATCGGTATTTGCCTGGGGGATTTGGTCTAAGGTTTGTTTCACAAGTTCTTGTTTGTCCATACAGTCACTCCTTTTGCCTTAGTTTTTACCCGGGCAGAAAGAATATGCAGAAATGATGCAGATATGGGCTACAAAAAAGATGTTATTTCCGTTTCTGTGTATGAATTCCAACGCTTACATAAGCGTTAGTTTTTAGTGAAATCCACCCACTCGCCGTCGAGGCGAATTTCACATTGCAAAGCAATATTTCCCCCCACCCGTAAGGGTGGATTTAGTTAAAAAACCGACAAGTCGAAGCTTGTCGGTTTTTCTGCGAAAGACTACCTAAAAGGAGCAGAAATGGGGGTAAAAAAGCCCAAAAGTACACCGAATTATTTTAATAATTCTTTTTCTATTTGTTTTGCAACGGCTAAAAACACAGTTGCGTCATCATGCTCATCAAAATACTCATTAAAGACCGATGCAATTATCTCCGCTATGTCTTGCACTGAATGGTCATCGCTTATTCTTGCACTGATTTCTTTTGACTCAATATCAAACTCATCGGAAGGCGCACCGCTTGCCAACAAACCATAATAATCCATTTGGTCGATATACTTCTTAACGACGTGGAATCTGTTGGACATAAAAGCACCTTCTTTCACGATAATTATATCATAAATCATATTGCTTTTCAATGAAATCGCGCGGGGCGCGATGAAATCCGAGTAAACTCGGATGAAATCTGCTTTGCAGATGAAATTAAATCCGTCCCTATCTCCCGACGCAGTCGGATTTCATCACGAAGTGATTTCATCCCACTGAGGTGGGATTTATTCCGTCCGTGAGGACGGATTTAGTTGAAAAGAAACAACCTTTGTCTGGTAGACAAAGGTTGTTTCTTTTCTGGTCCGGACTGCGGGATTCGAACCCACGGTCTCTTGAACCCAAATCAAGCGCGATACCAAACTTCGCTAAGTCCGGAAAGAGTACAAGCGATGTTTATTATACATAATTCCAAAAGAAAAATCAATCATAAAATGGCGGTTTTCGGGAAAAACGGAACAAACTTCCGGCGTATTTTCCTTGACGAATTGGCCGGGTGTGTTATAATGAAAGCATCTAACGACAAACATAACAATTTCGGAGGAATGCAGAATGCGAGGAATTCCCTCTCTGATTACGGATATTCGTAAAAAAGTATTTACTGAAGTTGCCAGAATGGCCTATGAAGGCGGTGACTATTCCAAGGCGGAAGACCTGCCTTATATTATTGTTCCCGGCGACCGGCCTCTGCACCGGGAATCGGTATTTTTGGAGCGGGCCATTGCCGGCGAGCGGGTTCGGCTGGCGATGGGGCTGTCCATCCGTCCCATCCAGACCCGCAGCCTGATGACAGAAGGTATGGATGCGGCGGCTGTTGCGGAGCAGTATTATGAACCCCCGCTGATTAACATTATTCCTTATGCCTGTCATGCCTGTCCTACCAATCAGCATTTGGTGACGGAAAGTTGCCAAAACTGTCTGGCGGCTTCTTGCCAAAAGGTTTGCCCCAAGGGCGCTATTTCCTTTGTCAATGGTAAGAGCCATATTGACCGGGAAAAATGTATTAACTGCGGCAAGTGCGCAAAGGCCTGTCCCTACCACGCCATCATTCACCTGGAACGGCCCTGTCAGGCCGCCTGCGGTGTGGATGCTATTGTTTCTGATGAGCATGGCCGAGCAGTCATTAATCAGGATAAGTGCGTGGCTTGCGGTCAGTGTCTGGTTAGTTGCCCCTTTGGCGCTATTGTGGACAAAGGACAGATTTTCCAGGTTGTCCAGTCCATTCTGAAGGGAGATAAGGTGGTAGCCATCGTTGCTCCTGCTTTTATCGGTCAGTTTGGAAAACACTCCACTCCCGGTAAGTTCATTGCGGCCATGAAAGAACTGGGCTTTGAACGGATTGTGGAAGTGGCTGTGGGCGCGGATATGTGTACCATTGAAGAGGCCAAGGACTTCCTGGAGAAAGTTCCCAGTGAGCAGAACTATATGGCAACATCTTGCTGTCCTGCCTGGCACTCTATGATTTATAAGATGTTCCCCGGGGAAACAAAGAATATTTCCATGACTTTGACGCCTATGGTTTATACTGCCCGGCTGATGAAGAAGAAATATCCCGGCTGCAAAGTGGTATTCGTAGGCCCTTGCGCTGCAAAGAAACTGGAGGCTATTCGGGCAGACATCCGTTCTGATGTGGACTTTGTGCTGACCTTTGAAGAACTGCAGGGCATGTTTGAGGCAAAGGAAATTGACTTTGCTACCATCGAGGAGATGGAAGATTTGAATGAAGGCACTGCTGCAGGTCGTGGCTTTGCGGTGTCCGGCGGCGTAGCCGGTGCAGTGGAAGATGTTATTCGCAAGACCAATCCGGATGTAGAAGTAAAAACTGCCCGGGCAGAAGGACTGCGGGAATGCAGGAAACTGATGACCCTTGCCAAAGCCGGAAAATATAATGGTTACCTGCTGGAAGGTATGGCTTGCCCCGGCGGCTGTGTTGCCGGCGCAGGCACACTTCTGCCTGTAGATTTAGCGGCTAAGGTTGTGGGTCGTTACCAGGAAGAAGCAGACCAGGCAAGTCCCTTGGACAGCTCTTACCGGGATAAAGGTCACGAGTTAGATTAATATACACCCACCGGCTTTTGCCGGTGGGCTGCTTTTGAGAGGAAATATGGAGTACAACGATATTTACGACAAATACCGAAACCCCACAGGAAAACGCCACCTCCGGGGAACGCCCTGGGGAGTGGGGGAGTATGGCCTTGTAGTTTGCGTGTGGGTCTATGACGGCAAGGGAAATCTCTTGCTTACCCGGCGGGCCAAGGGCAAATCCTTTGCAGGTACTTGGGAAAATTCGGGGGGTGCAGCCTTGGCAGGGGAGAGCAGCCGTCAGGCTATTGCCCGGGAACTGTTTGAAGAAACGGGCATCCGGGCAGAGCAAGAGGAGTTTGAACTGCTTAGCACCGGGATGGACAGAAACACCCATTATGATTTTTATGGCTTGAAGCGGCAAGTGCCATTGACGGAAATTAAACTTCTGCCGGGGGAAACAGACGCAGTACAGTGGGCTGATTTTGAAACAGTCCATAACTTGATTGCCCAGAAGAAAATCTGCAAGATTATTGCCCGCCAATTTCAAAGACAAGAGCAGGACTTAAAAATACGCCAGACAAAGTAAAATTTTTCTTGCAATTTCTATGCTTCATAGGTTATAATGAAAAAAAGCGTTTTTTGGACTGCCCGGGAAGAACGCTTCTGCCGGGTGGAAAAACGCTTCTTTTTTTATACCATCATACGGAGGACCGACTTATGATTGAAGTAAAAACCTTACCGATTATGCGGGGCAATGTGCCTCTGCGCTATGCTCGCGGCCACTTTGCCACCAACCACAGCCATATCAACTACTATATTGATATCACCAATCAGAAATTCCAGCTTAGCGAGGCCAAAGCCTGCGCAAAACAACTGGTTTCTCATTTTATCAACAATACACCCGTTGACACCATTCTGTGTTTGGACGGTACTGCTGTACTGGGTGCCTGCCTGGCTTCTGAATTGACCAAGGCCGGTTTTCGTACGCTGAACCAGCATAAGTCTGTCTACGTTGTGGAGCCGGAGTACAATGCCAGCAACCAAATGATTTTCCGTGAGAACATTAAGCCCATGATTCGGGGCAAGAATGTGCTGGTACTGATGGCATCCGTCACCACCGGTGTGACCGCCAAGCAGAGTTTTGAAGCCATCGGCTACTATGGCGGTATGGTGGTGGGTGTTGCGGCCCTTTACCGTGCGGTGGATACGGTGGGCGAATTCCCTGTTCGCTCCATTTATTCCGTTGCTGACCTGCCGGATTATGCTACATATGATTACCGTGAATGCCCCTATTGCAAGGCCGGTAAGAAACTGGATGCTCTGGTTAACAGCTTCGGCTACTCCGAACTTTGATAGTTACTCCCCGCTTCCTGCGGGGAGTTTATCTTTGACAACGGCAGTGTTTCATGTATAATAAAGGAGAAAGGAGGCGCTTTGTGTGGATGTAATGGATCTTTATGAGCATGTGGAATCACCGGACCCGGAATTTCCTGTGTATCTGTATTGGCACAATCAACAGGAGCCCGGGGAGTATTTTCCGGCGCATTGGCACGAATATTTGGAACTTCACTATATTCTTACGGGAGAAAGTGTCTTCTACATCAATCAAAAACCTGTCGTGGCAAAAGAAGGGGACCTGGTTTTATCGAACAGTAATGAACTGCACCGGGGCATTTGTCAGGGGGCGCCTATGGAAAGTTGCCGTCTGCTATTCAGTTTGGAAGATTTATCCCCGGAGCTGGACAATCGGGGATACGTATTCCAAAACCTTATAGAAAAGGACGAAACGATAAAGTCGTGCATTTTATCTCTCTGCCGGGAAGATGCCCTCCAGCAGGCAGGCTATAAGCAAGCTTGCAAGGCCATTGTGACAGAACTTGTAGTTCACCTGTGCCGCAATTATGTAGCCCAGACCCTTTCCAGGGAGGATACACGCCGCAGGCAGAAAAACCGGGATCGGTGCAACCGGCTGATTACCTTTATTGAAGCAAATTATGCGTCGCAGATTTCCAATCAAGACCTGGCGGATTTGCTACATCTTAGCAAGGATCGTTTTGAGCATTTCTTCCGGGAAAACTTTGGGATAACGCCTTTGCAGTACATTCAAAATTATCGGATGAAAATGGCAAAAAAGATGATAAAAGAGGGAAATATTCCGGTTTCCAAGGTGGCACAAATGGTGGGATTTGCAGATTACAATTATTTTGGAAGAACGTTCCGCAATCACTTTGGCTGTACGCCCACCCAAATGGCCAAAGAACATAATAGCGGAAATGTGCGATAAATATAGCGAAAACAGGCATAGCAATTATGCCTGTTTTTTGGTATGCTAAAGAAAATAAAATAAGAAAGGAATATTCTTATGAAAAAACTGAAATTTGTTCTTATTGGCGCCGGTATGCGTGGCCAATCTTACACCAAGCACGCCTGCCTGGATCACGGTTTGGAATGTGTGGCAGTTGCCGATCCTTCCGACAGCCGCAGAAACTTTGTAAAAGATACCTATGGCGTGAAGGATGAAATGTGCTTCACCGACTATAAGGATCTGCTGGCATTGGGCAAGATTGCAGACTTTGCCATGATCTGCACCCAGGATAAGATGCACACCGAGCCTGCTTTGATGGCCATTGAAGCAGGGTATGACCTGCTTTTGGAAAAGCCTGCCGCACCTACTCCGGAGGAATGTGTAAAAATTTGGAAGGCTGCCGAAGAAAAGGGTGTTCGGGTCTTGGTTTGCCACGTTTTGCGTTACACGCCCTTTATGCGGAAGGTAAAAGATCTGATTGACGAAGGCAAAATCGGTAAGATTATGTCCGTTATCCACACCGAAGGTGTAGGTAACATCCATCAGAGCCACTCCTATGTCCGGGGCAACTGGCATAAGGAAGCGGATTCTTCCAATATGCTCCTTGCCAAGTCCTGCCACGATTTGGATATTCTGCAGTGGCTTCTCGGCAGCAAGTGTAAGAAAATTCAGTCCTTTGGCGGTCTGCACTATTTTACCAAGGAAAACTGCCCCGAGGGCGCTCCTTACCGCTGCATTGACGGTTGCCCGCACGGGGATAAGTGTGCCTACAACGCAGTAAAACTGTACTTAGAAAGTGATGACAACTACTGGTTCCGTCCCGTTTGCGCCAACAAGTTAAACCCCACCGATGCAGAAGTGGAGCAGGCTATCCGCACCAATCAGTATGGTGTTTGCGTTTTCCAGGGCGACAATGATGTAGTGGACCACCAAACTGTCAATATGGAATTTGAAAACGGCGAAACGGTTGTCTTTACGATGGCGGCCTTTAACCTGGGCGGCAGACGGATCCGCATTATGGGCACCAAGGGTGAGATTTGTTCCGACGATCTGGAAACCGTAGAACTGGTAACCTTCTTCCAGGATGACCCCACCAGCCCCAACTTTGGCAAATCCGAAACCCAGATTATCAAGACCAATGAAAATACCAACCAGGAAATCACCGGCGGTCACGGCGGTGGCGATGCAGGTATTATTGATGATGTTTGCCTGTACTTTGGAGAGGATAAACCCACCAAGTCCATTTCCAGTGTAGGTACTTCCATTACAAACCATTTGTATGTTTTTGCCGCAGAGAAATCCCGCGCAGAAGGTATTGTTGTGGATATGGACGAATATATCCGCAGCATCCTGTAAACCTGGAAAATTCTATTGCCAAAATCCCCCTTTCGGCATATACTATGTCGAAAGGGGGGATTTTTATGCAGTATGTAAACCTTCATAACCACACAGTTTATTCCGATGGAAAGGATACAGTGGAAGCCAATGTGGAAAGCGCTATCCAAAAGAATATGTATGCATTGGGCTTTTCTGACCACAGTTATACCCCCTGCGATGAAAGTTACTGTATGATGCCCCGGGAGTACGGATCATACCTACAGGAGATTGCCCGGCTGAAAGAGAAGTATAAGGACAGAATTTCTATTTATGCAGGTCTGGAATTGGATCATAATTCTGACCTGGATACCACTGCCTTTGATTACTGCCTGGCGTCTGTCCACTACATTGTAAGAAACGGCAGAACCTACGCCATCGACCATAGCCTTGTCCAGCAGGAGCAGTGCTGTAAGGATGTGTTCGGCGGAGATAAATTAGCGATGGCTAAGTGCTATTATGACCAACTTGTTGGCCATGTGGAGCGGTGCAAACCCACCTTTGTGGGCCACTTTGATGTGATTAGCAAGTTTTCCTATATGCCGGAGGATGACCCCCGTTACCAGGAAATTGCCGCAGTAGCACTGGAGGAAATTGTAAAGATCTGCCCCTATATTGAAGTGAACACCGGTGCGATTGCCCGTAAGTGCCGTACAACGCCCTACCCGGCCAGGTTTTTATTGGAAAAAATGCTTTCTTTGGGTGCAAAACCGGTTTTGGGAAGTGACAGCCATCAAAAAGAAAACCTGACATTCTGGTTTGACGAGGCGGTTGCACTCTTAAAAGAGGTAGGTTTTACCGGCATTGCCCGGTTTGAGGGAATTGGATTTACAGATGTTATGATTTGATGGCGGTGCTGATGCAGCGCCATCTTTTTCTTGCATTTTCTGCTAAAAGGGGATAGAATAGCCCTATATAGAAGCAAAGAAGGAACGAAAATGACAAAACAATGGATTTACGGGATGCCCCCGGAGGCGTTTGCGGAAAAACTGAAGAAACGCCTGACTTTTGACGGGATTTTAGCCGGATGCACCCTTCTGCTGAATATTCTTTTGGCGATTTTCCGTAATGATAACACCCATACCTGGTTTTTGCTTGCCAATATCGGGACGGATATTGCCTGCGGTGTGTATTTGGTGTACGACCTGTCTTTTCATTATGGACCTAAGAAACGGCTTTTGAAGCTGAACAAGCGGATGAAGGAGTCCCTTTCCGGTCAGGTCACAGAAGTAGAACCCTTTATAACCCGCTATGCAGGTTTGGATTGCTACTGCGTAAAACTGGGCAAGCGGCGTACCTTTCTGCCTGTGGACACTTTGCAGTTAGAAGTGGGCAGCCAGGTAGAACTGACCCTTTCCGGCAATGTAATTGTGGAGGTGGCGAAATGAAAAGAAGTTCAGGCCACCTGCAATATAACTGGTGGAAATATTTGCTTGTAATTCTTCTGCCTATTTTCCTTTGGTGCAGTGTATTTGATGTTTTGGCAAAGCCCAAAGATAATGAGCGGCTGCATGTCCTGTTTGTTGGAAATGATCTGGATGCAGTGTCTCTCCAGCGGACTTTGGAAGAAACGATCCCCACCCTTACAGATCAGAGAATCAAGGAGGTAAAAGTAGTCACAGAGCTTGCTGCCGGGGAAATCTATGGCCGAAAAATGACTACCTATTCTTATGAATTTGACCTGATTATTGTGTCCCAGTCTTTTATGCGGGATAACACAGGCCAGTTCTTCCGCAGACTTCCTATGGATGGACTACCGGGATACGAAACCGTAAAACTCCATACGGAAAAAGTGGAAGATGGCGAGTATACTGCGCCCTTTGGCTTTGTTTTGTGGGAGCCGGGCGTAAAGAACAATTTTGGTAAGTTCTATTCCGGCAACGAAATCTGCTACTTGTTCTTTTCTACCCAATCTGTTAATCTGTATCCCCTCTTTGAAGGAAGTGCAGAAGGCAACAATGTTGCGGTTGCGGCACTTGATTTCCTGTTACAAAAGTGAAAAATCCACTCCATTCTTGGAGTGGATTTTTTTGCTTGATTTTTGCCGTTTACAGCAGTAGAATAGGGCTTGTCGAAAAATGGGAGGTGAGAGCATGATGAGCAAAATGATGACCTTTCTTGGAAAAAATACGGTGATGGTGATTGCCTTTTTTGCGGCAGTTGTTACAACTTTCTTTGTGCCGGTGGATGCACAGTATATCGGCTATTTTGATTTTAAGACGCTGACCTGTTTGTTCTGTGTGCTGGCGGTGGTCTGTGCGTTGCGAAATGTACGGTTTTTCTATATGCTGGCCCGGAACATCGTAAAGTTCTGCAAAAACACCCGCATCAGCATTTTGGCGCTGGTGTATATCACCTTTATCGGCTCTATGCTCATTGCCAATGATATGGCTCTGCTAACCTTCTTGCCCCTGGGTACATTGGTGCTTACTACCACCGGCAAGGGAAAGTATATGGCCTTTACCTTCATTATGCAGAATATTGCCGCCAATTTAGGCGGTATGCTGACGCCCTTTGGCAATCCCCAAAATCTGTACCTGTATTCTAAATTTCAAATTCCGGATTTCGAATTTGTGCAGATTATGTTTCTGCCCTTTATTATTTCGGTTGCGCTGATTACAGTTTGCTGCCTTTTTGTAAAGTCGGAGCCTTTGGAAATACCCCATGAGGAAATCCGCCTGCCGAAGGGAAGAACGGCGCTGTATCTTGCCCTCTTTGCTCTGGCGATTGCCATTGTATTTAGGGGTATTCCTTACTGGATTGGCCTTGCGATTATTCCCACAGTGCTTATTTTTGCAGACCGGGATGCGCTGCGGAAGGTGGACTATCCTCTGCTTTTTACCTTCGTGTTTTTCTTTATCTTTGCCGGCAATATGGCTCGGGTGGAGTGGGTGAGAGAACTGTTTTCTTCCTTGCTGGAGAAGAACACCCTGCTTTTCAGCGCGCTTTCCTGCCAGGTGATAAGTAATGTGCCTTCTGCCATTCTTCTTTCCCAGTTTACGGATAACTATCGGCAACTCCTCATTGGCGTAAATATAGGCGGCGTAGGCACTTTGATTGCCTCTTTGGCGAGCCTCATTACCTACCGGGAGTACACCAAGTATAACCCGGGCAAGTCCCGGCACTATATTGGCCTGTTTACGCTTTTTAATTTCGGCTTTCTGCTGATTTTGCTACTCATTACTTCCATATAGTAAAAGTCCACCTGCCGGGCAGGTGGACTTTTATCATGCGTTCTTTTCGTAAAGGTACATAAGGCCTTTCAGCAGAAGATCGTCATCTAAGATAAGTTTCCGGTTGCACAGAGGAGCAACCAAATGGGAAAGACCGCCGGTGGCAACAACGGTGCATTTCTTTCCCAACTCTTCCTCAATCCTTTCCACAATACCGTCAATGGCGGCGGCGTTGCTGTAAAGAATGCCGGCTTTAATGCAGTCAATGGTATTGGAGCCAATGACCTTTTTGGGAGCATCAAAGGAAATGCGGGGCAGTTGGGATGTGCGGCTGACCAAGGCGTCAGCGGAGACAGCCATGCCGGTGGTAATCAGTCCACCAAGATAATTTTTGTTTCCGTCAATCACAGAGTAGGTGGTGGCTGTGCCCATATCAATGACAATCATAGGGCAGGGGTATTCCTGAATACCCGCCACTGCCGCAACTACCAGGTCACTGCCCAACTGGGCAGGATTGTCGATGCGAATGCTCAGCCCTGTCTTGATGCCGGGGCCTACCACCAAAGACTTCACACCGCAGTACTTTTCGATTGCCCGGGTGACGGTGGCGGTAACGGAAGGCACCACAGAAGAAATGATGGCGCCGGAAATCTCCTCTTTTTTCAGACCGTTCATTTCCAGGGCGGTCTTCACATTTACCGCATACTCCAAGTCTGTGGCATCTAATTTGGTGGTCAGCCGCTCCCGGAAAAGGACCTTCTTTTCCTGGAAACAACCGATCACAATGTTGGTATTGCCGATATCAATGGCTAAGATCATGGGCTTTTCCCCCTAAACTTTTTCTTTATTATACCAAACATCCTGAAAAAATCTATCCCTGATTTTTCCTTATTGCAATTTCCCACCGGCGTGCTATAATATTTCCGGCGAAAGCCGTAAATTTGCAATGTATCCATAAGGAACATTAGCAGGAGGTAAATGGAATATGCGAAAAATCAACGTCAAGCAGACAACAGGTGTTGCGCTCCTTGTAGCCCTCATCATTGTACTGCAAACTCTGAGCCTTGCTCTGCCGAAGATCGGCCCCGGCATCAGTATTTCCCTGGTGCTGATCCCCGTTGTTCTGGGCGGCGCGGTGTACGGTGCGAAAGTGGGAGCCCTCTTGGGCGGCGCTTTTGCGGCCATTGTGTACATCTTCTGCATTACCGGCTTTGACCCCGGCGGTGCGATGGTTTTCCAGGCAAGCCCTCTTTTGTGCCTATTGGTGGTTGCCACCAAAGGCGTTGCGTGCGGCTTTCTTTCCAGCCTGGTGTTTTCTTTGCTGAAAAAGAAGAATACCTATGTTGCTATGATGGCGGCATCCGTAGTTTGTGTCCTGGTGAATACGGGCACATTCTTGCTGGGCATGTGGCTGTTTTTTGCCGATGTGCTGGCCGTTTGGTCTGCCGGTGGCAACATTCTTCTGTATATGCTGTCCGGTATTGTGCTTATCAATATGGTGCCGGAACTGATCCTCAATGTGGTATTCAGTCCCGTTGCGGAGCGGATTTATAGAATTGTAAAGAAATAATCGTATTCCCTGGGGATTTCCCCAGGGAATTTCTTATTTCTTTTTAAGGTTCTTCAGTTTTTCGAACAGGGCTTTCCCCTTGGAAACGGTGTCCTTCAGAGAATGCTTCACGTCATAGGGGACGGCGGCATTCATCAGTTCTACCTTGCCATCTTTGATAACCACCAGGGAAAGGGGTGTCCTGGAGATGCTCACACCGGTGCCGGCAGGGGTAGAGCCCTTCTTTTTGCCTGTTCCTGCGCCGCCGGCAATGCCAATGGAAATTTTGCTCACCGGGACAACCGTAATTCCATCCGCATTGGTGGGGCATTCCACAACGGGATTTTCCTTGCAAAGATCCGTTGCTTTATCCACTGCGCTTTCCAGTACTTCTACCAGGGCGTGTTTATTTTCCTTCATAGGTTTTGCCCTCCTTCCAAAGGGTTTTTATTATTCGCAGACCAATGGGAATTAGACTGCCCACAAAAATCCGCAACACAAGGTCGTAGGAAATATCTCCATCAAATGCTTCAAAGTCACAACGGACTTCCGTTTCCACAGCCCGGGACTTCACCTGGCTGTGATTTTGCAGGAAAGCAGATAGGGGATAGAGGGTAGCGCAGGCAATGCCGTATTCCATAGCGGCGTTTTCTCCTGCAGTCACCACCTCTAACCTGGCCCGGCAAACGCGGAATTTTTTGGCTACCTGGCCCAAGGCGGAAAAGACCATCTTCAGTATACCCGTTAAATGTCTTAAAGTGGACAGCAGACCCTTTTCTGAAATGCTCTTTTTCAGATTTCCGGTGCTTGTATAGTGAGAAAGCCCTAACTGGTCTAAAACCGGGTTATCTTTTTTCTCTTTTTCCGGTTTTTCCTTCTTATCTAAAGAAATGGGAAAGAAAAGCACTTTGATGGCAAACTGTGCTTTGCCGTCTTCATCTCTATATAGGCGAATATAGATAGGAAGCAGGCACAGCACCAAGGGAAGAAGAATGAGTAAAAATAGCAAAATAAGCAAAATCCAAAGGCCCATACCAACACCTCCTTACAAGTATTTCACCGGGATAGGACAACTATGCTTTGAGTAATTTTCGCTGATAGAAGAAATAGGGAATCATAACAAAGGCCAAAGCACCGGCCCAAGCCAAAGGCTCGGATAAAAACAGGGCATCCGGACCAATCCAGGAAATAGCCACCATTGCCATAAAGAGCCGGCAGAATAGTTCTGCAAAGCCTGAAAGCATAGACCAAAGGGAGATTTTCAGAGCTTGCAGGGCATTTCTGTATACGTGAATAAGGAACAAAATAGGCAGGAAGAAAATCATATAGGTCAGGTAGCGCACGGCTACTTCCAAAGCCTGAAAACCGTTTTCCTGGTTCACATCCAGAAAAAGCTGCAATAAATTCCAACGGATAACCAGCAGTACCATAAAGACCACCAAAGACATTAAGGTGGCGATGGCGGTAGCGCTCTTTACCCCTTGCCGCACTCTCTTGCTAAGACCTGCGCCGTAGTTTTGCGCAAGGAAAGTGGAGCAGGCAAGACCTAAGGCGGTGGCGCTGCACTCCATAAGACCGTACATCTTATTGGTGGCGGTGTAGCCGGCAATAAAGGTGCTGCCTTGCTGGTTAATTACCGACTGCAGGAAGATGCCGCCAATCGCAATGGTCATGCTTTGCAGCGCCAGGGGCAGGCTGAAGGCCAGCAAATCCTTGATTTCTTTCCAATCCGGCTGAAAGGACTGTCGATCCAAATAGATACAATCAATCTTCTTCAGACGGAAAAGGCAGAAAAGGAAGGCCACCAGTTGGGAAAGAACCGAAGCCATGGCAGCTCCGTGAATGCCCCACTGGAAGGGGAAGACAAACAAAAGATCCAGCCCTACATTCAGCACACCGGCAATTACCATAGCAATTAAGGGAGATTTGCCGTCGCCGAAGGCCCGCAGAAAGGAAGCGGCCAGGTTATAGGCAGTTACTACCACCGTGCCGCCAATCATAATGATCAGATATGCGGTTGCGCCGCCAATAATATCGATGGGGGTGTTCATCAGCGCAAGAAGGGGGCGGGCGGACAGAGTGCCTGCAATGGCCAGCAGCGCACCGATAAATCCACTTAAGAGGGTGGACATAGCAATAGACTTATTCATTTTGGCAAAGTTCTTTTCCCCAAAGTAACGGGAAACGAAAGTGGAAAAGCCCTGGGTCAGACTAATCACTGCCCAAAGGATCATGCAGTACACCCAGTCGGTGGTGCCCACAGAAGCCAATGCCTTCACGCCAACGCCCCGGCCCACGATAGCCGCATCCACGACTGCATAAAGCTGCTGACCCATGTTGGCAAGAATGAGGGGCAGAGCAAATTTTAATATATGTTTCGTGGGGCTGCCAACAGCCATATCCACCGTTCGCTGCATAAGGTTACTCCAAATAAATGTTTTTCTTTATTTTACCATAAATTTCTTCTAATGCAATAGAAAGCAGAGGAAAAGGCAAAAAAAGGAGAGATATCAATTTGATTGACAGAGGGGACAGACCTATTATATAATAAGCCAAACAGCGTGTAAAAGTTATTAGCGGAATGTGAGGAAACAGGTATGCAAAATCGAAACCAGTCGCTGGATTTGTTACGTGTAGTATCTATGTTTTTGGTGCTGACCGCCCATTTCTTTGGTTGGGGTGGAGCAGTGAATGTACTTACTCTGACGGATGTAAACTATTTGATGGTTATGCCTGTTTATTTCCTGTCGCAAATTGGAAATACCCTGTTCTTTTTGCTTACAGGCTATTTCGCTTCCGGACGGGTAAGACCGCGAAAACTGGTGTATTTGCATAGAAAAACTACGCTGTATGTCTTTACTATCTCTTTAGTGATATTCCTGCTCGGCTTGAACGGGGATATCAGCGCAAAATATGTGATGAAGAGTTTATTCCCCATTCTGTCCAATAGGTATTGGTTTATCTCTGTTTACTTTATTTTGTACATTTTATCTGCACCTTTATTTATGGGACTGGAGGGCTGCTCCGGAAGAATGATATTGGCAGTGATTGCAATTTTGTTGGTGCATAATACATTCCTGTATCCTGCTAATATGACCCTTATGCAGGGCATTTTAGCCTTTGTATGTGGCTATTATTTGCGTAAATATAAACCATTTGCAAAGTGGAAAAAACGCAGTATTTTTCTGGTATTCGGCCTCTTTTTCTGCATGTATTCTGCGGAGCGAATAGGTGTAAAATATTTTGCTCTGGAGCATACGAAATTGGACGAAGGACTGCGGTATGTATCCTTATTGGCAATGGCAATTGTCTTCTTTGCATTCTTTGAAAAGTTAGAACTGAAGGCCAAGTGGCCCTCCCGGATTTCTGAGAATGTGCTTTCCGTATATTTGATTTCAGCCTGCCCTCCGGCCGTAGAACTGATTTACACAAAGTGGTTGCCTATAGAATCGGTGGCCACCGAGTTTTGGTTTGTGCCTTATTATGTTGCAGTGAATATCCTGATATTTGGACTTTGCGTTGGCATTGATAAACTGATTAGCAAACTGAATAACTTAGAAACAAACCTTTGGATGAAACTGCTTGGGCGCATTTGCACCGATCTGCCAAAATAAGATGGAGCAGATGCGACAAAGAAATACTGGGAAATGCGCCGTTATTCTGCTCTTTGTCCATTGACACAAATGTATAAGAACATTTATAATTAAGAAAAAAGCAAGGAGATAAAGTATGGAACAACTGCGCAGCAAAAAAGGCTTTATTTGCGATATGGACGGTGTTATCTATCACGGAGATAAACTCCTGCCCGGCGTAAAGGAATTTTTGAACTGGCTCATTGAAAACAACAAGAATTATCTGTTTTTGACCAATTCCAGCCAGTATACTCCTAAGGAGTTACAGCAAAAATTAAAAAGAATGGGTCTTGAGGTGGACGAATCCCACTTCTATACCAGCGCTTTGGCCACCGCCCACTTTTTGAAAAGCCAGGCGCCCGGATGCAGCGCCTATGTGATGAGCGAACACGGCCTTCTCAATGCCCTTTATGATGTGGGCATCACCTATAACGATGTGGACCCGGATTATGTGATTGTGGGTGAGCCTAAGGGCTACAGCCTGGATATGATTGCCAAGGCTATCCGCCTTGTAAATAACGGCGCAAAACTGATTGGCGCCAATACGGACCTTACCGGGCCTACGGAAGCGGGCATCGTTCCTGCCTGCCGGGCACTGATGGCCCCCATTGAGCTTGCTACCGGCAAGAAGGCCTACTACGTGGGAAAGCCCAATCCTCTTATGATGCGTACCGGCCTGCGGCTGCTGGGGGTGCATGCCGGCGAAGCGGTGATGATCGGTGACCGGATGGATACGGACATTGTGGCGGGCATCGAAACCGGTATGGATACGGTGCTTGTCCTTTCCGGTGTCACTACCCGGGAAGAGTGCGCAACCTATCCTTATCGCCCCCGGCTGATACTAAACAGTGTAGGCGAAATTGCAGGCGTGTAAACAGTAAAAAGAAACAAAACCGGGTCATACGACCCGGTTTTATCTTGCACTGGGCAGACCGCTGTCCTCATCAAAGAGCAGATCTTCCAGATCAACAAATCCATCTTCCGGCCACATAGGGTGCCCTCCTTTCTTTTTCACTCCTGATAGTATATGCGCGGCCATGTGAAAATTGTGTCCGTATTTGGTTGACAGAGAAACTTTTTTTGGGTAGAATAGTTCCAATGCCCCCTTAGTTAAATGGATATAATAAACCCCTCCTAAGGGTTAGTTGCGTGTTCGATTCACACAGGGGGTGCCAAAGACCGCCTCAAAAGAGGCGGTTTTGTTTTGCAGAAAGCCGCATAAATACTGCGTTTTCAAGGCTCCCTTGTGCAAAGGGCAGATTTCCCCCTCAGCGGGAAAAATGTCCACGAAGTGGGCAAAAGGGGCGCGGGCTCGGCAGAGCTGGATTTTGCGAAGCAAAAGACTGAGGGGTTGTTTTATCATTTCATGTAGTTGCGATCCTCCCGACTTCGCTTCGCTCAGTCACCCTCCTTTACGCAAGGAGGGCTTTTTTCTTGCTAATTTGCACAGGCGCATGTTCTATCCATAGACTTTTTGATTTTTTATAAAATTCTGCTATAATTATTGTAACGTTTTGCGTTTTCTTAAATCTAATAGTTGAAAGGATGGTGAAATTGTGACTGAATTTGAAAAGCTTTTTAGCGAAAACCGGGATTTCATTTTCAAATATTTAATGAAAATGACACAGGATTTTTCATTATCTGAGGAACTAACGCAAGAAACATTTTTTCGTGCATATATGAACTATGCTTCTCTTAGAAACAAGGAAAAAGCTTCTGTATGGCTTTGTCAAATTGCAAAGAATACATATTTTGCGTGGTATAATGCGCAAAAGAAAAAAGACTCTCTCGAAGATCTGGAAGCGATAAGCAGCGATGTAAGCATAGAAGATGCCTTTGTTCAAAAGGAACTTTCCCAAAAAGCACTACATTGCTTGCATGAATTAGAAGAGCCGTATAAAGAAGTGTTTATGCTTTCGGTATTCGGTGGTTTTTCCCTAAGGGACATTAGTTTGATCTTCGGAAAAAGTGAAAGCTGGGCGCGAGTTACATTTTACCGTGCCAAGCAAAAACTATCAGAAAAAATGAGGTGACAATATGAATTGTAATGTTGTAAAGGACTTAATTCCGCTGTACATCGACGGGTGTTGCAGTGAGGAAAGCATAAAAATTGTTGAAGAACACATTAACGATTGCAGCGATTGCAGGAAGCTTTTAGAAGATATGAAATCACCCTCAGAAATCATTACTGTTTCGGGATCAACAAAAGTATTTAGCAAACTTAACGATTGGAAAGCGTCTGTTTTACAGTCGGTTTTATTGTTCCTTTCGTTTGCACTGATTACGATTGGCGTGGCATTGGAGGCGAGAACACCGTCGGGGATTGGAAATGGTTTTTGGGCATTGAATTTCGTTATTCCTGCAACGGGATTTATGCTTTCATTGGCAAATTGGTATTTTGTCAGAGTGTATAAAAACAGAAAAAGATTCTCTAATGCCTCTTTTGCGGCGACTGTTGGCGCCACTGTTTGTGCTTATATATGGTCGGTTTTCCATTACGAAGTAAATCTTTCTGACCTTTTCACCGGTTGTACTTTTAATGTTTTTTTAGAAACCCTGCACGGATTATTACTTCTCAATGGAGTTGGCATTTTGCTGACAATTATGTTCTGTGCTTTATCCAAATTCCTCTCAAATCAATACGCTAAGATGTTGGGGAAAGAGTAAGGTGATTATATGAAAAAAGTAATATCAAATTTGATGTACTTACTATTTTCACTGACAATACTGTATCCTGCAGGCGTAATAATAACAGCGTGTTTCGGATATAGCTTTGAACTTATCAGTGTTTCGGTTTTTGCAGTCGCTATTGCCGCACTATCCGTGTACATAATTTCCCTTGATCCTATTTGTAAAAGCACGCTTGAAAACAGCAAAATACGGATTCTTTTGGCGATTATCACTCCGTTGTCTTTAATCAATGCAGTATTTTATATTTTTAAGTGTCCGCGAATTTGGGTAATAGCAAGCGTATTGCTTTCTGCAGGTTGTTGCTGCTACTTAACAGTTAAATACGGCAAACCCCTGGCACTGAAAGTTGTCGCATTGGTTTTGTCTGCACTAATGATTTTGCCGATTGGCTTCTTCAGTTTTATTGCCTTGATTTTTGGCAATATCGGTCAAAATACAGTTGTACAAACAGTGGAATCGCCAAGTGGTAAGTATTATGCGCAAGTGATTTCAAGCGACCAAGGTGCCCTTGGCGGAGATACCCTTGTTGATGTTTATAAGAAAAGCGGAATCAACTTAATTCTTTTCAAAATCAAAAAGAAACCTCAGCATGTATATTGGGGGGACTGGGGCCAGTTCTACGATATGCATGTCCACTGGAAGGATGACAAAAATCTGATTATTAACGGTCGAGGGTACGAGATAGAATAGCCTCTTATTATTTCCTCTTTACAGAACGGTTTTTTTCGGCTATAATAAATCGAAAAAATTTGCAAGAGAGGTCTGTGACCCCATGAATATCGAATTTGATAATTATAAGCAGAAACTAAATGATATAAAGCCCACTTTGGATGATTTGGCAAATTCTCTGAATTTGGAGGGCCTGCGGAACGAACTGGAGCGCCTTCACGCCATGCAGGAAGCCCCTGGCTTTTGGGACAACCCGGAAAAGAGCCAGCAGGTGGTTATGAAGACCAAGGCGGCAGAAAACAAGCTGGAAAACTATGCCAAAATGACCGGCCTGTGGGAAGACCTGATTACCATTTGCGAAATGGCCGCCGAACTGGACGATGATTCCATGCTGGACGAATTGAAGGAAGGCTTTGCTTCCCTCTCTGCAGATATGGAACGTTGCCGCCTGCAGACGCTGCTCACCGGCAATTATGACCGCAACAATGCTATGGTCAGTTTCCAGGCAGGTGCGGGTGGCACCGAGGCACAGGACTGGTGCTCCATGCTTTACCGTATGTACACCCGCTGGGCAGAAGCGCACGGATATACCTATAAGATTATGGACTACCAGGAAGGGGAAGAAGCGGGTCTGAAAAGCGCTGACATCCTTATTGAAGGCGAGAATGCCTATGGCTTCCTGAAAGGCGAAAACGGTGTCCACCGTTTGGTCCGTGTGTCTCCTTTTGATGCCAATGCCCGCCGGCAGACCTCTTTTGCCGCTGTTGAAGTGATCCCCGACATTGAAGACGACAGCCAGGATGTGGAAATTAAGGCAGAAGACTACGAAATGCAGGTGTTCCGTTCCTCCGGCGCAGGCGGTCAGCACATCAATAAGACCAGTTCTGCCGTCAGACTGATCCATAAGGCAACCGGCATTGTGGTTGCCTGCCAGACCGAGCGCAGCCAGTTCCAAAACAAGGAAAACTGCTTGCGTATGCTCCGCAGCAAACTGGTGGAGATTAAAGAGCGCGAACATTTGGATAAGATTTCCGATATCAAGGGCGTGCAGAAAAAGATTGAGTGGGGCAGCCAAATCCGCAACTACGTCTTTATGCCCTATACCCTGGTAAAGGACACCCGCACAGGCTGTGAAACATCCAACGTCAATGGCGTTATGGATGGCGCACTGGATCCCTTTATCAACGCATACCTGACCTGCGCGGCTACCGGTAACTGGGTCACAAAATAATAATATTCGTTTTTTCCCGGAAAAGGGAAGAAAAGTCCTTGCATTTTCCATTTTACTGTGTTACAATATCTTGGCTAAATTATAGATTATCCGCATTGCGGTGAAAAAAGCATTGGCGGAGGGAGGTTACAAATATGCTCGTAACAGTTTTGACCATTCTGGAGGTTATTGCCAGTGTTGCGCTGATCGTCGTTATTCTGATGCAGTCCGGTAAGGAAGCCGGCCTGTCCGGTGCAATTTCCGGCAACTCTGATTCTTATATGAGCAAGGGCAAGGGCCGTAGCATGGATAAGATCCTGGCTACTTCCACCAAGTGGGTTGCTCTGGTCTGGATTCTGCTGACCCTGGCTTTGGGCCTGCTGTAAGGAAAAAATAAACCGCAGAGATTTCTCTGCGGTTGTTTTTTACTATGTAACAATAAGGAGAATGTGTATGAACCATCCTTTGGAAAATTTGGAGCCTGCAGGCGTATTTTCCTGCTTTGAAAGCCTTTGCGCCATTCCTCACGGCTCCGGGAACACGAAGGCAATTAGCGATTATTTGGTGAAATTCGCCCGGGATTTGGGCTATGAGTGCATCCAGGACAGCCTTAATAATGTGATTATCTTTGCCCCCGCCACCGCCGGCTATGAGGACCGTCCCCCTGTTATTATCCAGGGTCATATGGATATGGTCTGCGAAAAGGACGCGGATTGCCCTATTGATATGGAAAAAGAGGGGCTGGATGTTACCCACGATGGCAACTTTGTTTTCGCAAAAGGCACTACTTTGGGCGGTGACGACGGTATCGCCGTTGCCTACGCTATGGCCATTTTGCAGGATAAAACCATTCCTCACCCGGCTCTGGAAATTGTAATCACTGTAGACGAGGAAACGGGAATGGACGGTGCGGTGGGCATTGACCTTTCTATGCTGAAGGGCAAAACCCTCTTGAATATCGACTCGGAAGACGAGGGCATTCTGACTGTTTCCTGCGCAGGCGGCCTGAAAACCACCCTTTCCTTAAATCTTCCCCGCCGGGCAGTTTATGGCCCGTGCATCAAACTGGTTGTTGAAAACCTCCGGGGCGGTCACTCCGGGGTGGAAATCCACAAGAGCCTGGCAAATGCCAATAAGGTGATGGGCGAGCTTCTTTCCCGTGTGCGGAAGTTGATGCCCCTGTGCCTGACCAAACTCCAGGGCGGGGCTAAGGACAATGCCATTCCCCGTTCCTGTGAAGCAACACTGGTTGCTATGGGAATGAATTTAGAACAAATTAACGATGTAACCGCCGCACTCCAGGCAGAAATTCGCGCCAACTATGACGAACCGGATGCCATTGTACGGGGCGACAGTGTGGAAGCGCTGGGCGGCAACGCCATCTCCTGTGAGGATACCGATAAGGTAATCGCATTGTTGCAGGAAGTGCCCAATGGGGTCCAGTCCTGGTCTGAGGATATTCCCGGCCTGGTGCAGACCAGTTTGAATTTGGGCATTCTGAAACTGGACGAAGACCTTAAAATGACCTTTGCTCTGCGGAGCAGCTCCAATCTGGAAAAGAAAGAACTGGCTGAAAAACTGGAAACCATTGCTAAAAACTATAGTGCAGAGTGTCTCCACAGAGGTATGTACCCGGCTTGGGAGTACCGAAAGGACTCCCCATTACGGGACACTATGGTGCAGGTCTATGAAAAGATGTTTGGCGCTAAGCCCCAGGTGGTAGCCATCCACGCAGGCCTGGAATGCGGCCTGCTGGGTGAAAAGATCGAAGACCTGGATGCGGTTTCCTTTGGCCCTCAAATGCACGATATCCACACCAGCCGGGAAAAACTGGACATTGCCTCCACCAAGCGCACCTGGCAGTACCTGCTGGAAGTTTTGAAAACCCTATAAAATTAAGCGGAACAGTTAAGCCTGTTCCGCTTTTTTGATTTTTATAAGGCTTCTTAGCCATAAGAAGTCTGATTTCCCTAAAACTCCCAGCAGGGTCAGCAAGCAGAAAAACGCAGGGACATACAAGATGCCTGGCAGTACTGCGCCGGGACACAGGGTGCATATCCAGGTTGCGCCAGCCGCGCACAGCAGGGATAGAAATGCCTTTTTATAGTTGAGTTTCAAACAGGTGATTTTCAGCAGCCGCCGCAGACTTAAAAGGAAATTGATTAAGTGGGTAACGAGGAAACTGAAGAAGTAGCCACCCATTCCGTACCGGGGAAGAAGGAGAAATAAAAAGATCACATCTAAGGAAGAGGTAAATATGTTGTAACGCACATTGGCCTTTTGCTGTCCCATACCTTTTGTCATAGCATCGGTGATGGCATCGGTGTAGAGCATGGGAATGAGCAGGGCATAAAGGCGCAGATAGTAACCTGCTTCGGCGCTGTCATAAAGAGCAAGGCATAGTGGCTTTGCCAGCAAAAACATCAGCCCGCCGAAGAAACAACCGTACAGCAACGCCACATATAAACTGCGCCGGGCAAGATAAGGAATTCTTCGCTTGCTGCCTGCGGCGGCGCACCGGGCGAGTTCCGGAATGAGAAGTTCCGCCAGGGCAAACAAAATGGCTGCCGGGAACATCAGCACCGGGAATACCATACCGCACACCACGCCAAAGGCTGCCAGGGGATTGCCCGAACCGGGGTAGAGGGAAAGCCTTTTTGGCACCATCAAATTTTCAGTGGTAGAAATCCCCGCTTTCAAATCATCTGCCAGGGCAAGGGGTACGGCAGTGTCCAAGAGTTTTCGCAATATGGGTTCGGGGCTTTCCTCCCCGGGAATTTTGGCAAGAAGAAATAAGCAAATCAGGGTCAGGGTAGCGCCGCACCCACTGCCTAAAATCACAAACCGGCAGGCATCGGCGGCGGATCCGGGGAAAAGAAGAAGGCAGGAAAGGGTGACTGCCATAGAGAAAAACTGTTCCCCAATTTCCACTGCCGCCATTGTGCCGATCCGGCCTGCGGCTGTGTAATAGCCCGTCATCACCCCGCAAAGGCAACTGATGGGCAAAAAGACGCAATAAAGCCGCAAAGCCGGTAAAACTTCCGGATGCCCTATCCAGGATGCGGCAATGTTAGGCGCAAAGAAATAAAGAAGACTGCTGATAAAAGCGCTAAGGAGAATGCTGTACAGCGTGCAGGAAAAGAGAACTTTTCTCAGTTTCCCCGGTTTTCCCTGTCCGATGGCATCGGCGCATAAGTACATTGTTGCGGTGCGGATACCGCCCATAGCGGCGGTCATTGCCAGCATTCCAACGGATAGTACCAGTTGCAGCAGGCCGATACCCTCAGCCCCAATCGCCCCGGAAAGATACACCTGAAACCCGGTGGAGATGAGCCGCAAAAGCAAATTCACCCCTGTCAGAAGAAGCGCACTGTAAAAAATCGGTCTTTTATCGGACAAGCAAATCCCCCCAGTGGAGTGTATGTCCACAGGGGGGCGTATATGCTTATTTTCCGTTTATTTCCTTGCATAAATGGGACAGGGGACACTCTGCGCATTTGGGAGACCGGGCAATGCAAACTTCCCGGCCAAAGAGAACAATCCGATGGCAAAAGTCGCTGCTTTTTTCCGGGGGCAGAATTGCGCGCAGCTGGCGCTCCACCTTTTCCGGCTCTTTGCCTTTGGAGAGTCCCAAACGGCCGCAAATGCGGATACAGTGGGTGTCACAGACCACACTGCCGGGCTGGCCATACAGGTCGCCTAAGAGCAAGTTTGCGGTCTTCCTGCCCACACCGGGCAGTTTCAGCAGGGCATCCATACTGTTTGGCACTACACCGTTATGTTCTGTAAGAAGCATTTGGCAGGCAAGCACAATATCCTTGGCTTTTTGCCGGAAGAAACCGCAGGAGTGAATAATATCCTCCACCTTGGAAATATCCGCATTTGCCATATCTTCCAATGTGGGATAGGCGGCAAACAGAGCGGGAGTAATGAGATTGACCCGGGCATCGGTGCATTGGGCGGAAAGCCGCACTGCAATCATCAGTTCATAGTCTTTTGTATAGTGCAGAGCGCAGGGCGCCTGGGGATATTTCTGTTCTAAAAGGGCAATAATTTCTGAAACTTTTTTCTTCATATGCAGACAACCTTTTTTCTTTCATCTTATCACGCAGGCGGCAAAATGCAAGAATATTTTTCACAAAACCCAACATCTTTGGATATGATGGGATAGCAGTTTTCTGCTTGGCTTTGGAGGGTGGCGGCTATATTTCGCTGTCATCCTCCGGCATGGACTGGGCAGTCAGAGCGGAGATTTCGTAGGCTGTCCGTTGGATTGCCCCTTCCTCTGTCAGTTTGGTGTAAATCCGGCTTTGAAGCCGTCCTTCCACATATAATTCGTCTCCGGTGTGGAGCTGACTGACCTGTTGGGCAATCTTTCCCCAAAGGATGCAGGGCAGATAATCTGCCCGGTGAAAAGCCCGGGGAACGCAAAGCATCACATCGCAGATTTCCCGGCCCAAGGGGGTGCGCCGGTATGTAGGTTCCCGGCACAGAGGACCCCGAAGATACACGCAGTTTTCCGGCTCACCGTCTTGCACTTCCACTACATTTGCAAAGACAAAAATCATAAGATGCCTGCCGCTTTCGGAGCGTACATTGTGGGATCTTACCTGTCCTTCCACATAAATCATACTTCCGGCAGTGGGGTCAATGCAGTCCACAATATGCCGGGGCGCAACGATGGGAAGAATATCTACAGCCCCGGACAGTCTGTAAACTTCCAGCGTAAACCGGTAAAACTGACGGCCGTGATTTTCGTGGGAGAATTGGGGAAGTTCCGTAAGGCAACCCCGAAGTGTGATGCGATTGCTTGTATGTTCCATAGTACCACCTCATAGTAAGTATGGAACATCCTATGCGGCAAAACAGAAAGAATGACCTACGCCGGTAGGTCATTCTTTGCGCATAAAGAGAAAATACAGGAAATAGCCAAAACTCATACCCAAAACATTGAGAATAATGTCATCCACATCGAATACCCCCAAGAGGGTGAACAACTGGATTGTTTCCACAAGGAAAATCAGAAAGGCAGACTTGATGGCGAACCGCCAAAAGGGTCTCCATTTCCTGTATAGTTTGGGAAGAAGCATACCTGCGGGAGCAAAAAGCAAGGTATTTCCCACCATATTTGCAAAAATCTCAAAGTAAATAGGATGATTTCGGTTGTTTTTTAAGACATAGAGGAAGGTGCGAATGGTGTAAAAAGGCTCAAGTTGCCGGTTAGCCGTAACCTGCTCCCAATAGGGGATATCCGGGTTATACCACCAACTGCGGAAAAACAGAAGGTACAGCATAAAACCGCAGTACAGGAAAAACACCAGCCGCAAAATCGGATGCCGTTTTGCTTTTCTTCCCATTATTTACCCCGCTTTCGGTTATTCCGCAGGGGCGGCTTTTTGCCAATCACCGGCGGTGGCGGTCTGTGGGTAGGCCGGGGCGGGATTGCCCGAATAAGGCACTTGGGCCCGGAGCCAATCAGATCTTCCCGGTGGGCTTTCAAAAGAGCCTCCCGCACAAGATAGTAGTTTTTTGGATTGCGGTACTGAATTAAGGCCCGCTGCATAGCCTTCTCGTGGGGATCGGTAGGCACATAAACCCGTTCCATCGTCCGGGGATCAATACCGGTGTAGTACATCACAGAAGACAGGGTAGAGGGAGTGGGATAGAAATCCTGCACCTGCTCCGGATTGTAGCCCATATCCCGGATGTATTCTGCCAGCTCGATGGCTTCTTTCAAAGTGGAGCCGGGGTGGCTGGACATAAGGTAGGGAACCAAAAATTGGTTCATACCGTATTGTTTGTTCAAAGCGTAATATTTATCCACAAACCGATTGTAGACGCTGTTGCGGGGTTTTCCCATCCGGTCCAGAACTGCATCGGAAACGTGTTCCGGGGCAACCTTTAACTGGCCGGAAATATGGAACTGGACAAGTTCCTTAAAGAAGGTATCCTTCTTATCCGCCAGCAGATAGTCAAACCGGATGCCGCTGCGGACAAACACCTTCTTCACACCGGGAATTTTCCGCAGTTTCCGCAAAAGAGCAATATAGTCGGAGTGATCTGCCTTCATATTTTTGCAGGGAGTGGGGTACAGGCATTGCCGCGTGCCGCAAGCGCCTTTCGTAAGTTGCTTTTCACAGGCCGGGTGGCGGAAGTTGGCAGTAGGGCCGCCCACATCGTGAATGTAGCCCTTAAAGGCCGGGTCTTTTACCATCAATTCCGCTTCTTTCAGGATGGATTCGTGGCTTCTTGTTTGAATAATCCGTCCCTGATGGAAGGTAAGGGCGCAGAAAGAGCAAGCGCCGAAACAGCCCCGGTTGCTCACCAAACTGAATTTCACTTCTTCAATGGCGGGCACACCCCCGGCTTTTTCATAACTGGGATGCCAGGTCCGGCAGTAGGGAAGATCGTAAACTGCGTCCATTTCCTCAGTGGTCAAAGGCTTTTGTGGCGGGTTCTGTACCACAAATTCCTTGCCGTAAGGCTCAGCCAGCCGCTTGGCGGTGAAGGGATCGCAGTTGCCGTACTGCACCCGGAAACTTTCGGCGTACAGCCGCTTGTCTTCCTTTACCTTTTCATAGGAAGGCAATATGATGGTGGGGAAACTGTCGTCTAATTCGGAAGTCTTAAAAACTGTGCCGTCAATATAGGTGATGTCTTTCACATCAAGGCCGGAATTCAGCGCGTCGGCAATCTCCACAACACTCTTTTCGCCCATGCCGTACATCAAAATATCTGCCTGGCTATCCAAAAGAATGGAGCGCTTCATACTCTCCGACCAGTAATCGTAGTGGCTTAAGCGCCGCAGGCTGGCTTCAATGCCCCCAAGCAAAATAGGCACATCCTTGTAAGTTCTGCGAATCAGATTGCAATAAACAGTGGCCGCATAGTCGGGCCGCTTGCCCATCACACCGCCGGGGGTGTAGGCATCGGTCTTTCTGCGATGCTTGGATACGGAGTAGTGGTTTACCATAGAGTCCATATTGCCGCCGCTGACCAAAAAGCCCAACCGGGGTCTGCCAAAAACATTGATGGACTGGGGATTTTTCCAGTCCGGCTGGGAAATAATGCCCACACTGTAGCCGGCATTTTCCAAAACCCGGCTGATAATGGCATGCCCAAAAGAGGGATGGTCCACATAGGCATCCCCGATCACATATACGAAGTCGCAGCTTTCCCAACCCCGGGCAAGCATCTCTTCCTTGTTTATGGGCAGAAACTCCATAGCACCCTCCAAAGTCGTTTTTCTCAGTATAACATTTTTGCTCCCAAAAGGGAAGGGGAAAATGAAACCAACACAAATGGAATATGGGGAAGGTGTTACGGCAGGCGTAAACTTTTGCTCTATATGAAAAAATTGTCAGGTGGTGATCATAGAGCGGGAACAGGCTCCCTTGCCTAAAGGGAGCTGGCATATTGCCGATTTTAGGCAATATGACTGAGGGATATGCTCCCGCCGCAACAAAAAAGCAGACCCGTAGGTCTGCTTCTGTGTATCATTTGTTTTCTCTAATAACCCATATCAAACCGCAAATTATAAATATACCTATAGTAGTGAAAAATGCGCTTTTGAACGGAACCCCCAATTCTGTCTTTAGAACCTGCAAGGTTTGGGCACTGCCGAGAAAGGCGAGTACATATAGCAAAATGTTCAACAATCTTTCGTTTTTAACACGTTTTCTATCCTGCCTGACTTTTAATGCTTGAACTTTAAAGTCAACGGCCTGTTTGTATCTTGAAAAGGAAACGGTGTTTTTTAGATTGTCAATAACATTTAGAGTGATAATTGGAACGTGCGCGGGATAAAAAAGACTTTCGACATAGATTTGATTGTCTATGATCTTTTCCAGCTTATGATTAACTTCGTAGTCCATAATCATCTTTAATAATAAGTACAATTTAAATGATTCTAGGACAGTACAATCATTTAAGATATTACTTACATCGTTGCTTGTTATTTTTGTTGCTACGCCTAAAAACTCTTTTGAATAAAACTCAAAATCATTAGATGTCGCGATATTATGAATTTCGAAGTTATCTATTTGCGCACCAAGAACTTTTTGAAAATATTCGCCTATGTTATTGATTTTGTTGGATAGAACGAAAGTAGTATGCACAAAACTTGGTTCGCAAATTTCCCACTTGCCTTTTGTTGCTTTGTTTATGAAACAGAAGATATTATCAGCGATAATATCGGAGATCTTTCTATCATCGTCAACAAATTCTGATTCATCAAAATACTTAATTTTACTGACCCGGTGTATTCCATAATTATTTATTCTACCATATATTGCGGTGTGATCAACTGGGATGCCACTCTCGAAATTGATAAGTTCGAAGGTGACAATTAGTGAATCGTTCATCATTAATGCGATAGGATCGACTTGCAATACTTTTGTATCGAACATTACCAAGAAACTCTGCATATTATATATCGTGTAAATATCTACTTGTGCACAATCCAGCAGAGTGCGCGCTGAATGTTTAAATGAGAGAGCACGCATCATTCCATCAAAAAACTCGGGAGATTTCTCCTTTACCTTAGCACTAGCTTCTTCAAAATAAACCGCTGTTAATTGTTTTAAGGAATCATATTCGAATGTGTAGTTGCGTTTTTCGTCAGGGGATACATAAATGTTTCTAGTAGATATCCCTGAAATATGGAGTTGTTTTAATAAGTCCCGAGTTCTTCTGCGTCGCCAAAATCGTGGGAGATGGTGCTTGTATTTATCGATATTATATGCCGTCATAAAAACAACGGTATCCTGAATTTCACATTCAACTTTTGCCACATTATTGCACGTATTTTTCTGTTTGGACATATACTCTCCTTTGGCGTGTATTAACCATCGACTAACTTTTGATACAGTTTCATCAATTCTGCCACACAGGTGCTTTCGGTCATGGTCTTGACATCAAAGCCGTAGGCTTGCATAACAGCTTTGTCATTTTGCCGGTGTGCTACAAGCAAATCGGATACAATACCGATTTTTGGGTTATACATATCTGCTATTGTAAGATCAGGGTGATTTGCTCGAATTGCTAAAATATTAGCGGCAGTTTGTTCGATACGCATTCTATCTTGCTCTGTAGCTTTGGGGAATGGGAAGTTATTATAAATATCGGTAGAGTATTGGTAACTATGACCCCATGTTTCAGCGATAGCCCGTAGCCATGCGTTATGGACATTAGAAGATAGTACACCAAATTCAAATAAATCACCGTCAGCAATTATCAGAGAACTGCCATTTATAATATAATCTTCACTATCAACCATCAAAAGGGGGATATATCTGCGGTGCTTGGAGGAAACCTTGGGTATAACAATCATCTTCCCATTGGGTTGTCTTATCTCGCCAAATAATTCGGGAGTATCAGCTAGCTTTTGTGTTGCACTACGCGCACTACTCTCACGAAATGCTTTGCATTTTAACACCCTTTCCATAATGGGTTTAGATTGCAAAATTTCTTTTCGATTTGCATCTTTTAACCACAAGCAATATCGAACCTTACCTTTTAGAAGTTCTTCAGCTCCGGCGTATTGTTTGATATATTTTATTGAAGAAGCATCTTTTTTGCTGAACTCTGCATAATCGTCTTCAGACAGGATTAAATGTCCATCGTCAATTGGCATACTTCCGTAGCTTATTCTCCTGTGTCCTGTTAATTGTGTATTCCTTGTTTGCAGCCAGATTGTTGGAGCTTCTACTAAGTAAGGGTTAATCTGTGAAACTTTTTTGGGATATCCGCTTGAGTAAATATAACGATTGATGGGGGGATTACTTGCAGCTGAAAAACCGACAACAATGCAGTATACTTCTGCTTTGTCGATCGTTTCACTATTCCACTTAAATGTTCTGTGTGCAAAATCTATTCTGATTTGCATGTCTTCAATTAAGATTTTCCACAATGCGGGAACATGCTCTCCTTGACAAACAGAGTCAGTGGATACAAAGGCGGCTCGAATTTGCGGATTGCTTTCTATCATTTTGCTTGCGCCAAAAAACCATCCACTAACATAGTCCAATACACCCACTTTTTTGGTGTAGGATGACAGCAATGTTTTTAGATCGTTTTTTTGATTAATGGTCTGTTCTTTCTTTCCCACAAAAGGCGGGTTGCCCATAATGTAATTCAGCTTTTCCTTGGGGACAACGGTTTCCCAATCAATGCGCAGGGCGTTGCCTTCCACAATGTTGGCGTAGGATTTCAGAGGCAAAAAGTCCAGTTTTCTATGGACCAAATCTTCCGTTTCTTTCATCATTTGACTTTCGGCGATCCAAAGGGCTGCTTGTGCAACGATGACCGCAAAGTCATTGATCTCGATGCCATAGAATTGGTTGATTTTTACCTTGATGGGATCAAATTCTGCTTCGCCCAGCACCATCTGGTCACCCTGCAGCAAGGCAACAGCCTTGTTTTCCAGCCGCCGCAGGGAGAGGTAAGTTTCTGTCAGGAAGTTACCGGAACCGCAGGCCGGGTCAAGGAAAGTAAGTCTTGCTAATTTGTCCTGGAATTCCCGCAGGCGGGCATCCCGGGTTTTGGTTACATTGATTGCCAAGATGGTATCCAATTCTTTTTTGAGGTCATCTAAAAACAGGGGGTCAATGTCCTTGTGGATGTTCTCAATGGAAGTGTAGTGCATACCGCCGCTGCGCCGGGTCTCCGGGTTCAGTGTGCTTTCAAACACCGCACCAAAGATGGTGGGACTGATACCGCTCCAGTTAAAACCGCTGCTGGCTTTGGATAACAGGATATCAACGATTTCTTCTGTAAACTGGGGAATAATGATGTGCTTATCTGCAAAGAGACCGCCGCTGACATAGGGGAACTTTTTTAGGTCCGCGTCCATATAACGATCCCGCTGATCCGGGTGGGTATCCAAAACATCGAATAATTCCATCAGGGCATTGCGGACATTTTTAACAGGCACACTCCGCAGATAATTGTGAAACATAGAGTGACCGCCAAACACACCGGAGTCCTCAGAAAACAGACAGAACACCAAGCGAACGCAAAGAACATTCAGGCTCTTTAACTCTTCGTCGCTGGCGGGGGAGTTGTACTGTTTCAGAAGTGCATTATAGAGCTTGCCCACAAGCTCACCTGCTTGTAAACTCAGTTCCATCTCCTCGGGAAGATATACTTTTCCCGAATCAACAAGAAATTGCAGGCGGTAGCATTCTTTTTCCAAATCTTCCAGTTTGATAATTTCAGGGGTATCGTTGGGGCGGTTCATATCGTGGATATGGAACTCTTTGAAATTGCAAACAACGATCCAGCGGGGGTTCTTATCGTGGGGGAGATAACCGGCATAGCGGCGTGCTTGCTGGAAGGGGGTCAGCACAGAGCCGTCCGATTGTTTGTAGCCTTTCCGCAGGTCAATATCTGCGCCCTTTTGCTCGATCAGCACCCGGGTATCTTTAATGTAGCCGTCAATAAAACTGGTGTGATCCAGTTTCACCCGCACTTCAAATTCGATGGCATTGGTGGCCTGCTCCACGCCGAATACATTTTGCAAAAGGGAAATCCAAAACCGCTGGGTTTCCTGCTTTTCGTCACCGTGACCGGACCAATCCTTAATAAATTGCCTTGCCGCCAGTCTTTGCTCTACATCAGTCATACTTTACACCTCTTACAGAAGGTTTTTTGTTATTATAGCATAGGATGGGAAAAAGAGGAAGGGTGAAATAAAAACAAAAAGCAGACCGAAAGGTCTGCTTTTCTTTTGGTGCGCGAGGCGGGACTTGAACCCGCATGCCCGGAATGAGCACTAGAACCTGAATCTAGCGAGTCTACCAATTCCACCACTCGCGCATTTAGAACGGAAGGGGTGTTCCCCAACCGCTTGGATATATTAACACGAAGGCTACCTTTTGTCAACCTCTTTTTTCGCAAATTTCAAGATTATTTTTACAAAAACTGCCCGGGAACCCCGGGCAGTTTTGCAGTTACACATTAAACAGGAAGTTGACAATGTCGCCGTCCTTCATCACATATTCCTTGCCTTCGCTGCGGACCTTGCCCTGGCTCTTGGCATTGGCCATTGTGCCACAGCCCTTCAGGTCTTCAAAGGCAATCACTTCAGCCCGGATGAAGCCCCGTTCAAAGTCAGTATGGATCTTGCCCGCAGCCTGGGGTGCTTTTGTGCCCTTCTTGATGGTCCAGGCACGGCACTCGTCAGCGCCTGCAGTCAGGAAAGAAATCAGACCAAGCAGGGCATAGGAACTGCGAATCAGTTTATCAAGGCCGGATTCCTTAACGCCCAGTTCTTCCATAAACATGGCTTTTTCTTCCAGGTCGTCCAGCTCAGCAATGTCTGCTTCCAGCTTGGCACAAATGGGAATCAACTGGCTGCCTTCTTCGTCAGCCAGAGCCTTTACGGCCATATAGTGCCGGTTGTTTTCCGGCTCGTTGATTTCGCTTTCAGCCAGATTGGCCACATAAATGGTCTTTTTCAAGGTCAGCAGATCGGAGGTGGCAATAAGGGCCTGTTCTTCCGGGTCATCTGTATAGGTGCGAGCCAGTTTGCCCTCGTTCAGGTGGGCAAGCAGTCCGGTGAACAAATCTGCTTCCCTGGCAAATTTCTTGTCGCCGCCTTTCATGGCCTTCTGCGCCTTGTCAATCCGGCGTTCCACCATTTCGATGTCCGCCATCACCAGTTCCAAATTGATGATGTCAATATCCCGAATGGGGTCAGTGCTGCCTTCCACGTGGGTAACATTGGAGTCCTCAAAGCAGCGGACTACGTGAACAATTGCATCAGTGGTGCGGATGTTGCTCAGGAACTTGTTGCCCAGACCTTCGCCCTTGGAAGCGCCTTTCACAAGGCCTGCAATATCCACAAACTCGATCACCGCCGGGGTGGTCTTCTTGGGACTATAGAAATCAGACAGCCAGTTGAGCCGCTCATCGGGAACGCTCACCACACCTACGTTGGGGTCAATGGTGCAGAATGCATAGTTGTCAGCGGGGACACCCGCATTGGTGATGGCATTAAAAAGGGTGGACTTGCCTACATTGGGAAGCCCCACGATACCTAATTTCATTTCTTCCTCTATCTCCTTAAAAATCCTTTATTTATCAAGGCTTTTTGACACCTCGGTGTTTCCGTATACACCTTTTATACACCAAATTGTATCACATTGGCCCACTATTTTCAATAGAAATAACACATTTCCTGCATAAGTGGCGTAAAATGAGCCGCAGATTTGAGAAAGCGCAAAAGGTATTCAGATGTAAATGCGCCTAATTTGCCAGCGTGATGTTACGGATAGGGAAAACCTGCTCTGCATGCCGTCGATCCAGCATCGCCCGAACTTCTGACTTCGTTTTCCGTAAATGTGCGCAACATCGCCTCTGTCCTGTATACGGACATAATAGCGCCCGTCCTTTCTTTTTGTGATCTTGTAGTTGCTGATTGTTCTGTGCATAGTGATACTCCTATCTGTTAAAGTTTAATGGTTATTGTACAAGGTATTTGATTTACAAAACTAAGGGTATTCGACTTTTGCTCTTAAAATGGTAGAGAAATAGCCCACAAGCAAGTATGCCTGTGGGCTACATCGTTTCAAAATAATTACTTGAAAATACAGAAAATGTCAATCAATAATTTCACGGAAATAAAGAATTATAAATTCTGTATTTTGTGAATTATATTTCGTATGACCGCAATAAAAGCTTGATCATTCTGTCCCGTGGGATCAGACAAGCCCCAATTATCATCAAAGGCTCTGCCGATGAATGGGCAACCGACATCACATCCCATAGAAATAGCAATATCGGGGGATGGGATTTTATCAAAGGTCTTGCTGTATTGTGTCTGCTCCATATCGATGCCGTAAAGCTGTTTCATCAGCCGCACTGCATCCTGGTTGATCTGTGGCTTTGTTTCCGTTCCTGCTGAGTAAAAATCGAACTCATCCCCACGCAGGTGTTTTCCAAGTGCTTCGGCAATTTGGCTACGACAGGAATTGTGTACGCAGATGAAGGCTACTTTCTTCTTCATATCAGAACCCCAACTTGTGCAGGAGTTTTTCAACATCAGCCGCCTTTAACACTTTCCCCATAGACACAACGTTCTCATTTACAACGAGAGCAGGCATACTCATAACACCGTACTCCATAACCTTTGCCATATCGGTGATATACTCAACCTCTACAGAAAGTCCCATATTCTTTACGGCTTCCTTTGCGTTTTCGTACTGCTGATGGCAGGATGAACAGCCTGCACCCAACACCTTAATACAACAGATACCATCTACTGCTTCGCCGCAGCATTTGTTTACAATCTCTGTTGCTTCACTTGTGGGACAACCGCAGTTGCAAGCACAGGCGGGAGTTTTCTTTTCCTCGTTTTTCTTTCCAAAATTGAATAATGCCATAATGATACCTCCAATAATTTTAGATGATTAAGGGTTGAATTAAGTTAAAGAAATATCCCACAAGGATAATTCCAACCGTACAGATTGCTATAAAGATTCCGAGCAGTTTCGGTTTCACTGCTTTACGGAGCATAATCATCGACGGCAGGGACAGTGTTGTAACGCCCATCATAAAGGACAGTACAACACCGAGCAAAGCACCTTTTGCAAGCAAAGCCTCGGCAATCGGTATCGTACCGAAGATATCGGCATACATCGGAACACCTGCAACAGTAGCAAGGATAACACCAAAGGGGTTATTGCCGCCGAGGACTTTTACAATGAAATCTTCAGGTATCCAGTTATGAATAATAGCACCAATGCCGATACCAACAAGCACATACGGAAACACCTTTTTAGCGGTAGAAACAACCTGTTCCCAAGCAAGCTTCATACGGTCTTTGAAATGCAATTCCTCTTGTGGCACATCAAGCGATTTTCCATTGCGGATGTATTCTTCCACTTGATTTTCAAGGTGCATCTTCTCAATAAGTGTGCCACCTACAACGGCAATCACAAGACCTAACACCACATACAGTAGTGCGACCTTCCAACCGAAAATACTCATCAGCAGGACAAGGCTGCCGAGATCGACCATCGGGGAAGAAATAAGGAAAGAGAATGTTACACCAAGGGGCAGTCCTGCACTTGTAAAGCCAATAAAAAGCGGTATTGACGAGCAAGAGCAGAATGGTGTAACCGTGCCGAGCAAGGCGGCTACGATGTTTGCTCCGACACCGTGAAATCTGCCGAGAATCTTCTTTGTTCTCTCCGGCGGGAAATAGCTTTGGATATACGAGATAATCAAAATCAGCACACCAAGCAGTACCATAATCTTGATTGTATCGTAGATAAAGAACTGAACGCTGCCGCCGATTCTGCCTGTGGTATCTAATCCGCAAGCGTTCAATATTGTTCCAATGAGCCGATTAAGCCAACTCATTCCGAGGACTTCTGTTTGGAAGAAATCCCACACTGTTTTTAAGATTTGCATATAAAAATCTCCTTTCACATATAAACATATTCAAATGTATCTATATATAGCTCTTAAAGGAAGTCGTGCGGAAAAGATTTGACTTACCTTACTTTTCGCAACACGACTTGTTTTCGCATCCACACGGGGTAGATGTAAGTTCCTTTAAGCAATCTGCCGCAACCTTTGCTCCCTCACTTGAAATGGAATAGTGCATCCATTTGCCTTCCTTGCGACCAACTACTACACCGGAGTCACAAAGGATCTTCATATGGTGGGACAGCGTAGGCTGGGTAACATTGAGTTCCTCAAGCATTTTACACGCACACTTTTCGCCGCTTGTCAGCATCTTCAAAATGCGGATGCGGTTTTCATCACAAAAGGCTTTGAAAATCAACGCCGTTTTTCTTTCGTCCACTCGAAGCACCTCCTATAGACGTTTATCTATGTATCATTATATGCATCACATAGATATTTGTCAATAGGTTTTGCAAAAATGTCAAAATCTTTGTATGATCAACATCAATTTATCGGCAATAAAACTTGACAAAAAACAAAACTGTATTGAAATTTTGCCGATAATATGGTATAATAAACTCAAGAAAACTTGCCGGGAGGTAACTATGGAATATATATCTGTGGCAAAAATGGCTGAAAAATGGGGACTTTCTGAACGAAGCGTGCGGAATTACTGCGCTCACGGCAGAATTCCCAATGCCAAGCTTATCGGCAAAACTTGGTATATTCCGGAGAATGCCCAGAAGCCAGAAAGAGCCAACAAGAAAAACGATACACCTACATTGCTGCAGATTCTGAAAGAGCAGAAAGCTGCTAAGATGACCGGTGGTATCTACCATAAGGTGCAGATCGATCTGACCTATAACTCTAACCATATTGAGGGAAGCCGGCTTACTCGCGATCAGACTCGGTACATCTTTGAGACGAACACCATCGGTTTTGAAAATGAAGCAGTCAACGTGGATGATGTGATCGAGACAGCTAACCACTTCCGCTGCATCGATATGGTGATCGATCAGGCAGGCTCTGCGCTGTCGGAGAAAATCATCAAGGAACTGCATTTCGTG
>JAZNZO010000096.1:0-22174 GCA_045594945.1 Faecousia sp.
TAAAAGAAGTTTACAACCCGAAGGCCTTCTTCCTTCACGCGGCGTTGCTGGGTCAGGGTTTCCCCCATTGCCCAATATTCCCCACTGCTGCCTCCCGTAGGAGTCTGGGCCGTATCTCAGTCCCAATGTGGCCGTTCATCCTCTCAGACCGGCTACTGATCGCAGACTTGGTGAGCCGTTACCTCACCAACTATCTAATCAGACGCGAGGCCATCTTTCAGCACATAAAGCTTTGGTATCAAGGGGATGCCCCCTCGATACATTATGCGGTATTAGCAGTCGTTTCCAACTGTTGTCCCCCACTGAAAGGCAGGTTCCTCACGCGTTACTCACCCGTTCGCCACTAAGCTGCAGGAGCAAGCTCCCGCAACCCCGTTCGACTTGCATGTGTTAGGCACGCCGCCAGCGTTCGTCCTGAGCCAGGATCAAACTCTCAAAAAATGGTATCTTAAAGCCTTGCGGCTCTAAAATCAGTTTTTTGAATAATTTGTACTAGCAAATTTACTCAAGAATTTTCGTTGGCTGTTTTTTCGCTTACGCTTAAACAATCCATTAATTGTCCAAGGTGTTCATTTCGTCTTTGCGTTATTCAATTTACAAGGTACATTTACTCGCCCGCTGAGCGGTGAGCCTGGTTATAATATCACAGGCACATTCCAATGTCAAGCAAAATTTTTCAAATTTCTAAAAAATTTTTAGGGCCTCTTTCGAGGCCCCAAATTGGTCGAATTTTCTACTATTCAATGTCGTCAATCAGGCCGTAGCCACCGTCATTTCTCCGGTAAACAACGGCAAACGTCCCCCCGTTATCTTCATCCCGGAAGGCGAAGAAATTATGCTCCAGCAAGTTCATCTGCAAAACTGCTTCTTCTCTGGTCATAGGCTTAAAGTAGAAGGACTTGACCTTGACAATTTCCAGCTTTTCTTCCGGTTCTTCTGCAGCAAAGGATGTTTCCTCAACCGTGCGGGTAAAAGCATCCTGCCGCAGGCGGCGGGCAAGGCGGGTTTTGTTCTTGCGAATTTGACCCTCGATAGTACCAACGGCAGCATCAATAGATGCAAACATATCGGAAGTGCTTTCGCTGGCCCGGAACCAGGTGCCTGCGCCATGAACGGTCAGTTCCACCTTATTCCGGTTCTTTTCTACAGAAAAGGTGACAAGTGCTTCCGCATCCTCCTCAAAGAACCGTGCCAGCTTCATTACCTTTTTCTCGGCATAGGCGTGGACATTTCCCGGCAGTTTTACTTTCTTCTCACTAAACTGAAATTTCATATGCGGCAGCTCCTTTCTATTTGCACCGGTATCCCGGTGTAATACAATAGTATATTTACAAGATTCAAAAATCAGTCGATTTGTCCTTCTGCCTGCAAAAGAGTATTCATTGCGCCGTTATAAACAGCTTCTGCCTGGATTTCAAACAGGCGGCTCAGGCGGGTTGCCTGCCGTCGGTCCGGGGCTACCAGTTCCATCGTCATAAGGTTGCCCATATCGTCATCCAAAGACATCACCACAGAATAGTCTCCCTTTTCCCGGGGGAGAATTTGGGTTTTTACATAACTGCTCCTGCGAATTTGCCGGTTAAACTTGGCGACAGCATTTTCTGCGCTTTGGCGAACAGTAAAAGCCAGGGAATCTTCCGTGATAGCGCCGTCCTGCCGACCTTTTTCCGTAATGGTATATTTATCCTCGGCCACTTCCAGATGACCCGACTCCACCATCTCCGGCAAAGCGGCACACACATCAAAGTAACTCAGGCACTCATCCTGATAACATAGTTCATAAATTTCCTGATTTGTCATAGGGTAATTACTACGGGCCGTTACGAACAAAATCAGAACTTTCACATCCATCATATCGTGAATAAATCCAAGTCGTTTCATCTTCTCACCTCTTACTTATATTATAACGAATTTTCGTGAAAAATCAAGCACAAGAGAGGGTTCATTCACATAATGTGGCAAAGAAAGGGTGATTGTATGCGTCACTATTTATTTGCTACCGCCGGCCGCTCCGGGGCTCTTGATTATTGCGTGAACCAATTGATGGCAGAAGGGTATCCCTTCACCTCTTGTCTTACCGACCCGGTGACTCATTTACTTTTACCTATCCCCTCTGTAGATGAGCACTTACACATTAAAGGTGACGGGCCTTTGCAGGAAGTTTTGGGTAACCTCTGCCCCACTGCAACCATAATCGGCGGAAATCTTCCCCGGGACTTACTGGGCAACCGACCGGTTATTGATCTTCTGCAAGATGAGGACTATGTTTGCCAAAATGCACACATCACCGCCCATTGCGCTATGGCTTTGGCCGCAGAACGGCTGGACACCACTTTCCGGGATTGCAACTGTCTTATCATCGGTTGGGGACGGATTGGAAAGTGTTTGGCAGAGGTAATGCGGCGGCTGGACACGAAGGTAACTGTAGCAGTCCGCAATCTTCGGGACCGGGCCATATTGGAGGCCTTGGGATATGAAACTGTGTCCATTGCGGAAATAGATGCTTCTTCCTATGACCTTATTTTTAATACAGCGCCGGTGCTGATTTTACCGGACTGCAAAGGAAATGCTCTGAAGATCGACTTGGCATCCAAGCCGGGACTGACCGGCCCGGACGTAATTTGGGCAAGGGGGCTTCCAGGGAAAATGGCCCCCGCCGCCGCAGGAAAACAAATGGCCCGTCGTATACTATATTATATTAAGGAGAGGACAGTATGAATGTAGGTTTCGCCCTTTGCGGTTCTTTTTGTACTTTCAGCCGGGTTTTTCCTCTTATGGAACAAATCAGCCGGGAACACACCGTTATCCCCATTTTCTCCCAAAACGCCTACACCATCGACAGCCGTTTCGGCACTGCCAAAGAACATATAGAAAGGGCTACCCGTATTTGCGGACGGGAGCCCATCCATACCATTGAGCAGGCAGAGCCTATCGGTCCCAAGAAACTGTTGGATGTGCTGGTAATTGCCCCCTGCACCGGAAATACTCTTGCAAAACTGGCCCATTCGATTGCAGATGGGCCAGTAACGATGGCTGCAAAAAGTCATCTAAGAAATGGGCGCCCCATTTTGCTGGCTGTTTCCACCAACGACGGCCTTGCACGGGCAGCAGAGAATATCGGCAGGCTCCTTTCCAGAAAACATTATTTCTTTGTCCCCTTTGGGCAGGATGACCCACAGGGAAAACCAACCAGCCTGGTGGCAGATTTTACCAAAATCCCGGAAGCGCTATCTTTAGCGGCAAAAGGAGCGCAAATTCAGCCTATGCTCACTTGACGATTGTGCAAAATTCGTGTAAGATGTAATCAATCTACATAAGGAGTTTTTTGCTATGTTTCACTTAAAGAAATCAATTGCTTGGCTTTTAGCCATTATGATGGCATTTTTATTGATCGGCTGCACCCCTGCGGCTAAGGGAGAATCCACCCCTGGTGCGGTAGAAATTCCCGCCGAAATAAAAGAGCAGTATGCCTCTTTCCTTGACTTGGATGCTACCAACGGTCTGACCGTTTATGTTGCCATGTTTGCACCGGGACTATACCACTGCTCCCTGTTCCCCACCGGTCAAATCGATGATCCTTTTATGCAGTTGATGAATATAAACCACGCCGATTTGGAAGAAATGAAACGCATTCTTTCTACCTACGACATCGCACCGGAGAAGATTACCGTTACTCCCTATGTGAATCCCCTTTCTTCCTATCTTGCGCCGGAACTTTTTGACGATGGTGCTATCCCGCAGCTACGGTATCAGTTGGGCATCGGTGAAAAGCCGGAAGTAATCGTAATCGACACCAGTGACGGGCCTTTCCCCTATCATCTTTCCTGGGTAGGCAGCAACGAAGATGGCGACTATGCCCTTCGTTATACTTACTACCCCATTACCAATACCTATGCCTATAAGAACGAGCTTACCTATGTGGCAGTCGGCATCAAAAATCAGCAGGAACTGGAGAGTTTCTCCACCCTTGCAAGCAACTACTTCTCTTTGAATGCATCTGCCAACGGCACCCAGCCTTTCAGCACAGTGGCAGCTCGCTATGACGAAGCCTTCTTCCAGGAAAAGGGCATCGTAGTGGTCTACATTCCCTCTGAAAGCACTTCTATTGGCTACAAATTGACAGGTGCCGCACTTGATGGTGAGGAACTGCACATTGCCATTACGGAAAGCCGCCCCAATGGCGAACTGAAAGCCCAGGAAGCCGGCTGGTTTATGACGGTGGAACTTCCCAAGGAAACCCTTTCTCAGGCAAATTACTTCAGCGCAGGTTAATCGTATCATCAAAAAAACCGTGAGGTATATGCACCCCAAAAGTGTCTAACTTTTGGGGTGACTTCATTCCCTCACGGTTTTTTAGTCTCTTTTATTGCGGAATACTACAAAAGCCGCCAGGATCGCAGGCAGAACTGCGCAGATCACAGGAAGCCACCGGGCAAGCTCACCAGGTTCTTTTTCCGCAGGCTCTTCTTTATAGAGCACAATTTCAAAATCTGTGAAATCGCCGGTCTGCTCGTCCATCAACATCAAAGTGCCACCAACCAACGGCTCACCTGCGGCGATATCCTTGGAGCCAACGATTGTGCCATCGTCTGTTTTGTAATTTGCGCTATCGTAAGTAGAACTCTTTTGTCCAAGCATAAACCGGACGCCGTCATACACAACAGATGCGCTCAAGGTGTGCCAATGGCCCACCATAATAGAATCCGTCCCCATATCCTTCATAGCGTTGTAGATTGCATGGTTTCTATCCCAGTCCACACCGCAATTTTGGTAGGGCATATATCCAAAATTCTCATTTCCCTTAGCCGTCAAGCCCATATCCCCTACCGGTACAGAAGACAAGGCCTCTGTGAAGATCTTGAAAGGAATATGGAATACAAAACTGAAATTCGCATCGGGGTTTGCCTCTTTAATTGCCGCTCCCTGCCGGGTGAACCATTCCACCTGGTCTTCCATAAAGCCTACACCACCGGGCATCACATACATAATGGAATTTTTGCCGGGGTTATCACAGCCGTTGGAATCCATCATAAAGAACACACGGGTCAGTTTACCGTTCTGGCGGATGCCCACAGTATAGTTGCCGTTGCCGGTCACTTCCCCCTTTTTGAACAAACAATGCTCTGCATTTTCAAACTGCGCATTCTGCCACAGCACACCTATATTGCTTTCCGCATCGTGATTGCCGTAGACCGGCGCCCAGGGAATGCCGAAGCCGTCAAAGAATTTCACCAGTTCCCCAAAGGCTTCACCGCTGTGGTCATACTGGCCGTAGACAATGTCTCCCGCAGTCAAAATCAGATCCGGCTTGGTGTTATTCACCACCTGGCGAATGTAGCGGAAGCAGCGCTCTTCCAGGTCCTCTAAGCGCTTGTCGGTGCCGCCTTCCTCACCCATCTGAGTGGGATCCATAATTTGGGGATCTGCCAGGAGCAAGATTCGGGGACTTCTCCCTCCTTCCACATCCACAATAAAATCCACCAGAGGTTCTTCCTCTGCCTGAACGGCCATAGAAAGTGGAACCATGTTGCAAAGAAGCAATACTGCCACTATAAATGCTAAGATCCTTTTCATAGTCGTTTACTCCATCATTTCTCTGAGTATAGCCGCCATATCCTTAGGATCCTGGCAGAAGTGGGTGGCTCCGGCAGCGCGGATATCCTTTTCGTCCCGGAAGCCCCACAAAACGCTGAGGCATTTGACCCCTGCGGCCTGGGCGGTACGCACATCCACATCGCTGTCGCCCACATAAATGCAGGTATCCACACCCAAATCCTTCATTACGGCATAAAGCATATCCGGAGCAGGCTTTCGGGGGCATTCCGGCCGTTCGCCACGCGCTAAAATGCCGGGAAAAAATGCCGCGCACAGGCTAACCGTTTCCCGGTCCGGCTTGTTGGATACCACCGCCATCGGGATACCTTCCAATTCTTTCAAGGCTTCCAAAATCCCTTCATAGGGCTTTGTATGGTCTACGGTATGGTCTTTATAGTAAGCCCTGTAAGCTGCCAGGACCTCATCAACCGGAGGGTCTGTAGGCAGGCCGGGCATAGAAAGCGCCACCAACTGCCGGGCGCCGTTGCCCAGGAAACTGCGGATTTCCTTCGCCGTTCTGGTAGGCAGTCCAAACTGTGCAAGGCCGTGATTAACGCCAATGGTCAAATCTTCCAAAGTGTCCAGCAGTGTGCCATCCAAATCAAAAAGGATGCCATATTTCATACAAGTACTCCTCTGTTTTTCAGAACCCGGATATCCTCGCCCAAGAAGGTCAAGCCTTGGAAATTGCCCTGTAAACGGGATGCAATCTGGGCAGAATACCGGTTTCTGATTTCATCAATGGTCAGATTGGTGGAAATCACCATAGGCTTTCCGGACAAAAGCCGATCATTTACTAAATTATATAGGGCAGCGGTAACAAAATTACCGGGTAGTTCCGTTCCCAAATCATCAATAATCAAAAGGTCGCATTCTTCGTACCGACGGACAATCTGCTGTGTTTTCTCATCGGGACTAAAGCGGCTCTTTTCCATATTGCTGAACATATGGGAAGCCGTTTCATAAGTAACGCTGTAGCCTTGGCAGGCAGCAGCAGTGGCAATGCAGGAAGACAGGAATGTTTTTCCCAAACCTGTACCGCCTACAAACAGCAGATTGCCCTGGAATTGCTGGGCAAACCGCTTGGCAAGGCGGAAATTCTGCTCCATAAGCATCCGGGGACTGACACCGATTTTGGGGTCTGCCCGGTCGGAATAGTAGTCCAGCCGGAAGTCTTCAAATCTTGCCTGGCCGCAGGCCAGGTTCTTTACCTCTTCCATTTGTTCCTGGCGGCAAAGTTCTGCCAGGCAACTGCACATCTGCTTGCCCACATAGCCTAATCCACCGCAGTGGGGGCAATACGGGGTTTCGTCCAAGAAACCCTGGGGGAAATTGGCTGCCACCAAAGCATCCCATTCCTTTTGCAATGCTTCGTTTTCTTTTTGCGCCCGGGTCATTGCTTTCGGCCCTTCGGAAAAAGCGCTCTGGACCGCCTGGGCAACATTTTGTTTCATAGCCCCATCAATCTGCCGCAGACGGGGGACTTCCCGGTAGGCCTGCTCTAACGCCGCATAATAGCGGGAACGTTTCTCTGTTTTTTCATTTTCCAGCCGCTGTCTGGCGCGACCAATTACTTCACTGCTATAGGGCATATTATACCTCCTTCAGCACACGGGCGATGGCATCCAGTTCTGCTTGTCCCAACTGGCCGGATGCGCCCTTGGCGGGTGTACGTTTTTCTCCCTGCTTTACCTGCTGGGCGCTATGGTGGCCGGCCTCATGCCAACGCTGCAAAATCTTATTCATATAGGCCCAGCTAAGGCCGCCTGTATTCAGGCAGGTTCGCTCATAAGCAAGGGCCAGCGCGTCTTCCGTAAAGCCCATTTCCAGCCAGGCATTTGCATACTTCGCTTCTGCCTGGGTGAGACTTCTGCCCCGAATTTGCAGAATTATTTTTAACTTCTCTAACTTGGTATCCTGCACATTCTGCTTTTGGATAAAGGCCGCAGCCTCTTCTACGGTATCAATCCCCTGCTCTGCCCAGGCATAGGCCTGCTTCTCGATGCTGTGCAAAGTGGGCAGGCGAAGTCGGCCTTTTTGTTTGGCTCTTTCGCGGCAGTAGCACACCAGCATGAAAATCACTTCTGTAGGCATACCCAGGTAACGAATCATCCCCAAAAGGATTTTCAGTTCCTCGGTGGTCAAGGTTTTTCCCAAAATCCGTTCCAGTTCCCGGCGAAGGGAAATAAAATCCATATCCTGCTGGGCGCTCAAAACATCCTCTTCTGTGTAACGGGGCCGTTCCCCCATCACTACAGGAATCTTTTCTTCCCTGTAAAGGCCCATCTGCCGCAGGGTTGCACCGGCACATTGAAGCCGGGTTTCACTCATATGCAGGTCCTGCGCGGCACTGTCCATAGGATTGCCGCACTTTAAGTACAGGTAAAGCAGCGCCCCGTCCGGATTGGCAGCAGCCAACAGTTTTTCCGCATCTACTTTTTCGATTTCTACTTGGGTAACACGCACGGCGCACTCCTCCTTTTACAAATTTCGTCTATTATAGCACAGTTTCGCCCCGGACGCAACGGCTCTAAAGAAAAGATTTTTCCCATCTGTCACCAAAAAGCCGGGAGGATGCCATTTTTGACATCTTCCCGGCTTTCTTCATTGAAACAAGGCATCTAAAGAGGCAAAAGAATACCCCATTTCTTTATAGCGGGTCAAAAGTTCGTCCAAAATTTCTGCATTTGTTTTAGAGGTGCTGTGCAGGAGCAGCACCGCGCCGTTGTGGATGCGGGGAATAAGTTTGGAAAAGGCATAATCCCAGGTAGGTTGCTTATTGTTGTCCCAATCTGCATAGGCAAGACTCCAAAATACGGTTTTATATCCCAAAGACTGGGCTGTTTCCAAATTTTTTTGGCTGTAAAGACCTTGGGGAGGCCGATAGTATTTTGGCAGTTCCTTGCCCGTAATTTCCCGGAACAAGTCTTCTAAATCCGTCAGTTCTTTGGCAAAGGAAGCCCCCTCTTTCTTCTGCATATCCGGGTGGTGCATGGTATGGTTGCCCACAATATGGCCTTCATCCACCATCCGCCGAACCAAGTCTTTGTTCTTTTCCATATAGTTGCCCACCAAAAAGAAGGCTGCCGGCACTTGATGTTTTTTCAGCACATCCAGGATTTTGGCAGTATTGCCGTTTTCATAGCCCGCATCAAAGGTAAGATACAAAATCTTTTGGGAAGTATCCCCTATGTAAGCTGCATCCAATTTTCTTAAGTGATTGGCATCCTCTGTCCCCTGGGGCGCTTGCCCCTCTGTCCCAAAATGCAGCCCCCAGGAAGCCGTCTGTATGGCTCTCTCAGCATCAAACGGCACTAAAAGTACTGTCAGTAAACAAACAATCGCCAAGGCATAAAACAGCAAATTCTTTTTCATATACTCCCTCCTTATTAGAAAGTATATGAAACACGCAGGCTTGTATATTCGGTAAAAAAAGGCACGCCGAACGTAGACACTTCATAAAGAAATAGTCTCCGTTTTTCTATGCAAATATAAAATGACACTTTCAAAAAATTTGAAAGTGTCATAGTGGGTTACATACCTTGAGAAAGGTAAATACTTGCCGAAAAAAATAATTATTTTTTGGTGCGTAAAGAATGATATATCTCTAACGAGTTATGATATACAGCTTCGCCGTATGATATGTTTCTACTTCGTGAAAACATGATATACTATCCGCTCATTAATATGCCAAAGGCATATCATCGCTCGCAGAGCGATATCATACCGAAGGTATATCACCCGTTCCGCAAAGGAACGGATATCATTGAGGCACACTTCGCAAGGAAGTGTGCCTTAAATACGCCTTTTCTTATTCTTCTGCGGGTTCTTCCGTTTCTTCCGCAATTTCCTCTGCAGGGACTTCTTCCCCATCTGCCGGTGCTTCCGCTTCGGCAGCCTTTGCTGCCACTTTGTTTACATAGAGGTTAGCCCGGTCATGGACACGGAAGGCTTGCATCAGCAGCACTACCACTGCCGCCACACAGCTGATTGCCGCCAAAAGCTGGCTCACCCGGAAAGGGCCCCACCAAAGGCTATCGGTCCGCAGGCCTTCAATAATGGTCCGGCCCAGGCCATACCAGGCAACATAGCCAAGGGCAATCTGGCCGTCATACTGCCGCTTCTTAGAAAGGAAGTGGAGGGCCGCAAACCCAACTGCGTTCCACAAAGACTCATACAGGAATGTGGGGTGGAAATACTGGTATTCTCCCAAGTACCGGTTAAACAGGCCCATCGCCATAAAGTAATTTTCAGATACGGGAGCGCCAAAGGCCTCTCTGTTCATAAAGTTGCCCCAGCGGCCAATGGCCTGGCCAATAAGGAAGCCCAATGCCACCAAGTCAAGTGTGGCACCGATGCTGAGTTTCTTTACTTTACAGTAAACCAAAATACCCAAAGCCGCGCCGATCACACCGCCGTAAATAGCAATGCCGCCGTTCCAGATATACAAAACGGAGATAGGATTATCCTTAAAACTATCCCAGGAAAAGGCGCAGTAGTATGCCCGGGCGCAAATAATAGCAAAGGGTACGATTAATAAAGCGCCGTCCAGAATATCATCTTCGGTCAGCCCAAACACCTTTTTTCTGCGCAGGCCGTAGACCACCGCCAATGCAAGACCGATGGCAATAATCAAGCCATAGTAGTGGATGGAGAAGGAACCAATTTGCAGAACCCGGTCCGGGTTTATTTCCAATCCCAGCCCGGGGAAAGAAATCCCGGTATAATTGCTGGGATCGTAACTTTCGTAAAACATATTATACCTCCTGGTTATTAGGATAAATAAGGCTTACACAGCACCGCTCCGGCACTACCACCTTGCGGATAAAGTCCTCCACTTCCGAGGGCTGTATCTCGGCATAAAGGTTCGCGAAATCAAAATAGTCATAGCCGGAAAAATGGTAGGCGCAAATGCGGAAACACAGAGAATCAAAACTATCCAAATCCCGCATTCTGCGGCCCAGAGTGCTTCGCTTAATCCGGGCAAAGGCTTTTTCCTCCAGCCCTTCCGCCAAAATCTTTTGGGCCTCTTCGAGAATTCTGTCACGCACCGCCAGAGCATCGAAACTGTCACCGGATGCACTCAAAACACCCATCCCCTTGATAGTTTCAAAGCCGCCGCCAAAGGAACTGTCAATAAGGCCCTCCTGGTACATTTGCAGATACAGGGCAGAGGACTCGCCGAAAAGCATTTCCGCCGCCAAATCCGCCACCATCTCCTGCCGAACTGCCTTTTCCCCAAAACCGGGGTTTTCGCATTTGAAGCCAAGCTGGAAGGTGGGCATCGCCACATCCATTTTACACTCTGTAAGCCCCTTTTGGCAAGACATTTCTTCCAGGAAATGGGTTTGCCGTTCCACCTGCACCGGTTCTGCGGCAGGCAGATTTTCCTGGGCAATGCGGCAGACCGCCTCCGGTTCCACATCGCCCACCACGCAAAGGAGCATATTCTCCGGCTGATAAAATGCCCTGTGGGCATTATGAAGCACCTGTGGTGTAATCTTTGCAATCGAGTCCACTGTGCCCAAAATGGGGTTGCGAATGGGGTGCTTTTCATACATGGAGCACATCAGGCTTTCAAAGATCCGGGTATCCGGATTGTCGGTATTCATCCCTATTTCCTGGCCGATAATCCCCTGCTCTTTTTGCACGCTCTCTTCCGTGAAATAAGGGGTGCTGACAAACTGCACCAAAAGGGCCAGGTTTTCCTCAAAATGCTCGGTGCAAAGGAAATAATAGGCAGTCATATCATAACTGGTAAAGGCATTCACCGAAGCGCCCAAAGCCGCAAATCGGGCAGACACATCAAAGTTCGGCATATCGAAAAGTTTATGCTCCAAATAGTGGGCTGTGCCCTGGGGCAATTCCATTTTTTCTCCGTTGAGTGTAAAAGAAAGGTCAATCGCGCCGAAATCCGTAACAAAATAGGCAAGTTTCTTGGTAAAACCGGGACGAGGGACAACCATCACCTGTAAACCACTGGGCAGGGTTTTGCGATAGACCTTTTCCGAGAGGTTTTCATAGTTTTTGTAACTCACTGCTGTGTCCCCCTCAGAAAATATACCGTATGCAGCTTGATGGTTTTCGCCAAATCCGCCACCTCTTCCCTGCTTACCTGCTCCACCGCCCGAATATAGGTTTCCGGGTCCATTCCCAGGCCGCTGAGTGCAGTAGTGGAATAGTAACTTTCAATGCTGCCTGTGCTGTCGTGGGTGGTCTGCAAACTGGTGCAAATGGCCTGTTTTGCGGCATGGAGTTCCTCCCCGGTAAACACACCGTCCCGAATGGCCTGCAACTGGTTAAGAATTTCCGCCTTCACTTGCTCCACTTTCTGGCAGTCAATACCGGCAGAAACAGACACAATACCCTTACTTCCGTGATAGGAAGCACCGATGTCATAGCAAAGGGAAAGTTTTTCCCGGACCTGCATAAAGAGTTTGCTGGTCATCCCCCCGCCAAAGAGGGTGTTGACTACCTGCATGGCCGCAAACTGGGGCGTGCGGAGTGTAACGGGAGTTACAAAGCCCATACAGAGTTTTCCCTGGGCCACATCCAGAGTCTCCTCAAAACTGCCGCCACCGGCATCCCGGAAATCTCCCTGGGGCGGCAACCCTTTATAGTCCCGGGGCAAGTCGCAAAGCATCCCTTTCAAATGGTCTGCAACCAGACTGGGCTCTTCGTTTCCAACATAGAAAATTTCAAGAGGGCTTTCCTGCAAAACCTTCTTATAGTGGGCATACAGGTTTTCCGGGGTGATCGCCTGCACATCGGCCACTGTACCTAACCGGGGCACGCCCAAAGAGTCTGCCCGGCACATATGCTGGGTCAGCCGGGTAGCGGCATAAAGCCGCTTATCGTTGCGTTGGGCCTCGATGGCGGCAATCAAATTCCGCTTTTCATTTTCCAAATACTCTGCCACAAAGACCCCGTTTTCTGTGGCCGGAGAAAATAACAGTTCCCGGGTCATTTCTATCATAGGTGCAAGGACCGGCTCCCCACCCAGGGAAAAGCGGTCATCCAAAAAGGCCATATACAGGCCCGTTGTCTGATAATCTCCCACCCGCCGGGCAAGCGTGCCTACACTGGCGCCATAGAGTTCATCTAAGCGGATGGTTACCGCCCGGGCATCGGGATAGTTTTTGGTTCCCTGCAGCAAAAGGGCAGGCAGAAGGGCATTCATCGCCGCCTCCTCCCGGCACATAGGACGCACAAATTGCACGCTGAGCCGCGCCTGCTTAAACCGGTCATCGGGATAGCATCGCAAGGTTACGCCGGGCAAAAGTTCCTTTTTTATTACCATAGTTGCTCCTTTGTAAAGGAAAGTTTTGATTTATTATATATCTTTCTCGGGCAAATAGCAATCTTTTATTCCAGCACCCTGCGGAGTTTCTCCAGCGCCCGCTTTTCAATGCGGGATACATAACTGCGGCTGATATTCAGCACTTTGGCCACCTCCCGCTGCCGTTGAGGCTGCCCTCCGCCTAAACCATAACGAAGCAGAATCACCTGTCTTTCCTGCTCAGATAGTTCCGTATCCACCGCCCGACAGACCTTCTTCCTGTCTTCCTTATGACATATATTTTCCAGGAGGTCTTCCCGGTCGCTGACCACATCCATCAATTGCAGTGCTGCCCCATCGTTGCCGGTTTCAATATAGTCAGACAGCGACACATCCTGGGCGCTCTTTTTTTGGGAACGGAAGTACATAAGAATTTCATTTTCCACACAGCGGGCAGCATAGGTGGCAAGCCTTGCCCCCTTTGTGTGGTCAAAGGTCGTTATCCCCTTAATAAGTCCAATAGTGCCTATAGAAATTAAATCTTCCTGGTCTGCGGTTTGGGCATAGTACTTTTTCATTATGTGGGCAACAAGGCGCAAATTCCGTTCAATCAGTATATTTCGGGCCTCCAGGTCCCCCTGGGCGGCCATTTCTAAGTATTTTTCTTCTTCCTGCCGGGTCAGTGGCTTGGGAAAACTCCCGGTGGAAAGTTGCAGGCTGTACAGAAGTCCGCTGAGCATCAGCCATACAGCGGCAATCACAGGCCTCACCTCCACCATAACCCTATGGGCTACTGCCCGTCCTTTTTCCTTCTTTTTCTGCAAAAATGTGAGGGCTAATTTTCAGACAGGCCGGTAACCGTAGGAGCCGTCTTGAGGATCCCGGAAGAAAGGAATTTCCGGAGTTGCGAACGTGAAAACCGTAAAAGCCAGCGCAATCAGGCACAAAATCCCTATGGCCACCCAGACTGGCACCGGACAGGCAAACGCCCTTTGAAACAGTTTTGTTTCCACAAAATAGCCTGTGCCGGCGGCTAAAAAGAAAATGGCAATATTAAACCAGTCCGCACTTACTCCTAAAATGCCGGTATAGGTATAGTACATCACCGGAATTAGAATAAGGCTCAACAGAATGCCCATAAGTTTAATGCACCAAAAGTTTTGCGTTTCTTTGCCCCAGGCAAAGTACTCTATGACGGCAAAGATCGCCATTGGATAAAACAGCAGTTTCATATGTTCCCAAATGGACTCATTCACCGCCGAGAAAAGAGCCGCCACAATGTTTCTTCCGGACAAATCAAACAAGAAATGCAGAAAAGTCCCCAATATGCACGTAAACATAAACCCAACCATCTGCCAGACAGGAATTTTTTCCTTCATACATACACCCCCTGCATGAGTATATTGCCCAGAAAGCAGAAAAAGCCTCCCCTTTCCCAGGGGAGGCATATTTTGTAAGACAGAAAACAAAAGTGTTATGCTTTCGGGCCGATTTGGAGTTCTTCTGCGTGAACTTTCATGGCTTCTATGCAAATTTCCGCCACTTCTTTCACTTCCATGCCCAGCATTTCGCAACCCTTGCGGATAATTTCCCGGTCACACTTGGCGGCAAACTTCTTGTCCTTAAATTTCTTCATAAAACTGCCGATTTCCATATCGGTGATGCCCATAGGACGCATCCGTGCAGCAGCCTGAATAATGCCCGTCAGTTCGTCAACGGTGTACAGTGCCTTCTCCATATTGGAAACAGGCTCTACATCGTTGCAATGGCCGTAGCCGTGCGCCAGAATTGCCCGAACCTCCTGCTCTGTCAGCCCGGCAGCAAGCAAAGGCTCACGGGTATGTTGCAGATGTTCCTCCGGGTGCTGCTCATAATCATAGTCATGGAGATATCCAATGGCAGTCCAGTGCTGCCCATCCTCACCAAAGTGCTTTGCAAGGCCGCCCATCGCAACGGCCACATTCTTTGCATGTAAGTAAAGATGCTCCTGCGTTGTAGTGGTGGCTAATAATTCTTTCGCTCTTTCTATTGTCAGCATGGTTTTCTCCTTTAATTATGCAGCAATTGCGTTTGCATTGATCCGGTCAATCACATTTTTAATACCAACCCAAACCTTCAAGTCTGTAAACACTTCCACAATACTGCCATTGTCGGTAAATGGCGCATCTTGCAAGACGGACATATCTTTCATTATACCATTGTGGACAATGTATTCCACGATTTGGTTTACGAAATAGATTTGATTGCTGTCCAGAGAAGTATCATTCAAAAATGCAGCAAATGCCTCTTTAGCGGCATTCATATCCAAGCCCACGATCTCCCGGACGAACTCACCCAAAGGCTTGTCACCATACTCATTTTCGTAATCCTGCTTCGTACCCAGTTCGTTCCAAAGTATGTCTTCCAACGCTTTTAGATCGTCACTGTTCAGCGGTTTGTTTGTCTTCAGTTTGGCAATCACCGCATTGTCCTGATTCTGCCGAATATAGAACTCTGCTTTCATTTTGTAGTTCTTCAGATCGTCATTTTCCAGTTCCGACTCATTCCACTCCATCGTCAGGATTTCATCGCTGAAATTAGTGGTATAGGTTGCTCTTTCGAAAGGAATGTACTTTATCAATTCCCGCAGGTTCTCCCGAATATGCTCAAACTCATTGATGCCTGCCGTTTCCAGATAATCCGTGTGCAGAATCTTGTTAATCAGTTCACTCTGCACCATAATTTCCGGAATATTGGAAACAGAAGCAATGGCGCTAACCTTCTTATAAAGGTCAGTTCTGGCCTTGGCATACTTCTTCCCCATCAGGTAAGCCAGTTCAATGCCGTACATCAGCGCATCAAAACGAACTGCCTTTGCTTCGTCCGCATCGGGAGTAATCAGAGGTGCCAATTCTTCCCGCATCTGCAACGTATTTTCGTAAGTTAGCGCAACATAGCTGTCCGGGTTGGCATAAAGTTCCACATACTTCAGGTGCTGGCGGACCGCGAAATTCTCCTTATTCAGTTCCCGCACTTTACGGACCATATCCTCCACCAGGCCACATCGGAAAGTAATCAGTTCCGGTGTTTGATAGGCAATATCCTGCAGCTTAAAGGCGATTTGTGCCTTCAAACTGAAAATAGCGCCCTGCAGTGCCACCTGAACAGTGGTGGGATTACCATTATGCATACGGAAGAACTCAAAGTTTCCACAGAAGTCAAAAATATAGAACTTGTCCTTATCTTCGCCATCCCGCAGCCCGGCACATAAACGGGTGCCCCGGCCGATCATCTGCCAGAACTTTGCCTTACTCATCACCTTCTTAAAGAACACCAGATTCAGGCATTCCGGAACGTCGATGCCGGTATCCAGCATATCTACAGAAATGGCGATCTGGGGCAGCCGCTTGGGATCTGAAAACTGGTCAATTAAACTTTGAGCATAATTGATCTTGTTGTCAATCACTTGGGCAAAGCCGGGCAGATGGGGGTATTCCTTATTGAACACCTCGTAGATCTTCTCCGCGTGGGCGTGATTCTTGGCAAAGATAATGGTCTTGCCCAGTTTCTGACCGTAATCAATCTTAATGCCCTCGTTCATCAAGATGTTCAGCACCTGACGGATGGTATCCTCATTGAAAACCCATTCGTTCAGCGCAGAAGAAACAATCCGCTCCGGGAGTTCTCCGTTCTCATCTTCAAATGTGGCTTCATAAGCTTCCCGATCCTCTTCTGAAAGTTCATCATAAGTAATGCCCTGCTCAATAAACTTCAGTTTGGTCTCCACAGACATGAAATCCACCAAGTAGCCATCCTTAACCGCCTGGGCAAGTTCATAGCCGTAAGTCGGCACACCGTTTTCCAGTTCAAAGACCTCGTAGGTATTCTTGTCGATCTCGTCCTTGGGTGTGGCGGTCAGGCCAACCAGTGGCGCATCGAAATAGTTGAAAATATCACGGTACTTATTGTAAATAGACCGGTGGGCCTCATCGCAGATCACCAAGTCGAAATGGCCGCAGGTGAAGAGTTTACCCTGCTCATCTTTGACACTATCAATACAGTGCATCATGGTCTGATAGGTAGAGAACACGCAGTGCGCCGTGTAATTATCCTTGTCAACGCATAAGTTTGTGGTAGATAGGTCGGGCAGCAAATTAGAGAAACTTTTTTTAGCTTGGTGTACCAGTGCGTTTCGGTCAGCCAGGAACAGAATATTTTTCACCCAGCCGTGCTGCAGCAGCACATCACACAGAGCAATCACCGTTCTTGTCTTGCCGGAGCCGGTGGCCATGACCAGCAGGGCTTTCCGGCGGTTCTTCTTATCGAAAGCATCACAAACAGCCTTGATCGCGCCCTCTTGGTAGTAACGGCCCGCAATGTGCTTCTTTACCATTACGTTCTTGAGAGATACACGCATAGTGCGCAGGTTGAACATTTTCTCAAGATCCCGCTTGGAGTAGATTGTGGCGCACTTGCGTTCCGGATACTGACCGTCGATAATGTGTGTCTCGAATCCGTTGGTCAGGAAGATGGCGGGACGGCGCTTATACTTCTTTTCCAGAATGTCGGCATACAGTTCTGCCTGCTGACGACCCTTGGAAACATCTACGCAAGTGCGCTTGGCTTCAATGACCGCCAGTGGCTTGTGAGCGTCGTCATAGAGGACGTAATCCGCAAAACCAACCTCACTCTTGTTGGGCATTCCGGGCAGTTCCACTTCGTTGATCCAATCCTTGCCTTCTGTCCAGCCTGCATCTTCCAACATAGCGTCGATGTAGAACTTCCGGGTCTCGTACTCGGAAATGTCCAAAGGCTTGGGCACATAGGTCTGCTGCTGTTCTTCACGGCGAGCAGTCAGTTGCTCTTTCAGCGCCTTATTTTCTTCCATCAAAGCTTCCAAATCTACATCCGGAACAGAAGGCACAGATGCGGCAGGTACACCGTTAGGTACAAGTGCCGGATCAAACTTGGTTTCTGTATACTCATCTGCATAGCAGTAGGCCACGAAGTCCAGGAAAATGTGCAGATTCTCCAGGCATAGCATTGCCTGCTCTTCCGTCACCTTCCTGCCGGTAGAGTGGGCGGCGTGGTTGCCTTTGATGCGGATATAGTCCATCCGGGTGTAGATATCTTGCCCCACGATCTGACGGAATTCCTCCCGGCTCATGAGGCTCTGCAAATTGTCCTGATAGGGCATTTCCAGTTCCTTGTCCACAGAATACATCCACTTTATGGCAAACTCCATCGCCCGCCGGCAATTTAAGATACATGCCGCCGGATCAATATGTAATATCTTCTCCGCCGCAATGGCCACATCCGCAAAGGATGCAAACCCCGCCTCAGAGAGTAGGAATTTGAAGTTGGACATAAATATCACCCCTTCTGATTGTTTTTAATAAGAGGGAAAAGTGCTTCTGCGTGATGGAGATAGGCCTGTGCTAAAACACTTTTTGCAGATTCCTCAAGGTCAATTTTATCGCAGCATTCATCATCGTTTAGTGAAAGCCACAGCAAATAGAAGAATAGCTTGTCAGTAAATTCTTTGTCTGAATATGCAGCACCCAATGTTCTCATAGCATCAATAAACGCACAGGATATTACTGTCCATAACACAAATTCACCGTCATAATCCGCATCTTTGGCGAAGTTTATTAGTACTTCTTTGTGCGAAGTGAGGGGAAACAGTGTTGAAAACATTCTCGATGCGATCACAAGATGGGGTGGAAGCGTTTCGTGTCGCACGCCTTCAATTACATGCATATCCTTCAGTTTGACCAGTTCTGTCTTATCTGATGTTTTTGCTGCCCTTGCAGCCGCTTTGATAAGATGTGAATTAATAATATCCGGACGCACAACTCTAACAATTGCATAGGCAAGTTTCTCGATTCCCTCATCAGACGAGATTGCCTTTTTGTCTGCCAGATACAAATTCTTAGACGCCACATATTGCGGATCGACATCATGCCATATAGGCAAGATAACCTTTTGCCCATTAATCTCTTTGGTCAAAAGGCTTTTCAGCTCGTAATCGGTCCAGCGTTTCTCAAAAAACGCTTTGCTGATTATCAGCAGACCGAACTTTGAATTTAATAGACCTGTGTTGATGGACTCTGTAAGGCTATCGCCCAGATTCAAGGAGAATTCGTCATACCAAACATCAACTCCATATTTTCGCAGTTCTTCAGCCAATGGCCTTACCAAACCGTCTTTATCTTCCGATGCGTGTGAAATAAACAAATCCCACATATGCAATCTCCCCTTTCTTTTAGCGTCACTTAGTACAAAAGTTTTTCCCGCAGCGGATAAACTCACAGTACTTATCCCACACCGTGTTTTTAAGTTCGTTGATTTTCCGCGCATATCCAACAAATTGGGTTTCATAGCGATGCGCAAATTCTTCCATATCAACATTGGGATTCCTAGGAATATATCCGTGGTCTGCCAGCCATTGGTGTGTTGCATAATAATCTGGCATATCTCTTCCGATGCGAAAGGTATGCATATGTAAGAAATAGAGAAATTCGTCCATTTCTTCAAACAGCAGTTGCCGATGGTATTCCAGTTCGCTATTCAAGAACTCAAAAGCAGGATTCTTTGATTTGAACAGCAATTCCTCAAGTGCTTCAAAACAACGCATAGGATGTATTCCACTTAAATCCTCGTCCCTCATCCACCGCTGAACCTTATCGTTGAAAGCAGAACAAATTACTTGAAAAAGTTCCTTATCCGCAACAGAAATATCCTCAGAAGCAAACGCAAGACCGCTGGCAACTTTTGCATACCAATTATCCCTGTGTAACCGCAGCTCATTTTCAGAGTAATGCTTTCCTTTGGGATGTTTCGGATCTGCCTTACCCATATCTGCGTGACAGTCAAAGCAAAGCGGAATACAATTCTCAAAACTGTCCTCCCCATCGTAGGCACGCTGCTTGATATGATGCAATTCCATTTTCGTGCCACAGAATTTCTGACATATACAGCACCGTCTGGCGCATGCAGCCAAAACTTGATCTTCAACGTTTTTGGGAAAGCCCATGCTTATCACCTCAGATTCCACGTACAAGCCCACTTTTGACAAATGTAACTTTTGAATAGTTCTTTCTACCTGTGTGCTTGACTGTGGATTATATTTAGTACATCAAAATATGTGTTTGCACGAAATATCTCTCTCATTGTATTATCAACGCGACATTTACTATCGTCCGACAATTTTGAGTAATCTTCTTGTACTTCATCACACTTATTTTTGATGCTTAGCCAAAACTTTACATATTCCTGTTCTTGGTTCATAAGGGCACCTCTCTTCCAGGTATAATTATAGCAAGCGATATAATTATATACAATAAAGTAATCGTGCTGTTTTCGTTGCTTTTTCGTGCACTTTTTGGTTTATCCAAAATATTGTTGCATCAAAGATTTCTTCAGCAATTCCAGTTTGTCGAGGCTCTGCCGGATTGCCAATTTTGATTTGTCAGTCTGCTCAACAAAAGCGGTAAACTGCTGTTGCAATTCATAGGGTGGGATAAGAATATGAAAATTCTTTAACCATCCTGTATTGAGATTGACTTGAGCAACTCCCGCAACACTGTCATAGACTTGTCGCATAAAATAATCGTTTTCCATCCATGACTTAAGATAGTGGTTGTTTACCTTTGCTTTCTTCCTCAAATAGCCCACACTGACAAATGTGCCAAATTCGGGAGCGTCTTCCGGAATGATCACAGGTTTTCCTATTGTTCCCACTCGGCAAAATAGCATATCACCAGGTTTGGGTCTTGCGCCATTAGGCAAAGAATTAAACTCTTCTTCTGTAATATAGTGACAATTAGAAAAGTCAATCTTACCAGAACTAATATCTCTAACAGAAAGAAACGGCCTGCCACATTCAACATAAGCGGGGGTATGAGTCAAGCCAAGATAAATGTCCGCAACATCCGATAATTTGCCAACCTCAAAGTCATGCGGATTAAGTTTCTGGTCGCCGAACAGTTCGATAAATCGGGATTTGACGAGCTCATCCAGCTTTGCAAGCTGTTCTTTCCGCAAGGCAATCAGTTCGTCCATTTTGTCTAACACGGAAACAACTTCTTGTTGCACTTCTATTGTTGGAATCTCGATGGTCTTTTCCGACATTGTAGCTTTATTAAGCGTCAAGCCTAAAACTGCCTTATTTGTTCCTTCAAACCAATCGATGCCTTTGCACATATGATACAAGTAATTGGTATCGATTTCATATTTCCCTTTATTGATAAATGCCATAATTGCCTCATTGGTGTACATATCCTCGGCTGTAATAGCTGTTTTACCAATAGAGAGCTTGAAGCTCATTATTACAGTACCTTTGGGAACTACCTTGATACCGCTCTTAGATACACCCACATCTGTAATTTCTTCCTTAGTGGTATCAATGTATTTTCCTGCATTTCCAATATCGCTTATTGAAATCCACTTGTGACCTTCACCCCAACAATCGCGATCATTTCTTGGGGGTGTTTTACCCATTTGAAGATCAAACGCATCACTCAGTTTGATTTTCACAGCATCGCCTCCAGTTCGGCAAGGCCTGCGGTGATTCGCTGTTCCAGTTCGTGCAGGTCGGCGAAGATCTCGGTGGTGGAGGGATACTCCACAGGCTTATACTCGGTCTTCTTATACTTGTTGATGGAAAGGTCATAGCCGTTTTCCACGATCTCAGCCTTGGGAACGAAGAAGGATTTTGCGGTACGAGGGTTTTCAAATTCGTTATACACCTCATCCACCGCTGCGCGGTCCCCCTTCCCCTCAAGGGGAAGGCTTTGAATGGAGCGGAAACGTGCAATGATATCAGGGATATCATTGTCCTTGATTTCCGTACGCTTATCGTCAAGAGAGTAACCGTCGGCGGTCATATCGTAGAACCAGACCTTGTCCGTGCCGCCGTGGCCGGTCTTGGTGAAGATCAAAATACCGGTGGACACACCTGCGTAGGGCTTGAACACGCCGCTGGGCATGGAGATGACAGCCTCCAACCGGTTGCTATCCACCAGTTCCTTGCGGATGGCCTTATGGGCAGTACTCGACCCGAACAGCACACCATCGGGAACGATGCAGGCACACCGCCCGCCGGTCTTCAGCATCCGCAGGAACAGGGCCAGGAACAGCAACTCCGTCTTCTTGGTCTTGCAGACCTTCAGCAGGTCAGCGGACACGGTATCCGCATCCAGGCTGCCCTTGAAGGGAGGGTTCGCCAGGATCAGATCAAACTTCTCCTTATCCGGGTTTTGATCGGACAGGCTGTCCCGGTACTCAATAAAGGGGCTGTCCACACCGTGGGTCATCATA
>JAZNZO010000097.1:0-7591 GCA_045594945.1 Faecousia sp.
ACTTCCTGCACAACGGGCACTTTGTCTGCTACGGGAACTTCTGCAACAGGCACCGCCGCCAGTTTATTGCCGCACTTGTCGCAAAACTTTGCGTCCTCCGGCAGTTTATTGCCGCATTTGGAACAAAACATTTTTATTTCCTCCTTACACCTTTACAGGCAAACTGTTTTTTGCAAGTTCTATATAATGAATGGCATCCTCTTTCAGAGCCGCCATTTCTTCCGGCGTCAACGGCCTTACCACTTTGGCAGGACTTCCCAAAATCAGGCTGCCTTCCGGGGCGTCCATCTTCCCCGTCACCAGGCTGCCTGCGCCCACCATACAGCGTTTGCCGATTTTGGCCCCATTGAGTACAATGGAGCCCATACCAATCAAGGTTTCCTCCCCCACCGTACAGCCGTGCAAAATAGCGCGGTGTCCTACGGTGCAGTAGGCGCCCACCTGGGTCTTTTCGTGGAGGATACAGTGTTCCTGGATATTTGTGCCTTCTCCAACGGAAATTTGGCCGCTGTCTCCCCGCAGGACTGCGCCATACCAAATATTTACATTCTCTCCCAGTTCCACCTGGCCGGTCACAACCGCCCCGGGTGCTGCATAAATCATAGTCAGCCCTCCTTTTAGTTAGAGTATAGCAGTTCCCGACAAGAAAAACAAGAAAAATTCAAAATTCCCCCAAATACTTGCAATCCATTTTCCATTGTGCTATCATTCTTTTTTAGAAAAGGAGGGATTTCTATGCCCCATCAGGAACTGATCGCCCAGATAATCGGCATCGTCGCAATGACCATGAACATTCTGTCTTTTATGCAGAAGTCCCAAAAACGGATCATCGTAATGCAGTTGTTTGGCGGCGCTCTGTTTGCCATAAACTACCTGCTTTTAGGCTCTTTCACCGGATGCCTTTTGAATGTAGCTGCCGTTTTTCGGGCGGTAGTCTACTCCAATAAGGAAAAATTCCACGCAGAGCATAAAGGTTGGCTTTGCGGTTTCAGTGCCATCTTCCTGCTTACTTACATTTTGACCTTCACCCTCTTTGGGAAAGACCCCACCCCGGCCAACTTTGCCATTGAAGTACTGCCTGTGGTGTCTATGGTGATTGCCACCTATGCATTCTCCCTAAAAAATGCGGCACAGGTCCGCAAACTGGGCCTTGTGTACTGCCCTATGTGGCTTGTGTACAACTGCTTCGTTTTCTCCATCGGAGGTATTCTATGCGAGGCTTTCAGTATCTGCTCCATTTTGATTGGCATTTGGCGTCACGACAGAGTGAAAGGAAAGTGATTGTATGTCCGGCCTTCGCCGTTTAGGCGCAAAAACCACAGAAGTGGATATGACCAAGGGCAGTATCCTGAGCCATATTCTGAAATTTGCCTTTCCCCTTCTGTTGGGAAACCTTTTCCAGCAACTGTATAACACAGTGGATACCTTCGTGGTAGGCAACTATGTCAGTTCCTCCGCTTTTTCCGCTGTGGGTGCGGTAACTCCCATCGTGAATATGCTCATCGGCGGTTTTTCCGGCCTTGCTTCCGGTGCAGGCGTGGTCATCAGCCGTCTTTACGGTGCCGGCGAGCCGGAAAACGTATCCAAAGCGGTCCACACTTCCATTGTGCTGACCGCCATCCTGGCAGTGGCATTTACGGCAATCGGCCTTGCGCTGATGCCTGTAATGCTGAACATTCTGGGGCTGAACCCCCAGGACCGGGCAGAGGCCACCACCTACTTAAGCATCTACTTTACAGGTATTGCAGGACTGCTGTTTTACAATATGGGCGCCGGTATCCTGCGGGCAGTGGGCGACTCCAAGCGACCTTTCTACTACCTGGTAGTCTGCGCCGTTATGAATACGGTCTTGGACCTTCTGTTTGTTATTGTATTCTCTATGGGTACTGCCGGTGTGGCACTGGCAACCATCCTCTCCCAGGGCGTCAGCGCAGTACTGGTCTGTGTCACTTTGCTTCGAACTGACAGCAGTGTTAAGGTGCGCCCCCGTCAGTTACGCATTCATAAAGAACTGCTGGGCCAAATTCTCCTTTTGGGTATCCCGGCGGCGCTGCAGTTGGCAGTCACCGCTTTTTCCAATGTGTTTGTCCAGTCCTACATCACCCACTTCGATGAGGGCCTGCCCCAGTCCATCTATATGCCCGGCTGGACCGCCTACATCAAAGTAGACCAGCTTCTTTTCCTGCCTATGCAGTCCATTGCTTTGGCCGTTACCACCTTTGTGGGCCAAAACCTGGGCGCAAAGCAAAAAAAGCGGGCCAAACAGGGCGTTACCTGCGCCATGCTTTTGGCGGTGGGCGGCACGCTGATTTTGATGGTGCCGGTGCTTTTGTTCTCCCGGCAAATTATCGGCTTCCTTATCCCCGACCAGGCGGTGGTGGAAACAGGCAATCTGTTCCTGCGAACTTTAACGCCTTTCTATGTGCTGTGCGCCTTTAACCAGGTTTATGCCTGCGCCCTTCGCGGCGGCGGCAACTCCATCGCCCCTATGATTATGATGCTTTCTTCCTTCGTTGCCTTCCGGCAGATTTACCTGTTTGCAATGAGTAAGATTTGCAATGAGATTATTCCCATTGCCATGTCCTACCCTGCCGGCTGGCTGCTGTGCAGCATCCTAACCTGCCTGTGCTACCATATCACCACCCGGGCCAACTAAGTTTGCCCCTCTGAGGCAAGTGAAGTTTCCTCCGGAAGTGAAGTTATCCTGCGGATAGCGAAGTTTTGCCTGCGGCAAAGTGGGCAAACTTAACTTCATTTGGGCGCAAGCTCAAACTTCACTGCAAAGCAACTTCACTTTCACCTTAGCGAAAACTTCACCCTTCTCCCTCCGTCCAAGGACCTTTCGAAGAAGGGAAACACAACGCAGTGGGTGTAAACGTTTGCATAGTTTTAGGGAGCGACGGGTGGGGTGTTTTGCAAATAATTCACACCTCATCCGTCAAAAATCAAGGATTTTTGCCACCTTCCCCTCAAGGGGAAGGCTTTTATGTGAATAAAGTTTGAAAATTCCTATTGACACCGGGGCGATTGTGTGATAAGATACCGGGGTAATAAAGAAGGCCACACATCCGCCTCACCTTCAGCATAAGCGAAAAGGTTAATATTCCTGCTTCCCTATGGGGGAGATTTGCGAGTATGCGGATGCCAGGCATCCGCTTTTTTGTTTATTGGAGGTGCTTACCATCAGCAAATTAGATCATCAGCTCAACGAGGAAATTCAGGATAAGGAAGTGCGACTGATCGGCGAAGACGGCAGCCAGTTAGGCATTGTTTCCGCCCAGCAGGCCAACGAAATGGCCGAAGAGCAAGGCCTTGACCTGGTAAAAATTTCTCCCAACGCAGTGCCCCCTGTCTGCAAAATCATGGACTACTCCAAATTCTGCTTCGATCAGAAGAAGCGGGAAAAGGAAGCCAAGAAAAACCAGAAGGTGGTTGAAATCAAGGAAATCCGTATGAGCCCCAGCATCGACACCAACGACTTTAACACCAAGGCAAAAAATGCCCAGAAGTTCCTGAAAGAAGGCAACCGTGTTAAGGTAAGCGTTCGCTTCAGAGGCCGTGAAATGGCCCACACCAACATTGGTGAGAAGCTGCTTATGGACTTTGCAGAGGCCTGCGCCGAGGTTTCCACTATGGAGAAAAATCCCAAGTTGGATGGCCGTTTTATGGCGATGTTCTTAGCCCCCAAGAATAGCAAGTAAGTAATTTACGAAAGATACGGAAGGAGATCTAACCATGCCCAAGTTGAAAACCCATAGCGGTGCAAAGAAGAGATTTAACCTGACTAAGTCCGGAAAGGTCAAGAGAGCCCGCGCTTACAAGAGCCATATCCTCACCAAGAAGGACACCAAGCGTACCCGTCGTCTTCGCACCACTGCTTACGCTGATCAGACCAACGTAGCAGCCGTCAAGAAGATGATTCCCTACAAATAAGCCCTAAGGAGGATATTGAGAAATGGCAAGAGTCAAAGGCGCAATGATGACGCGCAAGAGAAGAAACGCTACCCTGAAGTTGGCCAAGGGCTACTGGGGTTCTAAGTCCAGACACTTTAAGATGGCCAAGCAGGCCGTTATGAAGTCCGGCAACTATGCTTTCGTAGGCCGCAAGCTGAAGAAGCGCGACTACCGCAGACTGTGGTTCACCCGTCTTAGTGCCGCTGTCGCTCCCTACGGTCTGAACTACTCCACCTTTATGAACGGTGTGAAGAAGGCCGGTATCGAGATGAACCGTAAGAGCCTTTCCGAAATGGCTATCCACGACAATGCTGCTTTCGCTGCTGTTGTTGCCCAGGCCAAGGCTGCCCTGAAGTAAAAAACGCAAAACTCCGCCTAACCATAGGCGGAGTTTTTCATTTTGAGAAAGGAGATGCCTATGGAACTGACACACACCGCCACCCGGGAAGGCCGTCTTTCCTCTTTTCTGCGGGAAGAAATGGGCATCTCCGCAGGACTGATGAACCGGCTGAAGTGGAAGAATATGCTCTATGTGAACGGTGCTGCCCAACATACGGATTACCCCGTAAAACCCGGCGACACCATCACCGTCCCCCTGGATGACCCCCAGGCCCAGTACCCTGCCCAGCAAGGAGAACTTTCTATCTTATACGAGGATGCGCACCTTTTGGCAGTGGACAAGCCTGCGGGGATGCTCATTCACCCCTCCCGGAGCCGGCTAACGGACACTTTGGCAAACTTCGTGCTGGGTTACTATGAAAAAACAGGCCAAAACTGTGCCTTCCACCCTGTCACCCGGCTGGACCGGGACACTTTTGGCATCGTACTTCTTGCCAAAAACGCCCATATCCACGCCCTTTGCAACACCCTCCACAATGAGGGGAAGCTAAAAAAATTCTATCGGGCGCTGGTATACGGCGGACCCACCGAACACGAAGGCATCATAGATGCCCCCATTGCAAGGCTGCCCCTTCCCAGTCTTCTGCGGCAGGTTAGTCCTGAGGGCAAGCCCTCCCAAACCGCCTTCCGGGTGCTTTCCCGGGCAAATGGCTGCACCAAACTGGAACTGCAGGCCATCACCGGCCGCACCCACCAGCTTCGTGTCCACTGCGCCCATATGGGCTACCCCATATTGGGAGACCCCCAATATAACACCTTGGAAAGTCTGGCATTTTCCCGGGAGAAAAACCTGACTTCCCAACTGCTCTGCGCCTATCGGCTGCACCTTCCCCACCCCATTACCGCAGAAGATGTGACCATCACTTCCAAACTGGATGCGGTTTTGGACTAAAAACGGAAAAAATTAGGGCTTTTCCGTAAAAGTGTTTGCTTTTTCTATTTTTATATGGTATACTATCCAAGCCAAAAATGGAAAATCTAAATAACAAAAATAAAGACGAATGTTTCGTCCATAATTGAAAGGAGTTTTTCAATGTCTCACAAGTATGTTTACCTGTTCACCGAAGGCAATGGTTCCATGCGTGAACTGCTGGGCGGTAAGGGTGCCAACCTGGCTGAAATGACCAACATCGGTCTGCCTGTTCCCCAGGGCTTCACCATCTCCACCGAAGCTTGCACCAAGTATTACGAGGATGGCAAGCGGATCAATGAAGACATCCAGGCTGAAATCCTGGAGTATGTCACCAAGCTGGAAGGCATCACCGGCAAGAAGTTCGGCGATCTGGAAAATCCTCTGCTGGTTTCCGTTCGTTCCGGCGCCCGTGCATCCATGCCCGGTATGATGGATACCATTTTGAACCTGGGTCTTAACGAGCAGGTTGTTGAAGTTATGGCTGCCAAGTCCGGCAATGCCCGTTGGGCTTACGACTGCTACCGTCGGTTCATCCAGATGTACTCCGACGTTGTTATGGAAGTGGGCAAGAAGTACTTTGAAGTCCTGATCGACGAAATGAAGGAACGCAAGGGCGTTACCCAGGACGTTGACCTGACCGCTGAAGATCTGAAGGAACTGGCTAACCAGTTCAAGGCCGAGTACAAGTCTAAGATCGGCACCGACTTCCCCTCCGACCCTGTTGAGCAGTTGATGGGCGCCGTTAAGGCTGTGTTCCGCTCCTGGGACAACCCCCGTGCCAACGTTTACCGTCGTGACAACGATATCCCCTACTCCTGGGGTACTGCCGTTAACGTTCAGTCTATGGCCTTCGGCAACATGGGCGACGATTGCGGTACCGGCGTTGCTTTCACCCGTGACCCCGCCACCGGCGAAAAGAAGCTGATGGGCGAATTCCTGACCAACGCGCAGGGCGAAGACGTGGTTGCCGGTGTTCGTACTCCCATGCCCATCGCACAGATGGCTGAGAAGTTCCCCGAAGCTTTCAAGCAGTTCGTAGAGGTTTGCTCCATTCTGGAAAACCACTACCACGATATGCAGGATATGGAGTTCACCGTTGAGCACGGCCAGCTCTATATGCTCCAGACCCGTAACGGCAAGCGTACCGCTCAGGCTGCTCTGCAGATCGCCGTTGACCTGGTAGCCGAAGGTCACAAGACCGAGGCCGAGGCCGTTCTGATGATCGACCCCCGTAACCTGGACACCCTGCTCCATCCCCAGTTCGACGCAAAGGCACTGAAGGCTGCTACCCCTGTTGGTCGCGGTTTGGGTGCTTCTCCCGGAGCCGCTTGCGGCCAGATCGTCTTCTCCGCTGAAGATGCCGACGCATGGAACGCTGCCGGCAAGAAGGTCATCCTGGTCCGTCTGGAGACCTCTCCCGAAGATATCACCGGCATGAAGGCTGCTCAGGGCATCCTGACTGTCCGCGGCGGTATGACCTCTCACGCTGCTGTCGTCGCTCGTGGCATGGGTAAGTGCTGCGTTTCCGGCTGCGGCGACATCGCCATGGACGAAGAGAACAAGAAGTTCACTCTGCCCGGCAAGACCTATGTTGAGGGAGACTGCATCTCCATCGATGGCTCCACCGGTAACATCTATGACGGTCTCATCCCGACTGTTGACGCTACCATTTCCGGCTATTTCGGCCGCATCATGGATTGGGCTGACAAGTTCCGTACCCTGAAGGTTCGTACCAATGCCGACACTCCCGCTGACGCTAGAAAGGCTCGTGAGCTGGGCGCTGAGGGTATCGGTCTGTGCCGTACCGAGCATATGTTCTTCGAGGCTGACAGAATCGCTGCTTTCCGTGAGATGATCTGCTCCGACACTGTTGAGGAGAGAGAAGCAGCACTCGCTAAGATCCTCCCCTATCAGCAGGGCGACTTTGAAGCACTTTACGAGGCACTTGAAGGCAACCCCGTTTGCATCAGATTCCTCGATCCTCCTCTCCACGAGTTCGTTCCCACCGAAGAGGCTGACATTAAGGCTCTCGCAGAGGCACAGGGCAAGACCGTTGAGGATATCAAGAACATCATCACTTCACTTCACGAGTTCAACCCCATGATGGGTCACCGTGGATGCCGTCTTGCAGTAACATATCCTGAAATTGCAAAGATGCAGACAGCAGCTGTTATCCGTGCAGCTATCAATGTAAACAAGGCTCATCCCGACTGGAACATCGTTCCCGAGATCATGATTCCCCTTACCGGTGAGGTTAAGGAGATGAAGTTCGTTAAGGACATTGTTGTTGCTACTGCTGACGCTGAGATCGCTGCTGCAGGCGCT
>JAZNZO010000098.1:0-64495 GCA_045594945.1 Faecousia sp.
GTGTTATGAGCCGGAAGAAACAGGTTATTCCTATGCTGTCTGCACTGTGGGGTTAATAACAGTAGAAATTTACCCCGGAATATGATATAATAAGGAGAAAGAAATGGGATTTGAGGCACTTTTGGGCAACGCCCGGTTAAAGGAAAACCTGCGCCACAGTGTGGATAGCGAGCGGCTTTCCCATTTCTATCTCATCAGCGGACCGAAAGGTTCGGGCAAACGGACTTTGGCCCGCCTTTTGGCGGCGGCAGCAGTGTGCCGGGATAGAAATAAACCCTGCCTTGCCTGTCCTGCCTGCCGAAAGGCGATGACAAACAACCACCCGGATATTATCACGGTTGCCGACCCGGACCATAAGGCTGTGCCGGTAAAAATCGTGCGTCAATACCGGGAAGATGTGTATATTAAGCCTAATGAGGCGGATAAAAAAGTGTATATTTTCCCCCAGGAATTGGGCCCGGAAGGGCAAAATGCCTTACTGAAAATTCTGGAAGAGCCCCCCTCCTATGGCGTGTTTCTGCTTTTGGCAGAAAATCCCCAGCAAATCCTCACAACGGTCCGATCCCGATGCACGTTGCTGCAAATGGAGAGTCTGCCCAGCGGGCTGCTGATTTCCCAGTTGGAAAAGCAGTTCCCGGATGCCCAGCAGGAACAACTCCGGGCGGCGGCAGAGCGAAGCGGAGGCTATCTTGGCCAGGCAGTGGACCTGTTAAAAGAGGGGGAAGTGGTTTCTGGCCGCACCAAGCTTTTCGCCAAGGCTTTTTTAGACAAAAACCAAGTTGCCATGACAAAACTGTTGGTGGGAATGGAGAAAACCAAGCGGGACCAGGCGGTGGAAGAAGTGGAGCAGTGGCTGCACCTTCTGCAAAATGCCCTGTCCTGCCGTAGTGGCCTGCCGGCTGTTGCCCAGGAGATCAAACAGTTGAGCCGCCAGGATCCGGCGGAGCTGCTTTGCGCCATCCGGGAACTGGAAAAGGCCATTACTTATTTGAAGGCTAACGTGTCCGTTGCGGCAGTGTGCAGTTATTTGCAGTGGCAACTGCTTTAAGCAAGAAAATTACTCTCGAGGAGATAAAAATGGAAGAAATCAAGAAAAACGAAGCTTCGGTGGAAGTGGTGGATATCCAGTTCCGTCCCGGTCAGAAGATTTATTACTTTGACCCGGCAGGGAAGACCTATCACACCGGTGACCATGTGATCATGGACACCGCCAGGGGTCCGGAATACGGCACTTGCACCGGCGGCAATCATATGATCCCTGTCAAAGAGGTGGTAGCCCCTCTGCGGCCCGTTCTGCGCCTTGCCAACAAGCAGGATGAGGAAGCGGTTGCCCGGAATTTGGAGACGGAGAAGCGCGCCTATGCCATCTGTATGGAGAAAATTGCGGAAATGGAACTGGATATGCAGTTGGTCAGCGCCGAATGCGCCTTCGACGGCAGCAAAATCCTGTTCTTCTTTACCGCTGACGAACGTGTGGACTTCCGGGAACTGGTAAAAAGTCTGGCAAGTGCGTTCCATACCCGCATTGAACTGCGGCAGATCGGCGTCCGGGATAAGGCCCGTATGGTAGGCGGTTTGGGCATCTGCGGCAGACCGTTCTGCTGCGCCACTTTCCTGGATGATTTCCAGCCCGTATCTATTAAAATGGCAAAGACCCAGTCTTTGAGCCTGAACCCCACCAAGATTTCCGGCACCTGCGGACGGCTGATGTGCTGTTTGAAATACGAGCAGGATGCGTATGAAGATCTGATTAAGAACAGCCCCAAGGTGGACTCTTTTGTGGATACGCCCCAAGGAAGAGGCACCATCGTGGAACTGAATCTTCTTCGTCAAAAGGTGAAGGTTCGTTTGGAGGAAAATCCCGATACCCTGGCGGTATTTGGCAATGACGAAATTGCGGTTTTCCGCAGCGGCAAGGCTAAGAAGACAGATCCTCCCGTTCCGGAAGATTGGGCGCCCATCTCCGGGGGAAAGAGTACCCGGCGGTTAGAGCCCTTGGATAAGCCTTTCGCATTTGAGCCTGTACGCCTGCGCTCTGAGTTGCCGGCAGAGGAAGAACCGGAGGAGAAGACAGAGCAGCGGCAGGGAAATAACGCCCGCCGCCGGAAGAAGGGCAAGCCTGCAGGCAAGAAACCCCAGCAGGAAAAGCCCCAGGAAAATTCTAAACAGGAAAAACCGCAGAAGGAAAAGACACAAGAGCCCAAGCCGGAAGGCACAGAAGGCAGTAAGCCCAAGGGCAGACCCCATTACCACCGTCGCCGCAGACCCGGCAAAAAGGCTGAATAAGAAAATCGCAGTTGGAATTTCCAACTGCGATTTTTCAAAAGTCGGGGATGAAGTTTGTGTCAGAGGAGGTGGCTTCCTGGGTGAAGCCCTGGATATCATTCAGGTACATCCAACTTAGCACCGACTGGTACTCCTCTTCTGTAATGGGGCGGTCAAAGGGCGGTTTCATACCGGGGATAGGGGTGTACTGCCGCATCAGGCTTACCAGCACCTGACCGGGAGCAAAGGTATCGCCGATCCAGTCCAGCACCTTCAGAGAGTTCTCGATCTGCCCCGGTAAAATCAGATGGCGGATCACCACACCCCTTTGTAACTTGTCCCCTTGGAAAACAGGATTGCCTACCTGGGAGACCATTTCTTTGATAGCGCTCGTTGCTACCTGGAAATAGTCCGGCGCAGCAGATAATTTCCTTGCAAGGGCGTTGTCGGCATACTTAAGATCCGGAAGGTAAACATCCACCGTTCCCGCCAAAGCGGAAATTGCTTCCACCCGCTCGTAGCCGCCGGTGTTATACACCACCGGTACGGGCAGAGGGTTTTCCAAAGCCTCTAAAACGGTGGGCAGGTAGGGGGTGGGAGATACCAAATCAATGTTTTCTGCACCCTGGGAAATCAGACGTTCCATTTCTGCCCGGAGGGAAGGTCCATCTAAGAGGCGGCCTTTTGGCATACGGCTGATGGCGTAATTCTGGCAATACACACAGCCTAAGTTGCACCCCCCAAAGAAGATAGCGCCACTTTTGCCATTGGGGGCTAAAACGGGTTCTTCCCACTGGTGGAGCATTATTTTGGAAACCACTGCACCGCCGGGGGCTTTGCAGTAGCCGGTCTTGCCCTGGGTTCGGTCCACACCGCATTGCCGGGGGCATAGATTGCAGTTTACATAATTCATAAGCAGCACCTATAAAAAGGTGGCTTTCGCTGGGAAAGCCACTCTTTTTATTATTCCATAATGGTTCCGTCGGGGTTAAAGAGGGGCAGCTTTTCCAGGTAGATCAAGTCGTCCCGGTTTTGGGCATCGCCCTCAGCCAGCACAGCCATACGGCCTGCGATGATGCCGCCGGCCTTTTCTACCAATGCTTCCAGAGCCAGCAGACTTTCGCCGGTGGAAATCACATCGTCTACGATCAGGATCCGCTTGCCCTTCATCAGGGCTGCATCAGCAGTGTCCAGGTATAGTTTTTGCTCCTTGGCGGTGGTGATGGACTTGACGGAAGACTCAAACACGCCGGTCATATACAGCTTGGGGCCTTTCCGGGCCAGGAAATACTTGGCGGCGCCGCTTTGGCGGGCCATTTCGTGGGCCAGGGGAATGCCCTTGGCTTCGGCGGTGAGGATGTAATCATAGGCGGGGGCTTTTGCAAGCAAGTCCCGGGCGCAGGCAACGGTCAGTTCCTGGTCACCAAAAATGACGAAACCGGCAATGTACAGATTGTCATTTACCTTACAGATAGGCAGTTCCCGATGGAGGCCTGCTACAGTCATAGGATATACCATAAATATCGCTCCTTTAATTATAAAGTTTTAGTATTAAAAAGCCTTTTTGTGGCACAGTTTGTCAGCTACGCAGAACAGAACAAAGCCAATGAGGAAGAGGACGGCCAAAGAGCCAACGGCGATGCCCGTGTTTACGATGGTCAGACCCAGGAAGCTAAACTGCATTCCGTCGGTAACCTGGCTCACAACCGCAACAAGGGTAGTGCCCACAAAGGAAGCACCCTTGCCGAAGATATCCATCAGGCCATAGAATTTGCCACTTTCCTCGGCGGGGATGATCTTTCCCAGGTAGGAACGGCTGAGGGCCTGAATGCCGCCCTGGAACATACCCACCAAAACCGCCAAAATCCAGAATTGCACCAGGGAATTGAGAAATATCGCAAAGAGGGCAATGCCGGTGTAGCAGAGGATGCAGATCTTCAGCAGAAGGCCGGTGTCGAATTTGCCGGAAAGACGGCCAAAGAGAATGGAGAAGGGGAAGGCGACAATTTGGGTTACCAGCAGAGCCAGCAACAAACCGGTGGTGTCCAGGCCCAGGGAAGTGCCGTAGGCGGTGGCCATATCAATGATGGTGTAAACACCGTCAATAAAGAAGAAAAAGGCGATCAGATACAGGAAAATGTGCTTTTGTTTTTTGGCTTCTTTGACGGTTTGCCAAAGTTGACGGAAGGTCTGCAGGAAAGCACCTCTCACGGGAGGCTGATAGGCAGTCTGCTTATAGCACTTCAGCAAGGGCAGTGCGCAGGCGATCCACCAAATACCGGTGATGGCAAAGCCAATGATCAGGGCAGTTACTTGCGAAATACCGAAACTTTCATAGCACAAAGCCAGCACCAGGCAAAGGGCAAAGGGAATGCAGGAACCGATGTAGCCAAAAGCATAGCCGGAAGTGGAAACCCGGTCCATTCGTTCCGGGGTGGTGATTTCCGGGAGCATGGCATCATAGAACACCAGGCTGGAAGAATAGCCAACTCGGGCAATGACGAAAATCACCAGGAAGGAGAGCCAACTCCAGGCGGCTCCCAAGCCAAGACAGGCCAGGGCACCAATCAGCATCGCGCCTAAGAAAAGCGGCTTTTTGTAACCTTTCCGGTCGGCCATCGTACCGCACAGAGGGCCGATGATGGCCACCAAAATGGTGGCAACAGAGCCGGCGTAGCCCCAGTAGGCTAAATAATTGGATTCAGACACACCGGCCTGCTTTGCCAGGGAATTGAAGTAAATGGGCAGTAGGGTTGCCACCAGCAGGATAAAGGCAGAGTTGCCGATGTCATAGAGAACCCAGCTTTTTTCCGTTTTGGTCAGTTTCAGTTTCTTCATAAGTTTTTCACTTTCTCTCTTTATTTTTGCACCCTAACGCTCATCAGATGGTACTGATTGACATAGGTTGTGGTCCAGGACCAGTGGGTGATGCCCGCTTCCCGGGCGGCCTCCCGGAACAGACTTTCCAGGGAAGATTTGCAGGATTGGAAGTCCTCTTCGGAGGCAAACTGGACGGTGAAGGTGCCGTTTTTCTTATGGGCATCCTTAAAGAGTTTTTTAAGTGTGCTCTTCCAATTTGCGCCGGAAGGGAGGTAATTTCCGTTTAATGCGTGGTAGCTGGCATCCATACTCTGCTCTGCCGGGATGGTAAAACAGGGGCTGGGGGCATAGACAGAAAGCATAAAGTCAGCGCTGATGTTGTAGCCCGGATATAAAGGTTCGTGGCGGGATTCGGACTGGACATCAGCGGTCAGATCCAGGTGATAGTAGTGGCCATCCACAGGAATAATGTTCCATGCGTGACCGATGCCACCGTCGTAGGGTTGACCGTCTACACACATACAGGGGAAGCCTGCCTGTTCCAGGGCCCACTTCATAGCCTTGGCAATGCCGTCACACTTGGCCTGGCCCTCCACCAGGGCACCGTATACATTGGCGCAATGGGGGGAAGTGGTGTTGTAGGTGATTTGCTGGCAGAGGATATCATAGATGTACTTTTCTGCCTCCAAAAGGGTCATACCTGCAGTATCAAACTGCTTAAGAGTTTGTTTGGCTTTGGACAGCAAGCCGTCGTAGGTGGCTTTATCCATACAGTAGGGGAAGTCCACAGCAATCACTTCATTATCTCCCTCATAACTGTGATAAGAAGTAGGCTGTGTCAAATCTATCTGGAATAGTTCCGGACACTCATAGCACAGAAGAGACAGCAAATTCTGCACTTGCGTTTGGGGCATGGGATAGGGCAGGTAACAGGTTGCTTCAAAGTTTGCTATGGCATGATAAAGGGCAAACAGGTTTTCTTTGGAAAGGTCATCCTTTTCCAAAAGAAACAATTTCAGGTCATAGTTTTCAATGATATTAGGCCGTTTTGCAGCCTCGCCGTTTTGGCTTTCCGGGGCTACGGAAGAAAGGTCACAGCCGGAAAGCAGCACAAGTGCGGCAAGCAGTGCGGCCAAAAGCCGAAAGGCTTTTTTCATAAAATCACCTCATCAAAAATTTGCTGTCATTATACCACAAAATGTTCATAAATGGTAGCCTTTTTCCAAAAAAGTTTCAATAAATAGGAAAAGGACAGGAGATATCCTGCCCCCTTCCTTAATTGGGAATACCGTAAAGGGCCATAGTAAACCGATGAAGGGCCTGATCCCGTTTGCGGTAGATACTGGATTGCTCCAGGCTTAGTTCCTGGCAAAGCCGTTCGATGGCGTTTCGCTCCGGATGAATATAGAGCCGGTGCAGCACCAGTTTCTCTTCCGGGGAGAGGGCGCCCAGTGCCCGGTCGGCAGTGGATACCCAAATTCTGGCTTGACGTAATGATCGGGATAATTCTTCCCGGCAGACCAAATTGCTTAAAAGCATATCTTCCCGGCGGTTAGAGCCCCCTTTGACCGGGGTGCCGTCGGTACGGGCGGAGCGGATGGCGCAGGCCGCTTGTTCCAGCCGTTTCAGCTCCTCCGGCAGGTTTTGGACGGCCAGCCGCATTGCGTCATATTTGCGAAGTTTCTCTGTGGCTTCTTCTTTCCAATTCATACGGACATATCTCCTTTCGCATCTTCCCAGGCTCTGCGAACCCGGCAAGGGCCGGTGCAAAGGTCTTGGGGACATTTACAGTTTTTGCAGGGGTCATTTTGTATGTAGGTTCTTCTTTGGCTGGGATGGCAGTAGATTTGCCCTCCTATCCGGACACCTACGGGCTCCATAGGTGCTTGGTCCATAGCCTGCCGGGGAAAGCCCCGTATCAACTCCCAACGGGAAAGAAACCACTTTTGCCAAACCTTGCATTTCTTGTTTTCACAGTTTTGGGGATCTTTCACCCGGGTGCAGAGCGCACAGGGGCTTACGGACCCCATTACAAACCCTCTCATTTTTTATTCCTCCTTATTTTCTCTTACATCGCTGACAAAGCTCTTTGCCGGGCAGGAAAATTTCCGTGCCGCAGCGTCGGCACCAGTGCCGGGGGATGGCTCCCTGCATATCGGTTCTTGGGGGGTATACGCCTACAAATATGGGCCTTCGCCCCAGGAAATAAATTCTTCCCCACACGGTTTTCGCCTCCTTGGTTTTTCTTGGTTGCAAGCCCATAATAGTACTCGAACAAGTACTTGTCAAGGCCATAGCCCCAAGTTTGGCAAAGTTTATGTACTTGCACAAGTACAACACGACAGAATTAGACAGGTTTCACAAACCTTACAAATGGGAAAAAAACGGGAAGACCTGGCGAAAAAAGGCGAAGGGGGAAATATCTTCTTGCATTTGTATGCAAATAGGAGTAAAATTCCTATAAATACTATTTTATGGAGGGAAGCAGTATGCGCCTTGTGATTAAAGTGGGAACCTCTACTTTGTCCCACGAAAACGGACAGATGAATTTGAAGCGGACAGAAAAACTTTGCCGTACCATCAGTGATTTGCAAAACGCAGGCCATCAGTGCGTGCTGGTTTCTTCCGGGGCGATCGGAATGGGCGTGAGCAAGCTGCGCCTGCCCGGACGACCCAAGGATATGCCTGGCAAGCAGGCCGCTGCGGCAGTGGGCCAGTGTGAATTGATGTTTGTTTATGATAAACTGTTTGGGGAGTATGGGCAGTCGGTGGCTCAGATTTTGCTGACGGCAGAGGATGTGGCCGATGACCGCCGCCGTTTTCATGTAGAAAATGCTTTGGAGCAACTCCTTTCCTGGGGCGTTTTGCCTGTTATCAATGAAAACGATGCAGTGGCGGTGGACGAGATCGGCATTCACACCACGATCGGCGAAAACGACAGCCTTTCCGCGATTGTAGCCTGTATGATAAAGGCGGACCTTTTGGTGCTCCTTTCCGACATTGACGGCCTTTACACGGCAGATCCCCGGAAGGATGCCGGCGCAGTTTTGCTGGAAACAGTGGAACAACTGACGCCGGAAATTATGGCGCTTGGAGGTGGGGCCGGGTCCAACTTAGGTACTGGCGGTATGGCCACCAAGTTGAAGGCAGCGGATATGGCAGTAAAGGCAGGTATTGATATGGTGATTGCCAACGGAGAATATCCGGAAAAACTCTATGATTTGCTGGATGGCAAGTCCGTAGGCACCAGATTTTTGGGAAAGAAGGGGTAATATGACCACCCAGATGCAACTTGCGCAGGTAAAGGGGGCGGCTCCCAGGCTTGCCCAGGCAAAACAAACGCAAAAAAATCAGGCTCTTTTGCACATGGCAAAAAGCCTTACAGACCATACAGAAGAAATATTGGAAGCAAACCGGTTGGATATGGCACAGGCCCAGGGGAAAATCTCTGCGGTAATGTTAGATCGCCTGCGGCTGGATACAGGCAGGGTGGCATCTATGGCAGAGGGCATTCGGCAGGTAGCGGCCTTGCCGGATCCGGTAGGCCGTGTCCTTGACAGGCAGGTGCGACCCAATGGAATTGTCATTTCCAAAGTGGCCTGCCCTATGGGGGTTATTGCCATTATTTATGAAAGCCGTCCCAATGTGACATCGGATGCTGCTGCCCTGGCTATCAAATCCGGAAATGCCTGTGTTTTGCGATGCGGAAAAGAAGCCCACAGAAGCGCAAAGGCCATTGTAAGAGCCCTGCAGGAAGGGTTGACACAGGCAGGACTGCCCCAAGACGGCCTGTGTCTGGTGGAAGATACCAGCCGGGAAAGCGCTCGGGTATTGATGGAAGCGGTGGGTTATGTGGATCTGCTTATTCCCCGGGGCGGCGCAGGACTCATCCGCTCGTGCCGGGAAAATGCCAAAGTACCCTGCATTCAAACAGGGACGGGTATTTGCCATCTGTATGTGGATAAGGATGCCGATTTGGAAATGGCCCTGCGGGTACTGAAAAACGGCAAAATCAGCCGTCCCAGCGTGTGTAATGCCCTGGAAGTATGCCTTGTCCACAGGGAGGTGGCGGAAGAATTTTTGCCGAAACTGCACCGGGTCTTGGTGGCCGAATGTGATACCCCGGTTCAGTTGCGGCTTTGTCCCCAGGCAGGGCAGATCATTCCCGGCAAGGAGGCCGCTCCGGAAGACTTTGACCGGGAGTTTTTAGATTATATTCTGGCGGTAAAAGTGGTAGAAAATGCTGAGGAAGCGATCTGCCATATTGCTGCCCATTCTACCGGCCACAGTGAAGCCATTATTACGGAAAATACCCAGACGGCGGAGGCGTTTACCTCCCAGGTAGACAGTGCCGCCGTATATGTGAATTGCTCCACCCGGTTCACCGATGGAGGAGAATTCGGCCTGGGCTGTGAAATGGGCATTTCTACCCAGAAACTTCATGCCCGGGGTCCTATGGGTTTGCAGGAACTGTGCGCCTATAAGTACATTATCCGGGGCACAGGGCAGATTCGTTGAAAGGAGATACTATGAAAGTAGGATTTATCGGTACCGGTAATATGGGCGGCGCGCTGGTCCGCGCTGCAAGCAAGGCTTTTGACCCCACAAACATTTGGATTGCCAATCGAACAGAAGAAAAAAGTGTGGCATTGGCAGAAGAAACGGGGTGCCGAGTCAGCAATCCGGAAGAAATTGCCAAGGTTTGTGACATGGTTTTCCTGGGAGTGAAGCCCCAGGGAATGGAAGGGCTGCTTTCTACCCTTGGGTCTGTTTTTAAGGCGCGGAAAGAGGAATTTACCCTGGTGAGTATGGCGGCAGGTTTGGAAATTGCCACTTTGCAAACGATGGCTGGGGGGAACTACCCTGTTATCCGTATGATGCCCAACACCCCGGTGGCAGTGGGGGAAGGGGTTATCCTTTATGATTGCTCTGAAGAAGTTACCCGGCAGGCAGAAACCTTCTTTGTGGATCTTTTCCGCTATGCGGGCTTACGGGATAAATTGCCGGAAGCACTGATAGATGCAGGCACATCCGTAGCCGGTTGCGGCCCTGCCTTCGCAGCCCTTTTTGCAGAAGGGTTGGCAAAGGGGGCAGAAAAGTTGGGCTTGCCCCCGGAAAAGGCTACCCTTTATGCGGCTCAAATGCTGTGGGGAACGGGCAAACTGATTGCGGTTTCCGGTAAGACCCCGGAAAAAATTCGCCAGGAAGTTTGCTCTCCCGGCGGCTCCACCATTGAAGGCGTAAAGGTCTTCCAGCAGGCTGGCTTAGAAGAAATCGCCGTCCGGGCGGTAGAAAAAGCCTATCTTCGCAATAAAGAACTGGGAAAGAAATAAAAAGATGCCGCACACGGATTTTCCGTGTGCGGCAAACGTTTATTTAGTTTAGTTCGAAGGAAACCACATCGCCGGCCTTGTCCACTACGATGGTGGCGTAAGACTGGAAGGTGAGGTTTTCATCTTTCTTGGCTTTGGATTTGGAATACTTCCAGCAGGCATCTTCCTGCTCCTGCGTCATAGGCGTATTCACAGAGTAAATAGCGGCGGAGTAGGTAATTTTGCCGGTGAAGAATTCTTTGAAAGCGCTTTCTACTATGGTGATGGTTTCCACATTGTCGTATTCATCGGACTGCTCGATTACCAGTTCCTGCATCAGATGGTTTTTGGCCACCCGCTCGGAAACGGAGTAGGATGCGGAAAGAGACTTGGTCTGATAGTGGTAATTCAGGTAGGTAAGCAGACCGCCTATGCCAACGGCAAACAGGGTCAGCAGAAGGGCAAACTGCTTGGTGGTAAATTTCATACTATTCTTATCCGCAGAGGGATCGTGGGTAAGACCCAGTTTATAAGTAACAGGAACGATTACAGACAGGAACAGGGTCAGCACGAAGGCCTCAATGGGGAACATGCACAAATTCTTGATGATGGCGGGCAGAAGCATTTCCACATAACTCTTCTGATAGAATACCTGGAAGTACCAGAACATAACAGCACTGTTAAGAATGATGTTCACAAACAGATCCATGCAGAACCGGGCAAGGATGACCCGGGTGGGACGCATCTTGGTCCGGTAGAAGAACAGAGCGAACAGCACAGAGCCGGCTACTTCCACGAACATACAGGGCAGAAAATAGGGGCCCTGAGGGAAGATAATACAGCCCAGAGTGTCGGATACACAGGCGGCCAGAGCAGCCACTACAGGGCCAAAGATCATAGCGCCCAGGGCGTTAATCAAGGGGGCGGCCACATTGATGTTTAGGTTGGGAGCCAGGGGAATGACGATGGTCTTCAGGGCCACGCGAAGGGCGATCAGCAGGGCGGCAATCACCAGGGTTCTGGTGCTTTTCAGTTCGGCGGCGGCATCACGCCAGTAGGCCTTGGAGAAGGGGTGGGAATAGAGCGTTCTGTTTTTTTCTTTGGTTGCCATAGATTTAACCTCCTTAAATTGATGGCCACCCGATAAAAAAGCCCGTACCAATGGTACGGGAGTGTATTACAGGATGGCCGGTGGGCTGGCGGACACAAGGCCGGCCTTTCGCCCAACCGAGTATCGTTGCTACATAAAGGAGAGTCTCCATTATGGCGCAGCGGGTGCGGATACCTCATCGCGGGCAAAAGCCCTTCGTCTGTCACTCAACTCCCCATTTTGACAGCACTTCACGCGAGGAATCCTACTCTGTTGCCCCCATCATACACTATAAGGAAGAAAAAGTAAATCCCCAATTTCCGTTTTTCGATAAAGTTTTCCCAAAAGAGAACGGGAAAGAGGGCAATAAAGCCCCAAAGACAAGCAACTCGGGCCTGTAGGCGTACGAGGGTACGTTAAGGCCCGAGTTGTGCAGTAAGTCAAAACGCCTTGCGAAGCAAGCATTCATTTCTCTTGAAAGCAGATACCTATCCGTACTTATGAAAAGTGCAAAAATAGTAGAACCCCCAAATCATCAAATAGGCGTTTTGACGATTTGGGGGTTTAGTGACCTCTTAGTAATTCTCGGCGTGAATTTGGAAATATGCCTGGGGATGGTTGCAGGTGGGGCAGATTTCTGGAGCCTCAGTGCCAACCATGATGTGGCCGCAATTGCGGCATTCCCACACCTTCACAGAACTCTTCTTGAAGACTTCTGCCGTTTCTACATTCTTCAGCAGGGCGCGGTAACGCTCTTCGTGGTGCTTTTCCACTTCTGCTACCAGGCGGAAGCGCTGGGCAAGTTCGGGGAAGCCTTCTTCTTCAGCAGTCTTGGCAAAGCCTGCGTACATATCGGTCCACTCATAGTTTTCGCCGGCGGCGGCAGAAGCCAGGTTCTGGGCAGTATCGCCTAAGCCGTCCAGTTCCTTAAACCACAGTTTGGCGTGTTCCTTTTCATTGTCGGCAGTAGCCAAAAACAGTGCGGCAATCTGCTCATAGCCTTCTTTTTTAGCCTTGGAGGCAAAGTAGGTATACTTATTTCTTGCTTCGGATTCGCCGGAAAAAGCGGCCATCAAGTTCTTTTCGGTCTGGGTGCCTGCGTATTTGTTTGCCATAGGAAAATCCTCCTTTGTGTGATTTGGTATGTATTTAGTATAGCACATTTTTCCAATAAATAAAGTCTAATTTAGCAAATATACCCCTAAATTTAGATAGCCGGCAAAGGTAACCCAAAGAAGGTATGGCAGCAGCGTATCCGATGCCCGCTCGTCAATGGCGTTGAAAGCCCGCATAGTCAGGAAAATCAGCACCCAAAGGATGCATAGCAGGAAAAAGGCGGTGAGCCGCCAGCCCAGCCGGAAGAAAGTCAGCGGCCACAGGAAATTGAAAACCAACTGTACCCCATATAGGATAAGGGCATTTCGTTTTTGTTTGGGGTCGGCGTCGGCGTTATAAATCCGATAACTGCCATAGCCCATCAGCAGATAAAGTACAGTCCAAACAACAGGGAACACCCAGGCCGGTGGGGACAGGGGCGGCTGTATAAGAGTCTGATATTGCATCATATCTCCACCTGCCAGGGCAGCAAGCCCGCCCACTGCCAGGGGAATGAATAAAAAGAGTAGAAGTTTCCAGTTTGGTTTCATAAGCATCCCTCCTGCTACCATTGTATCGGGCCTCCGGAGGGAATATCCATAAAATATGGTTGCAATAGGCATTTTGGGCCATTATAATATAGACAGAGAGGGCACGAACCGAAAGAGCCTCTCAGCCTAAGTAGAAAGATGGTAATGGTATGAAATCCAAAGTATATTTTACTTCCGAAATTACCCCCCAGTCTGTGTTGGGGCTCTATAAGCGCTTGGGAAAGAAGCTTCCCGGAAATGTGGCGATTAAGGTCCATTCCGGTGAGCCGGGAAATCAGAATTTCCTGCGGCCGGACTTTTGGAAGCCTATGGTAGAATATGTAGGCGGTACCATTGTAGAATGCAACACCGCCTATAAGGGCGGCCGGCACGATAAAAAGCACCATATGGAAACCTTCCAAAAACACGGCTGGCTGGACTACTTCCCTGTAGACCTTCTGGATGCAGAAGGGCCGGATTTGGCGTTGGATATCCCTGATGGCAAAGTTCTTTCCAAGAATTATGTGGGCAAAGAGTTGGTCAATTACCAAAGCACCCTGGTGCTGTCCCACTTCAAGGGTCACCCAATGGGAGGCTTTGGCGGCGCTGTGAAGCAACTATCCATCGGCTATGCATCTGCTTACGGAAAGAAGAATATTCACGGGGCAGGCAACCCGGAAGACCCCTGGGGCGCAAAAACGGAAGATTTTATGCGGGCTATGGCAGAGTCTGCCAAGAGCGTGGCGGACTTCTTTGGAGGCAAGTCGGTCTATATCAATGTGATGAAGAACCTGAGTGTGGACTGCGACTGCTGCTCTGTGGCGGAAGATCCCTGTATGAAGGATATCGGCGTGCTGATCTCCACCGACCCGGTGGCAATCGACCAGGCTTGCGTTGACCTCATCTATGCCTCCAAAGACCCCGGAAGGGATCATATGGTGGAGCGGATCGAAAGCAGGAAGGGCATTCTGACCCTGGAAGCTGCAGAAGCTATTGGCCTTGGAAACCGGGACTACGAACTGTTCTTTGAGGGCTAAGCATGGGATGCGGTAACTGTAACGGAAATTGTGAACACTGCGGCGGCTGCGCCGGTCACCTGGTGGTGAGTCCGGTGGAATGGGCACTCCTGCAAAAACTGGCAGAAATTCCCTTCCTGCCGGTGGCTCGGAGCGCCGGGGAAAATAAGCCTGTTTATTTCCCGGAAGCAGAAGATGGGGAAGATTACAGCCTGGTTTTAACCTGCCTGGAGAAGAAGGGACTTATCAGCCTGGATTATGATATTCCCCTAAAAGGGGACTGGGACAGCCGATATGCAGCCTACCCCATTCGGGGCAGTATGGCCCTTACCCTGCGGGGGCAGCAGGTGCTTGACCTGGTGGACAAGCAGGGGTTTGAGGAAGCATAATGGTCTATATCTTTGAAAATCTTTCCCTTTGCACCCCAAAGTGGCTGGAAGAAAGGGAAAAGACATTACCCCACTGGCGGCGGGAAAAAGTGGAAACCTTACAAAAGCAGGAAGATAAAGTTCGGTCTGTGGCGGCATTTCTTCTTCTGCAGAGAGCTTTGCGGGATTTGGGAATAGATGCTGTGCCTGCATTTTCCTATGAGGATTGGGGCAAGCCTTATTTTCCCGGATATCCTGTTCATTTCAGCTTGAGTCACGGAAAAAATGCCGTTGCCTGCGCCGTTGGTGATCGCCCGGTTGGCATAGATGTGCAGGATAAAGTGGCGTTTTCCCCTCGGCTGGCGAACAGGATTTGCACAGAGGAAGAGAGCAAAGCGCTACAAAAAGCAACGGACAAGGATTTGGCGCTGACCGCTCTTTGGACAAAAAAAGAAGCCCTTGCCAAGTGCTCAGGCAAGGGGCTGGGAGAGCGGTTTTCTTCTTTGGAAGGGGATGTATTTACCTTTCACCGCCCGGGCTACTGCTTGAGTGTAACGGAAGAAAACCCCAGAATTTGCATCCTGAATGAACTGTAAAAACTGCCACCCAACGGGTGGCAGTTTTTGCTTAATCCAAATATCTGCAGGCCGCCATTGCAGCGATGGCACCGTCAGCAGAGGCGGTTACCACCTGGCGGATGTACTTACTGCGGCAGTCACCGGCCACAAACAGACCCTCAGTCTTGGTGCGGCAGTCCTCTGCGGAGTCGAAGTAGCCCCAGGCATTCAGGTCAGCATGCTCCCGGAAGGGGTCATTTTCCGGCATCAAACCCACTGCAAGGAACGCACCGTTTACGGCAATTGCAAATTCTTCTCCGGTCTTATCATTGTGAAGCCGGAGACCGGACAGCGCGCCGTCGGTGGTTTCATAACCGGCTACCACCGTATTGAAGTAGGCAGTCACATTTTCTTTTTGCATCAGGGCGTCGGATAGTTTCTTTTCTCCGGTGAAACCGGCCAGGTTCTGCACCACAGTAACCTTGGTGCAAACCTCGCTCAAAAGAAGGGCTTCCTGCAGAGCAGAGTTGCCGCCGCCAATCATAGCCACTTCCTGGCCAGCATAGAAAGCACCGTCGCAGACAGCGCAGAAGGAAATGCCATTGCCGATTAGTTCTTCTTCCCCGGGCAGGCCCAAGGTCCGGTGTTTTACACCTACAGCAAGGATAACGGTCTTACCATAGAAAGCACTGCCTTCTTCCGTGTGAACGGTGAAACCCTCGGTGGTTTTCTCCACCCGGATAACCTTTTCCAGTTCCATATCTGCGCCCAGAGCCATCGTCTGGTCGGTCAGGTGGTCGGCAAATTCGGCACCGCTGATAACTTTCGTGCCGGGGATGTTTTCCACCTTGGGGGAAAAGGCGATTTGCCCGCCAAAGCCGTTCTTTTCGATGACCAAAACGGTCTTACCGGCCCGAAGACCGTAAATGGCGGCAGTTAATCCTGCAGGGCCGCCGCCTACGATCACGATGTCATATGTCATAGTTTACACCTCATTAGGAAGGGCCGGGAAAACCCGGCCCTTATTGTGATTAAAGACTTGCCAAGTATTTCTTAATTTCGGGTACGCTGTAGTAGTTTACACTGTTTTCCCCGTCGGTGATGACCAGGGTGGGTGCGCCCTTCACACCGTAGGTTCTGCACAAATCCAGATTGTCATCTGCAATCAACTTTTCATATTCTACGCCTGCTTTTGCCAGCAGGTTTTCTGCTACACGGCAGTTGGGGCAGGTGACCCGGGAGAAAAGCATTGCCTTAGCGGCCTTGGGAGCGCAGGCACATTCTGCCTTGGCGTCTTCGATAATCTTCAGTTCGCCCATATCCGGTTTGCCATGAGTCAGTACGCTGGTTTCGATGTTATAAACCTTCCGGTGCTTGTATTCCTGGGTCTTACCGGCGTTCCAGTTCTGTACCGGGCGGTAGTAACCGGTGATACGGCTGTAGACTTCGGTGGTCTCGCCGCACTCGGGGCAGGTGTGAACTTCACCGGCAATATAGCCGTGCTTGCGGCAAACAGAATAGGTGGGGGACATGGTGTAGTAGGGCAGCTTGTAGTTTTCTGCAATTTTGCGCACCAGCTTTGCAGCGGCCTGCCAGTCGGGCAGCTTCTCACCCAGGAAGGCGTGGAAGACAGTGCCGGAAGTGTACAGGGTCTGCAGGTTGTCCTGGATGTCCAGAGCAGCGAAAATATCGTCGGTATAGCCAACGGGCAGGTGGCTGGAGTTGGTGTAGTAGGGGGTATCGTCACCTTCGGAAGCGGTGATGATGTCCGGATACCGCTTTACATCGTGCTTGGCAAGGCGGTAAGAGGTGGACTCAGCGGGAGTGGCTTCCAGGTTGTACAGGTCGCCGTACTTTTCCTGATAGTCAGACAGACGCTCACGCATATGGTTCAGCACTTCGGCGGTGAAGTCCTGGGCTTCTTTCTTGGTCAGGTCAGCACCGATCCACTTGGCGTTCAGACAGCATTCGTTCATACCCACAAGGCCGATGGTGGAGAAGTGGTTGTTGAAAGTGCCCAAGTAGCGCTTGGTGTAGGGATACAGGCCTTCGTCCAGCAGTTTGGTAATAACACTGCGCTTGACCTTCAGAGAACGGGCAGCAATGTCCATTACGTGGTTCAGACGCTTGTAGAAGTCTTTTTTGTCAGTGGCCAGGTAGCCAAGACGGGGCATATTGATGGTAACAACGCCGATAGAACCGGTGGATTCGCCGGAACCGAAGAAACCGCCGGACTTCTTCCGCAGTTCACGCAGGTCAAGGCGCAGACGGCAGCACATGGAGCGCACGTCGCTGGGCTCCATATCGGAGTTGATGTAGTTGGAGAAATAGGGAGTGCCGTACTTGGCAGTCATTTCAAACAGGAGCTTGTTGTTCTCGGTTTCGCTCCAGTCAAAGTTCTGGGTGATGGAGTAGGTGGGAATGGGATACTGGAAGCCCCGGCCGTTGGAGTCGCCCTCAATCATGATTTCGATGAAGGCCTTATTGACAAGGCGCATTTCTTCCACGCAGTCACCGTAGGTGAAGTCCATTTCCTTGCCGCCAACAATGGCAGGCAGGTCGGCCAGGTCCTTGGGGACAGTCCAGTCCAAAGTGATGTTGGAGAACGGTGCCTGGGTGCCCCAACGGGAGGGGGTGTTGACGCCGTAAACGAAGGACTGGATGCACTGCTTCACTTCTTTATAGGTCAGATTGTCAACCTTTACGAAGGGAGCAAGATAGGTATCGAAAGAGGAGAATGCCTGGGCACCGGCCCATTCATTTTGCATAATGCCCAGGAAGTTAACCATCTGGGAGCAGAGGGTGGACAGGTGCTTGGCGGGGGCAGAGGTGATCTTGCCTGGGATACCGCCCAAGCCTTCCTGAATGAGCTGCTTTAGACTCCAGCCTGCGCAGTAGCCGGTGAGCATGCTCAGGTCGTGGATGTGCATATCACAGTTGCGGTGGGCTTCACCAATCTGCTCGTCGTAAATTTCGCTGAGCCAGTAGTTGGCGGTGACCGCACCGGAGTTGGAAAGAATCAGACCGCCAACAGAGTATGTAACGGTGGAGTTTTCCTTTACACGCCAGTCCAGCGCCTTCAGGTACTGGTTGACAGTGGACTTGTAATCCAGGTAGGTGGAGGTCATATTGCGGAGTTTTTCTCTCTGCTTCCGGTACAGGATGTAGGCCTTGGCCACATTCTCGTAACCGCCCTGGGAAAGAACGGCTTCCACGCTGTCCTGAATATCTTCGACGCTGACAATACCGTCTTTGATTTTGTTCAGGAAGTTGGCGCTGACCCGCAGAGTCAGAAAATCAATGACACTGTCGGTGTAGGGAGTTTCGGTTGCATCAAAAGCCTTTTTGATGGCGTCGGCAATCTTTTTCATATCAAATTCTACGATATTGCCGTCACGCTTCAGAATTTTGTACATGGGACTGCTCTCCTTTTCTTTCTGTTTTTCAGATGCCCCGAAGGGCAACTGTGGGTATATAAGACTTAACTGCCAGCATAAGGGCGTTTAGTTCTTCCGGGGTAAAGGAAGAAAGACCCTCAGGGGCTAAAACGGTGTCCCGGCTCTGGTAGCATTGCAAAAACCAGGCTTTGGCACCGACAATCCACCGGGCAGTATCTAAAAGGGACTGCTCTGTGTGCAGGCCTTTTACAACGGTGGTTCTGAATTCATAGTCCACAGGAGAAGCCAGCAAGTAGGCTTTGCTTTCTTCTACAGGGCCAATATCAAAATCCTTTACGCCTGCAGTGAGCCCGTAAAGCAGGGGGCTGTTTTTGATGTCCATAGCCACTTTGTCCACAAGACCGCGCTCTACCAAATGGCGTAAATATTGGGGCTTGGAGCCGTTGGTATCCAACTTGACCCGGTAGCCAAGGGCTTTGACTTTCTCCAAGAAAAGTTCCAATCCGGGGTGGAGCAGAGGCTCTCCGCCGGTGACAGCGATGCCTTCAAGCACGCCTTGCCGTTTTTTTAAGTAAGCAAGGATTTCTTCTTGCGCAATGCTTTCCGGGGCGTGGCCCGCAACCAAGGGGGCGTTATGGCAGAAGGGGCAACGGAAATTGCAGCCGCCTGTAAAGACGGTACAGGCTACCAGGCCGGGGTAGTCCAGGCAGGATAGTTTCTGTATACCACTAAATTCCATAAAATCACCTCAGTATGTACTAAAATAGCATATCTTGTGTGTTATGTCAATGGCAAAACACAATATATTGTGAGAAAAACAGAAAAAGGTTGCAAAAGGCACAATCCCTTGGGGAAGGGAGAAACAAAAAATGCCGTCCTGTGGAATTCCACAGGACGGCAAATGTTCAAGAAATAAGGATTAGTCTTCGTTGTTGAATACCAGCAGGCCCATAGCGCCTACGATGGCATAGATGCCGAGAGCAACCCAGCTCAGCCAGGGAACACCGACGCTCATCTTTACGGTCATACCGAAAGCACTTTCGGAAGCACCGCAGAAAGCAAAGAAGATCACCTGCAGCAGTACGCCGACAACACCGGCAACGCCCATGTAGAAGGCGGGGTTATTAACCTTCAGGGTCTTACCAACAAACTGGTCGTAGTAGGGCATATTGTTCTGCTTCTTCAGGAAGTACAGAGCGCCAACAGCGGCAATTACCAGATTGATAATGCCAAAGAGAATGTTACCGATGTACACGCAGGCCAGGCTCTTATCCATAGATTTCCAGGCTTCTGCAACTTCAGAAACTTTGCCGTATTCGGTCTGCGTTTGGCCCATAATGGATGCGGTTGCGGGAATTTTCAGGATGCTGAAGGTGTTCAGAACGAACAGCACCAGAGCCAGAACTGCAACTACAGCCAGGATGATAGCCAGGAACGGACGGATGGTGGGGGCAAGGCTGCCCAGGGGTGCGGCGCCCTTTACCTTGGGGGCCTTAGGTGCGGCAGGAGCCTGAGGGGCTGCTGCGGGAGCGGCATTCAGAGGAGTGCCGCAGGATTGGCAAAACTTAGTGCCATCGGCGCACTGCGCGCCACAGTTGCTACAAAACATAAAATTTACCTCCCTTATATTGTATGTAACATACACTTACAGTATAGGCGATTTTGTCCGCAGTGTCAAGACAAAAGTACCCCTCTTGGGGACAAAAAACCGGCAGAAAAAACATCTGCCGGTTTTGTATGTATAGAAATCAGGCTTCTTCTTTTGCGGGAAGGCAGGTTAATACAGCGATACCGCCGAACAGGGCCATATTCACCCAGGCACTGATGGGCGTGCAAACTACATATGTGTAGCCTTCCACTTTGGTGCGGCAGAGGAACACAAACAGGAGCGCATACAGGAAAGTAGCGGCAACAGCGATGGCAGCAGCCAGTTTGAAGATTCCTTCGCCCTTGCCACCGCAGGCTTTTTCCAGCATAGACAGCAGGGTTAGCGCGGCAACACCCAAAAGGGTAATGCCGTAAATAACATTCAGCACTTTTGCACTGGTGGTGATAACATCTAACTTGTCGTTGCCGGTTTTGATATAGGCCTCTTTGGCAGGGATCTCGCTAATATCCACCACTTTTCCATCGTATCTGCCTTTGGCAGTCAGATCCAAAGAGCCGGTGAGGGTGGAAAGACCGATGAGCAAAGAAACCACCAGAACGATAATCATCATAGCCTTCATCCGCTTGGCGGCAACTTCCCGGAGGGAAGCGACGGTGATTGCGCTCTTTTTCACCTTGGGAACGGGAGCGCTGGAGATGTTTGCACCGCAGCTGGAACAGAAGATGGCACCTTCTTCATAGGGCGTGCCGCAGTTTTGACAAAACTTTGCCATAAGAGTATCCTCCTTATTGTTTAGATGAAATTATTATAGGAAAAAACATTTCCTTGTCAATCCCTGGAAGATCAGAGCGCACCGGCAAGGGCTTTCTGCCACCGCTTTTCCACTTGGGCGTTTACGTGGGAAATGATTTCTGCGGTGCTGTTGGTACAGAAATTCTTATTAAGCGCCTGGGACATCTTTTCCCGCCGCCCGGCATCCTGGGCCAGTTCTACGGCAAGGGCCACCACTTCTGCTTCATTATGGCTGCCTAAGGCATACTCTTTAGAGAGGAAGTAGTTGAAATTTCGGCTTTCGCAAGCGCCGATGAGATTGAAAAACACCATCGGTACGCCCTTGTTGGCCCCTTCAGTGGAGCTTAGGCCGCCGGGCTTTGTAATCATCAAATCCACCGCATCCATATATTCATCCATATTGGGGGTAAAACCCAAGGCGGTCAGCCGGGGGCCCTGGATTTTCTCCATAGACTCCAAAAGAGCTTCATTGCTGCCGCAGACGGCAATGACTTTGGCGTTTTCCGGCAGTTTTTCTACCAAATCTTTGGCGGTTTTTTCGATGGGGCCGCAACCCATACTGCCGCACATCAAGAGCACATATACACTTTCCTGATCCAGCCCCAATTTCTCCCTGGCCTGCGCTTTGGGGGTTTTCTTATAAAAGGCCTGCCGGACGGGAATGCCTACGGGGATGAGAAGTTCCTCCGGGATACCGGCGGCTTCAAATTCTCCGATTTGGTCGGACGTGGGGATAAAATAGCCGTCTAATTGGCACTGCTCCACCACAGGGTGGCAGGTGTAATCCGTTGCCACAAAGAAACAGGGGATATCCAAGCCCCAACTGCGGCGGATTTCTGTTACCATAGCCCCGGCAAAGGAGTGGGAGCAGATAATCGCATCAAAGTCCCGTTCTAAAATCCAGTCACGCATCTTTTTTGCGCCCAGGCTCAGAAGTTCATAGATAGGATTAAATTCATCCGGGTCGGAAGTGAACTCGGCAAAACGGTAGCCCCAGTCAAAGAGTTTGGGGCCGTGACGGTACAGTCGCACATGCCAGTTAGAAATAAATTTAGAAAAGCCGGGGGACAAAAATGACAGACAGTCTTCCAACTGGCAGGGGATTTGCCGCTGCACATAGACTTCCATAATAGCCCTGGCGGTGGCATTGTGGCCTTCGCCGGTATTGGCTGAAAGCATCAAAATTCCCATTTTGGTGCCCCTTTCTTCATTTTTTGTCCATTATACTCTGTTTGGGCAGTTTATTCAACAGTTTTCTTTTATGTGCCTATTGCAATTTCAGGAAAAAGTGATAGAATATCCCTAACTCCAACAACATTGAGGCGATTTTATGAATTACAAAAGAGTGTTAACGATCCAGGATATTTCCTGCGTGGGCCAATGTTCTTTGACGGTAGCCCTGCCTATCCTGTCTGCCTGCGGTTTGGAAACGGCAATTTTGCCCTCGGCAGTCCTTTCCACCCATACCGCCGGCTTTACCGGCTTTACGGTCCGGGATTTGACGGAGGATGTGCCCGGCATCGCCGCCCACTGGAAAAAAGAGGGCATCGGCTTTGATGCCATTTATACGGGTTATTTGGGAAGCACCCAGCAGATTGCCTATGTGGCAGACATTATGGACAATTTGGCAAACCCCGGTTGTAAGAATATCGTAGACCCTGCAATGGCAGATAACGGCAAACTCTATCCGGCCTTTGATGAAGTCTATGTGGAAGAAATGAAAAAACTCTGCGCCAAAGCAGATATTCTTCTTCCCAACATCACAGAAGCCTGCTTCTTGACGGATATCCCTTACCGGGAAACCTACGACAGGGCCTATGTGGATAGCCTGCTTGCAAAACTGACTGCCCTGGGGGCTAAAACGGTGGTGCTCACCGGTGTGGGCTACAACCCCGGTGAAACCGGCGTAGTGGTTTTTGAAAACGGAGAAGTCTCCCACTATGTCCACCCCCGCCTTCCCCAAAGCTGTCACGGCACCGGAGATGTGTACGCATCTGCCTTTACCGGCGCCTATATGCAGGGCATTTGCACCTATGATGCCGCCAAAATCGCTGCTGATTATGTGGTGCAGTCTATGAAAAACACCATTGGAGACGAAAGCCATTGGTACGGCGTGAAATTTGAAACCGCGCTTTCTGATTTAATCAAGGCACTTAATTTATAATGTATGCAAAAAGCCGTCAGGTGTGAAATCCTGACGGCTTTTATATTACGCATCTTCTTTAATAAAGCAAACAATATCTTGAGGACCGCAATCCAAAATGTTGCAGAGTTTTTCCAGGGTAAATAGGGTAATAGACTTGTTATGCTTTAACTGGTGTATGGTTCTGGGGTTTATATCGTGCTGGTTAATCAGCGCATAGGTGCTAATGCCCCGGTCTTTCATCGTTTCCCATAACGGCCCGTAGTTAATCATCGGCACGCCCCCCTTCCCCTTAGATATTTACATTATCTTTTGAAAAACAGGGGTTTACTATACTGAAAAAAGTATCTATAATAGTGCGGGGGTGTTTCTTATGAATGAAAAGTTTTGTCCTTTGTCAGGAGCAGAGGAGAGACAATCCCTGCATTTGCAGGAGTTAGGATATCAATGTGCCACATTGGAAGAAGAATTGTTATCAGTGGCAGAGTCTTTGCCAGCGACACAGCGGGCGGTAATAGAAGAGTATATTGCTTTGCGCAATATGTTGGAAGTGGAGAGCATTCGTGCTGCTATCCGCTTTGGAGAAAGGCAAACGATAAAAAAGTGAACGGCATACAGGCCGTTCACTATGAAAATTTATGGATGCAGGGACACCCCGCCGGGTTGTCCGTCTGCTTTGTTGCAGAAGAATTTTGGTGAAGTTTTTGCTTTGCAAAAGTGATGTTGGCGATGCCAGTGATGTTTGGCTGATGCCAAGTGAAGTTAAGTTTGCCTTTTGCGGGCCGATGTGGGCATCGGCCCCTACTTTGCCGCAGGCAAACTTAGTTGTAGAATCTATTGTCTGCACAGGCAGACAATAGATTCTACATGGGCGCAACGGGGGAATAAGTCGGCGGCTTGGGCGGAAAGAAGACGGTAGCCTCTTTCTTTGAAAATGGCCACATCCCGGGCCATCGTTGCCGGGTCGCAGGACACATAGACAATTCTGCGGGGCGCCATTTGGCAAATGCCTTCAATGGCATCGGCGTTCAGGCCCTTTCGGGGCGGGTCTACCACCACCACATCCGGTTTTACCCCCCGGCTTTCCAGTTCCAGGGCGGCTTTGCCCGCATCGCCGCAGAAGAATTCTGCATTTTCGATGCCGTTGCGACGGGCGTTTTCTCTTGCATCGTTGACGGCTTCGGCCACCACTTCCACGCCGATTACTTTCCTGGCGGCCTTTGCCATTGCCAAAGTGATTGTGCCTACGCCGCAGTAGAGGTCTAATACCAGGTCTTCCTTGGTAATTTGACCCTGGGCGATGGCGGCTTCATACAGCCGCTGGGCCTGGGTGTGATTGATTTGATAGAAGGATTGGGCGGAAATGCGGAAAGTCAGGCCGCATAGGGTGTCTTCAATATACCCCGGGCCATAGAGAACTTTGTTTTCTTCCCCTAAAATGGTGTTTCCCTGCTTTTTGTTGATGCTGAGGATCAGGGTGGTAAAGCCGGGAATCTTTTGCAGCCGCTGCAAAAGGGCATCCACATGGGGAAGAGCCGTGCCGTTTATGCAAAGGCAGACCAAAATCTGCTTACTCACCGCACCCTGCCGCAGGAAGATATGGCGCACAAGTCCCTTATGCTCCTTTTCCTCATAGGCGCTGACCCGGTACTGATTCATATAGTCCAGCACCGCTTTTTTAACGGTGTCTGCTTCCGGGAAACCGATGCGGCAGCCCTCGTTTTCCACGATCTGGTGACTGCCTGCCCGGTAAAAGCCTGCGAAGATTTTGCCCCGGTTGCTTCCCACAGGGAAAATGACTTTGTTGCGATAGTGATAGCAGGAGGGGGCGCAGAGGATGGCAATTTCCTCTAAATTCTCCCCGGCAAGCCGGTTTAGATTTTGTTTTACCCGGTCTGCTTTCAGCCGGCATTCTTCCTCGTAGGTCATATGCCAGAAATCGCAGCCGCCGCAGAGTTTGGCAACGGGGCATTCCCGATTTACTCTGTGGGGGGATTTTTCCAGCACCTGCGTGATTTTTCCCAAAGCCCAGGTTTTGTTTGCCTTGATGATGGCGATTTTACAAAGGTCACCCACTACACCGTTGGCAACAAAGACGGCGCAGCCGTCTATTTTGGCCACACCTTGCCCATCGGCGGTGTAGTCCAAAATCCTGGCCTCGTAAACTTCATTTTTTGTTAGCATTACAGCACCTTTTCCATTACGGTTTTCTGAGGGGCAAAGCCCATTTTGTCATAGAACGCCCGGGCAGTATCGTTGCCTTCCCAAACATTCAAAGTGATGGCATCGCACTTGCGCATTTTGGCATAGCGGACTACCTCATTATAAAGCATAGAGCCGATGTGCTTGCCCCGGCAGCTATCCAGCACGCAAAGATCATCAATGTACAGACACAGACGATCCTGCAAAACGGGGTCTCTTTGTGTTACCTGCACCTGGCAGAAGCAGTAACCCAGAACTTTTTCGTTCTCCACTGCCACAAAAATGGGAGTATCGCTGCTTTCCATCAGGGAAAACAGTTGGGACGGGCCGTACTTGCAGGCATTGGCCCGGAAAAGATCCGGTCGAATGCTGTGGTGCAAAGCCCCAACTTGTTTCAGCAGGGCCAAAATCCCTGCAGTATCTTTATTTTCCGCAAAACGAATTTCCATAATGGACCTCCTGTTTATTGCATGTCTTCCCGGAAGAGGGAGTATAGGCAGTCATCGAAGATAATGCCCTCAAAGCCTTTGACGCAGTGCCGCAGCAGGCCCTCCCGGCAAAAGCCCAGGCTTTCCAAAAGTCGCTGGGATGCTATGTTGGGGGCAAAGGAGCGGGCGGTGATACAGGTGAGGTTTTCCGTATCAAAAAGGCAGGAAATGAGGGCAGAAAGTGCCTCTTTCATATACCCTTTCCGGCTTTCCTCTTGTCGGAGGAAGTAGGAAATTTCCTTGGAGTTTACATCATAACGGAGGCTGTCCTCTCCCACATAGAGCATACCGATCAGTTTGCCGTTCTCTTTTTTTACGATGGCGATAGAGCCGTCCTCCGGGTTTGCAAACCGGTGCTCAGCCTTTTCCCGGGTTACGGGGGACATGGCGTTATATTGGTTGACAAATCGGGAATTGACAAATTCCATATAGTCGTCCACATCGGCAATTTCCGGCTTGCGCAATATCAGCCGTTGCGTTTCCAAATGCATAGGAACACTTCCTTATTTACACAGGTCTTTGATAACTTCTCCTGCGATGATCAGGCCTACGGCAGAGGGGACCCAGGCACAGGAGCCGGGGAGGGCATTTCTGCCTTCCGGGAGTTCTTTTAAGGCGGGGTCGTCTGCAGGCAGGTCACATTCGATAGGCTCTTCTTCGGAGTAGACCACCTTCAAAGAGTCAATGCCCCGTTTGCGGCATTCTTTTCGCATAATCCGGGCCAAAGGGCACACAGAAGTCTTATAAATATCTGCCACCCGGAAGGCTGTGGGATCAAGTTTGTTGCCTGCGCCCATTGAGCACAGGATGGGTGTGCTGGATGCCTTGCAGGCTTCCACAAGGGCCAGTTTTCCGGTGACGGTGTCGATAGCATCCACCACATAGTCGTATTTCGTAAAATCAAATAAATGCCGGGTGCCGGGGCCAAAAAAGTCACAAATGGCGTTGACCTCACAGCCGGGATGGATGGCCTTTATACGGGCCTTGGCGGCCAGGGCCTTTTCCATTCCCACCGTTTCTACGGTAGCCAAAATCTGCCGGTTGATGTTGGAAAGGCTTATCTTATCGTGGTCTACCAAAGTGAGTTGACCTACACCGCTGCGGGCAAGGGCTTCCACCACATAGCCGCCCACACCACCTAAGCCAAACACAGCCACGTGGGCATTTTTCAGTTTTTCCATCCCGTCATTACCCAGCAAAAACCGGGTGCGGCTAAAGCGTTCCATAGGCATCTTCCTTTCTTTTTTCATCCTACCACGAAAGGGGCTTTGTGTCAAATCCCGGTTGCAACTTCTCTTTTGATAGAGTATAATGCAGAAGAAAGGAAGTGTTTATGTGAAATTAAAGACCCTTTGGCAGGTCTTTTTGACCTTTTTCAAAATCGGCGGCTTCACCTTCGGCGGCGGCTATGCCATGATCCCCCTGATCCAGGCAGAAGCGGTAGACAACAAAAAATGGATCACCCAGGATGATATCTTAGAGATCGTAGCCATTGCAGAGTCCACTCCCGGCCCTATCGCCATCAATTCTGCCACCTTTGTTGGCTACCGGGTGGCGGGCGTGCTGGGAAGTGTATGTGCTACACTGGGCGTGGTGCTGCCTTCTTTTGTGATTATTTTGCTGCTTAGCTTTGTTCTGCGGCAATTCCAGACGCTGGAGGCGGTGCAGTATGCCTTCTTCGGCATCCGCGCGGGCGTGTTGGCCCTTTTGTGCAAATCCCTTTGGACAATGTATAAGAAAAGTCCCAAGGGCTGGGCAGCCTATGTGGTGATGGCTGGCGCTTTCGTTATCAGCACTTTCTTTGATATCAACATTCTCTTTGTGATTATCGGCTGCGCCATCTTTGGCTTGGTGACCTCCCGGATGATGGAAAGGAGGGCTGCAAAATGATCTATTTGGAACTGTTTGCCACCTTCTTTATGATCGGCGCGGTTACCTTTGGCGGCGGCTATGCCATGCTTCCCATGATCCAGGAGCAGGTGGGTTTGCGCTGGGGGCATCTGATATCAGAGCAGGCGATGATTGACTTTGTGGCGGTCAGCGAGTCCACTCCCGGCCCCTTTGCCATCAATATGGCCACCTATGTGGGCAGTGTGGTAGGCGGCCAAAACGGCGGCGCGTTTTGGAGTGTATTGGGCTCTTTCTGTGCCACGATGGGTGTAGTCGTGCCTTCCTTTGTGGTGATTTTGATCGTTGCCAAGTGCTATGAAAAATTCTGCAACAGCCGCACCGTCAAGGGGATTATGACCGGCCTGAAACCTGCGGTGGTAGGCCTTATTGCCAGCGCCATTGCCGGGGTGTTTATGACGGTTTTCTTCCCTGTGGGCTTTACAACTCAGGTTTTCTCTTTGGCAAGTTTCTATATCAGTGCCGGTATTTTCGGCCTGATGCTCTTGCTGGCCTTTAAGAAAGTACATCCCATTTTGCTGATCTGTCTGTCTGCAATCTTGGGAATTGCTTTCGGTTATCTGGGACTTCTTTGACACATACCGGGACACTCTGTGAAAGAGTGTCCCGGTTTTTTCTCTTGCAAAATCAAAAATCTGTGTATATTATATTTAATGTATATTGGCAAGGTATTTCCCAAAGGAGTTAAATTATGGCTTGGAAAGAAATTCGCAGATTGCGGTGGAAAAAGGGGTTGAGTCCCGCCCAAAGCATTGCCATCGCCTTTGCAGTTATTATTTTAATAGGTACAACGTTGCTTTCTTTGCCCGTTTCTTCCCGGACAGGGGAAGCCCACAGTATAGTCGATGCCCTTTTAACAGCAACCTCAGCCACCTGTGTAACGGGCCTTGTGCCCGGGGACACCTTTACGATGTGGAGCGATTTCGGACAGACGGTTATTCTAATCCTCATTGAATTAGGCGGCCTGGGATTTATGAGTATGGCCTCGTTGGTGATTTTACTTCTGCGGAAAAAAGTGGGCTTACGGCAGAGAATGGTGATGGCCCAGGCGCTGAGTCTTGATGATATGCAGAGTGTGTGGAAACTGCAAAAGTGGGTTCTGGGTGGCAGTTTGCTTATCCAACTGACTGGTGCAGGCATTTTGTTCCTGCGGCTTTTGCCGGATTACGGTGTGGGTACAGCTCTGAAATGGGGCGTCTTCCATTCTGTTTCCGCTTTTTGTAACGCAGGGTTTGACCTGTTTGGACAGTTGCAGCCGGGGGCGAGTGTAATGCCCTTCCAAAATGACCCGGTGGTGCTTTTGACCCTGATGGGTCTTATCGTGGTTGGTGGCCTGGGCTTCTTCGTTTGGGAAGAAGTGGTGCGTCTGCACAGTTTCAAAAAGTTTTCTGTATACACAAAATTGGTTTTACTCACAACCGCCATTTTGATTTTGGGTGGCGCAGTGTTCATTTTGGCACTGGAGTGGAACAATCCCAATACATTAGGCCCTATGCAAACCGGGGAAAAGATACTCAATGGTTTTTTCCAGTCTGTCTCCTTGCGGACAGCCGGTTTTGCATCTATTGACCAGGCCTTGCTTACAGACAGCAGCAAAGCGGTGTCTATGGTGCTGATGTTTATCGGCGGTTCCTCCGGTTCTACTGCCGGCGGTCTGAAGACGGTGACCTTTGTGGTGCTGATCTTGTTCATTTTGGCGCGCATTCGTGGCAAGCGCCATGTGACGGTGTTCCGCAGAACCGTATCTACAGAAAAGGTAACGGATGCCATGACCCTTACCAGTGTGATGTTCTTTTTGGCGCTGCTTGGAAGTATTTTTATTTGCATCACCAGCCCGGTGAATCTGACAAACGGTATGTTTGAATCTGTTTCCGCGTTGGCAACGGTAGGCTTAACCGCCGGGGTGACCCCTCTGCTGAGTCTGCCTGCTAAGCTGCTGATTATCGTATTCATGTATTTTGGCCGAGTGGGCGTGCTGACCTTGAGCCTGGGTTTCCTCTCCGGGGACAAAGCCCAGGAGCGATTCCGCTACGCCACCACAAACTTACTCATTGGTTAGGAGTGTTCGTATGAAGTCATATATTGTAATTGGATTAGGCCGTTTCGGCTCCGAGGTTGCCATTCGTCTTTGCCAGCTGGGCTGTGAAGTGCTGGCAGTGGACAGCAGAAGCGAACCTGTGCAGCAAATCAGCGATGATGTGACCCACGCCGTTGTGGCAGATGCCCGGGATGTGAGCGTTCTTCGCGCTTTGGGCGCTGCGGAATTTGATTGCGGCATCGTTGCCATTGGCGGCAATTTGGCAGAATCTGTGCTCGCCACGATGAGTTTGAAGGAGTTGGGCATTCCTACTGTGGTGTGCAAGGCCCACGACGATGTTCATGCCCAGGTACTGAAAAAGCTGGGTGCTGACCGGGTGGTCATTCCGGAAAAGGAAAATGCCCAGCGTCTTGCCAAGAGCCTGTCCAGCGAAAATGTGTTGGATTATATTGAACTTTCCGACGATTATGGCATTGTTGATGTGTCTGCGCCTAAAAGTTGGCTCAAGAAAAACCTGCGGGAACTGAATGTCCGGGCCAAACTGGGCGTGAACATCCTTGCCATCAAACGCAATGGCAAGATCAATGTATCTCCTTCTGCGGAATTTGTGATTGAAGCAGAGGACATTCTGGTGATCCTGGGCGACAATCAGGCACTGAGCCGGGTGCAGAAACTATGATGGATATCCTTACTTCCCGTAAAAATCCCATCATTCAGCGGGTGCGCCGGTTGCTTTCCTCCCGGAAGGCGAGGGAGGAAGAGGGCCTTTTTGTGGCCGATGGCACCAAACTGCTGGAAGAAGCAGTGAAATGGTGGCCGGGGCTGAAGATGGTTCTTCACACGCCGGACATTGACCCGGATGTACCCCAATCGGTGGAAAAGATTTCCATCAGCCGGGAACTGATGGAATATGTTTCTCCTATGCAGACTCCCCAGGGGGCGCTCTTTGTTTGCGCACTGCCGGAAGAGAAACCCCTGTCTGTAAAGCCGGGAATGGTCCTTTTGGACGGCATTCAGGACCCGGGCAACCTGGGAACCGTTTTGCGCACAGCAGATGCGATGGATGTGCCGGTGGTTTTGCTGGAAGGCTGTGCAGATCCTTATAGCCATAAGGTTGTCCGCGCCTCTATGGGGGCGGTGTTCCGCTCTGTGCCGGGGCAAAGCACCTGGCAGGAAGTGCAAATTGCCTGTAAGAACGCAGGCATCCCCGTTGCGGTGACAGCCCTTTCTCCCAAGGCAAAGGACATTCGCCAGGCGGACCTTTCAAAAATGGCGGTGGTTATCGGCAGTGAAGGCCAGGGTGTCCGCAGGGAGATTTTGCAGTCTGCCCAGGCAGAACTGATTATCCCCATGAATGAAAAATGCGAATCTCTCAACGCGGCGGTGGCGGCAACCATCGTTCTTTGGGAGATGAAGAAATAACAGAAAGAGGGTGGGCGCGTGCTGACATATTGGCTTTGGCTGCATTTGCTGACGGGATTGACCATTTCCCAAAAGCGCGCCCTTTTGGAATACTTCCACGACCCGGAGGAACTCTACCGGGCAAAGGAAAGTACCTACCGGACTGCTTTGCAGATGCCGGAAGAAGGATATATTGCCCTTTCCCATAAGGACTTGACTGCCGCCCGGGAACTGGCGGCTCTGTGCAGTCGGAAACGGGTTGGCATTGTTGCCATTGGAGACAGCGGCTACCCGGAAAGATTAAAACATATTCCGGATGCGCCTTTGGTGCTTTATTACAGGGGCAGACTGCCCAACTGGGAAGCCTATCCTGCCATTGGTGTCGTAGGTACCCGGAGATCATCCGGCTATGGGTTGCAAATTGCAGAAAAGATGGGTGCGCAGATAGCCGCCTGCGGCGGCCTGGTGGTATCCGGCGTGGCTGACGGTATAGATGGCGCGGCAATGCAGCAGGCTCTACTGCAGGATTGCCCTGTGGTGGGCGTTTTGGGATGCGGCGTGGATGTGGTTTTTCCTGCCCGCAACCGGGACCTGTATGCTTTAACAGAGGAAAAGGGATGCCTAATCTCCGAGTATCCTCCCGGAACGCCGGGGTATAAATGGAACTTTCCCCGCAGAAACCGCATTATCAGCGGCATCAGTCATGGCGTGTTGGTGGTGGAAGCCCCACAAATCAGCGGCGCGCTGATCACGGCCCGGTATGCTTCCGAACAGGGAAGAGAAGTATTTGTTGTGCCGGGAAATATCAATTCTGACACTTGTGCCGGCAGCAACGCCCTTTTGCGGGAAGGGGCAATCGCCGTTTTTGAAGGCTATGATATTTTGCGGGAATATGAAGCCCGTTTTCCGGGGCAAATCCGCAGGGCGGAGCCCAGGGAAATCCGGCAAATCCCTCAAAAAGAGGAAAGCATGCCGACAAAACCTGCGAAAAAACCCATTGACAACGGCTGTGTAACCCAGTATAGTGTCTTAAATAGTGGCGGACCGACCCTCACAGAGGAAGAAAAGGTCCTCCTTTCCCACCTGACCGAGAAAATCGAGGCGGTGGATGAGGTGATTGCCCGAAGCGGTATGGAAACGGCAAAAGCGTTGTCCCTTGTGACAAAACTGAGTCTAAAAGGTGTTATCAAACACCATCCGGGCAAGTGCATATCGAAATAAACGAAGCGGAGGCGCCTTATGGCAGCACAGTATCTTGTAATTGTAGAATCCCCGTCCAAGGCCAAAACTATTGGCAAATATCTTGGACCGGCTTACACCGTAAAAGCCAGTATGGGTCATTTGCGGGATTTGCCCAAAAGCACAATGGGTGTGGATATTGAGGGGGGCTTTATTCCGGAATACATCCCCTTGGATACCAAGAAGGATTTGATTGCAGAATTACAAAAGGCTGCCAACAAGGCAGACCTTGTTTATCTTGCAACGGACCCTGACCGGGAGGGCGAAGCCATTTCCTGGCATCTGAAAGAACTTTTGGGTCTGCCCTCTGAAAAGGCCCGCCGGGTTACTTTTAACGAAATTACCCAAAAGGTGGTCTGCCAGGCCATCGAAAGCCCCCGGGATATTGACGAAAACCTGGTGGATGCCCAGCAGGCAAGAAGACTGCTTGACCGGATTGTGGGCTATCAGCTTTCTCCGCTGCTGTGGAAGAAGGTCCGCCGGGGTTTGAGCGCAGGCCGTGTTCAGTCTGTGGCTACCCGGTTGGTGGTGGACAGAGAAAATGAAATCCGCGCATTCCAAAGCAAAGAATACTGGTCTTTGGATGCCTCCCTTTCCTTAATGGAAAAAGAGGGAAAATTTGTGGCCCGGTATGTGGGCAAGGGCAAGAAAGCCGAACTGGAAAATGAGGCCCAAGTAGATGCCGTTATCCGGGAAGTGGAAGGAAAGCCCTTTACGGTAGACAGTGTGAAACGGGCAGAGAAAAAGCGGTCTGCCGCCCCTCCTTTTACTACTTCTACCCTTCAGCAGGAAGCCTCCCGGAAACTGAATATGACCCCCAAGCGCACGATGGCCATTGCCCAGCAACTGTATGAAGGCGTGGATGTAGCCGGGGAAGGCACTTTGGGTCTTATCACTTATATGCGTACCGACTCCCTGCGCCTTAGCAATGAGGCGATGGATGCGGCAGGGGCATTTATCAAGAGCCGCTACGGCGCTCCTTATTATTACGGAAAGCACCATGTGTTTAAGACCAAGTCCGGCGCCCAGGATGCCCACGAAGCCATCCGTCCCACCCATGTGGAATTGGACCCGGACCGCATCCAGGGCTCTTTAACCCGGGAGCAGTACCGGCTGTATAAACTGATTTGGAGCCGTTTCCTGGCAAGTCAAATGGCAAATGCCGTCTATGATACGGTGGCCATTGATGCTGCCTGCGAAGGCCACATTTTCCGGGCTACCCATCAAAGCGTGCGGTTTGCAGGTTTCCTGGCTGTCTATGAAGAAGGCCGGGATGAAGAAACCCAGGCCACCGGCGCGGCGCTGCCCGAGCTGCAGGCAGGGGATAAGGCCATTTGCACGGACCTTAAGAAGGAACAGCATTTTACGCAGCCACCTGCCCGGTACACAGAAGCCTCTTTGGTAAAGGCGATGGAAGAAAAGGGCGTGGGCAGACCTTCTACCTATGCCGGCATCGTATCTACCATTCAGGATAGAGAATATGTGAATAAAGAAGAAAAGCATCTGGTCCCCACGCCTTTGGGGGAAGTGGTTACGGGCCTGATGATGGAAAAGTTCCACGATATTATTGATGTGGAATTCACCGCCAATATGGAAAACCGTTTGGACGAAGTGGAAGCCGGCGATTGCTATTGGAAGGATCTGCTCAGTGACTTCTATGGCGGTTTCCACAAGCAGATGGTAGAAGCCGAAGAGGCTCTGGCAGGTACCCGGCTGAAAGTGCCCGATGAAGTCAGCACCGAAATTTGCGAAGTCTGCGGCAGAAATATGGTGGTAAAAGTAGGACGGTTTGGAAAGTTCCTGGCCTGCCCCGGTTTCCCCGAATGTAAAAACACCAAGCCCATTGTGGAAAAAATGCCCGGCCGCTGCCCAAAGTGCGGCTCTGCCCTCTTAAAGCGGAAGTCCAAGCGGGGCTTTGCCTACTATGGCTGCGAACTGGGCGCAAAATGCGGCTTTATGTCCTGGGATGTGCCTACAGCGGAAGACTGTCCCAAGTGCGGACAAACCATGTTCAAGAAGGCCGGCAAAGGCCGGAACAAGCCCTTCTGCATTAACGAACAATGCGAAAACTTCCTGCCGGAAGATAAGCGGGGCTATTATAAGAAAGCGGAGAAGGACGGCAGCGAGAAGAAACCTGCCAGGAAAACCGTTGCCAAGAAGACAAAGAAGGAGTCCTAAAAATGGTGAAAGTGATTGGCGCCGGCCTTGCCGGATGTGAAGCCGCCTGGCAACTTGCAAATCGCGGGCTACAGGTAACGCTTTACGAAATGAAACCCCATAAAAAGTCCCCGGCCCATCACACAGACACGTTTGCAGAACTGGTCTGCTCCAATTCTTTGCGGGCAGACGGCATTGCCAATGCTGTGGGCCTTTTGAAGGAAGAACTGCGGCGGTTGGGAAGCCTGATTATATCTTGCGCCGATGCCACCCGGGTAGAAGCCGGCGGCTGTTTGGCGGTGGACCGGGAGGGGTTCTCCCAAATGATTACCGATAAAATCCGGTCTCATCCCAATATTACGGTGGTGGAAGAAGAAATTACCCAGGTGCCGGAAGGCCCGGTGATTATTGCCACCGGTCCTCTGACCTCCGATGCCCTGTCTGATAATATCGGCAAGTACTTCGGGCAAGAGTATCTTCACTTCTTTGATGCGGCTGCGCCACTGGTGACCGCTGAGTCGGTGGATATGGAAAAGGCCTGGTGGCAGAGCCGTTATGACAAAGGAACGGCAGATTATGTAAACTGCGCCATGACGAAAGAGGAGTACCTGGCCTTTTGGCAGGAACTGATAAGCGCCCAGGAAGCAGAAGTACACGGCTTTGAAGATAAGAATGTATTTGAAGGCTGTATGCCTGTGGAAGTGATGGCCCGCCGGGGGGAAGATACTCTGCGGTATGGCCCGCTGAAGCCTGTTGGCTTAATAGACCCCCAAACCGGCAAAGAGCCCTATGCCGTTGTCCAGTTGCGGCAGGACAATGCGGCAAAGAGCGTATTTAACCTGGTGGGATTCCAAACCCATCTGAAATTCCCGGAGCAAAAACGGGTATTCTCAAAGATTCCCGCCCTTAAAAATGCGGAATTTGTCCGTTACGGCGTGATGCACAGAAATACCTTCCTGCAGTCTCCCAAACTGCTGGACCGGTATTATGCGGACAGAAGAGATCCCCTGGTTGCCTTTGCAGGCCAAATGACCGGCGTGGAAGGGTATGTGGAAAGCACCGCTTCTGGTTTCTTGGCGGCGGTTGCGATGGCGGCAAAGTTGCAAGGAAGACCCTTGCCGGAGTTCCCCAAGGAAACGGCAATCGGTGCGCTGGGCCACTATGTCAGCGATGAGAGCATTGCCAATTTCCAGCCTATGAACATCAATTTCAGCATTATTTCACCCCTTCCTTACCGAGTGAAGAAAAAGGCAGAAAAGAATTTGGCGATTGCCAACCGTTCTTTGGAAATCATTGAAGAATTGAAAGACACCTTATAAAGAAAGAGGGACTTTTCTATGAAGATTATTGTGGATGCAATGGGCGGCGACAATGCCCCCCAAGCCCCTGTACTGGGTGCGCTGGAGGCTGTCAGAAAATTTGGCGCCCAGGTAGTGTTGGTAGGCCGGGGCGAGGAAATTTTGAATGTGCTGAAAAGCAAAGGCATTTCCGATTTGCCGGAGGGTGTGGAAATTGCCCACGCCGACGATGTGGTGGATATGCACGATGACCCGGCAGCCGTTGTCCATAAGCGGAAGAATTCTTCTATGGTGGTAGGCCTGCGCCTGCTGGCTGACGGCCAGGGAGATGCCTTTTTATCGGCAGGCAGTACCGGTGCGCTGCTGACCGGCGCCACTTTGATTGTAAAACGGGTCAAGGGTATGCGCCGGGCGGCCATGTGTCCTGCCATGCCCAATAAGGCAGGCGGAAAGACCCTGATTGTGGACTGCGGCGCCAATGCCGAATGCACACCGGAATTTCTTTTGCAGTTTGGCCTGGTGGGCAGCCTCTATGCCCAAAAGAATTTTGCAGTGGAAGCACCCCGGGTGGGCTTACTTAACATCGGCACAGAAGACAGCAAGGGTACTCCTTTGCAGAAAGAAGCCTACGGCCTGCTGAAAAATGCTGCCGAGCAGGGCCTTCTTAATTTTATCGGCAATGTGGAAGCAAGAGAAGTGCTGCACGGCGGCGTGGATGTGGTGGTCTGTGACGGTTTCTCCGGAAACGTTCTGCTCAAGTCCATTGAGGGTACGGCTATGTTCATGGGTAGCCTGATGAAACACAAGATTTTCAAGCGCAATTTCTTCAGCAAACTGGGCTACCTGCTTTGCAAGCCCGGCGTAACGGAAGTAGTAGGTATGATGGACTACCGGGAAGTGGGCGGTACCCAGTTTTTGGGCATCCGCAAGCCTGTTATCAAGGCGCACGGTAGCTCCGATGAACTGGCTTTCTGTAACGGCATTCGGCAGGCTGTGGCCGCCGCAAGCCAGGATTTCACCGCCCAGTTGGAGCAGAGCCTGAAAACGCTGGCTCCCAAGGAGGAAGTATGATTAAAGATTTGGAAGCCGCCATTGGCTACCGTTTCAAGAATATCACCCTTTTGCAAAATGCGCTGACCCATTCTTCCTATGCCAATGAGCGCTGGCACGACGGCCTGATGAGCAACGAGCGGCTGGAATTTTTGGGGGACTCCATTTTGGGTATGTTGGTGGCGGATTATCTCTACCGCAATTTCCCCCAGCGCCCCGAGGGAGAACTGACCAAAATGCGGGCGGATATGGTCTGCGAAGCCAGCCTGGCCCAGGTTGCCCGGAAGGTGCATTTGGGAGACCATCTGCTTTTAGGTCACGGCGAAGAGCAGGGTGGGGGAAGAGACCGGGAATCCATTTTGGCAGATGCCACCGAATCGGTGATTGCAGCCTGCTATTTAGACGGCGGAATGGATGCGGCAAAAGCCTTTATCGAAACCTTTATTCTGTGCAATGTTCCCACCGGACGGCTTCAGAATAAAGACCATAAGACAGCTTTGCAGGAACTCATTCAGCAGAAGAAAAATCAAACCCTTACTTACACCCTGGTAGGGGAACGGGGCCCGGACCACGATAAGGAATTTTCTGTGGAAGTTTGCCTGAACGGCAAACCTATTGGCACCGGCATCGGCTCCAGCAAAAAGAGGGCTGAGCAGGATGCGGCCAGAGTGGCTCTGGAAAAGTTAACACAAGAATAAGAAAGAGCACCTTCTTTATGGAAGGTGCTCTAATGCTATCCGTTCCCTCGGGACGGATGATATACCCGATGGGTATGATATCTGCTTTGCAGATGATATACGCTTCGCGCATGGCGAACACAATGTTCTACCACAAAGAGATATATCCTTTCTGTATTTTTCCATCCAAAAAGGGCATTCTAACCTCGGAGGGATGGCTATGACGGAAAAAGAATACGGAAGACTGGTAAAATCCATGTCGCCTAAATCGCCTATTTTCAAAGATTGCCTCTTTGCCTTTCTTATTGGCGGCCTGATTTGTGTGCTGGGACAGGCCTGTTTGGATGGATACGGCGCTTTGGGCCTTTCCAAGGAAGATGCAGGCACTGCCACTTGCGCTACCTTGATTACCTTGTCGGCCCTGCTCACAGGGTTTAGTCTTTACGATAACATTGCCAAGTATGCAGGCGCAGGCACTTTGGTGCCTATTACCGGCTTTGCCAATGCGATTGCCGCCCCGGCAGTGGAATTCAAAACCGAAGGCTTTATTCTGGGCGTTGGCGCAAAGATGTTCACAATCGCAGGCCCTGTGATCGTCTACGGCGTTTCTGCATCCGTAGTTTATGGCATTATATATTGGATAACCACATTATTTTAACGGGCGGTTAATAACCGCCCCTACGGATTCTAACGAACATGGTTGTAGGGGCGGATATCATCCGCCCGCAGAAATGGCTTGACCGACCCGGTCAAGCCTTTCGATAGTTTATAAAAAACTTGATGCAAGCAGGCAGTTGAAAAGGAAATATTGTTGTGATATAATGGTTGCAACATTTTTATTCAAAGGAAGTATGCCTTATGAAGACATATACCATCGTTGCCGGTGTCAACGGCTGCGGAAAAAGTAGCCTGACCGGCGTTCTGCGGACAGAGATCGACAATTTGGGAAAGATCATCGATGTGGATAAGATCACCGTTACCTGTGGCGGAAATCTGCTGGAGGGCGCCAAGAAAGCGGTGGCACTGATTGATGAGTGCCTGGAAAAAGAAATCTGCTTCACACAGGAAACCACCCTTTCCGGCAGAAAGACGCTTAATACCATTAAACGGGCAATCGCAAAGGATTATTATATCCGGCTTTACTATGTTGGTCTTGACACGATGGAGGAAAGCCTGCTCCGCATCGAAAATCGGGTAAAAAGAGGCGGTCACAATATCAACACCGATACTGTGGCTAAGCGTTTTTCTAAACGATTTGAGGATCTGCTGATGATTTTGCCCCATTGCAACGAGGCTACTTTTTACGATAACGACAACGGCTTTGTTACTGTTGCCAGATATAAGAATGGAGAACTGCAGACCATCGGGCAGAACACTCCCAAGTGGCTTTTAGAACTGATGGAGAAGATGAAATCATTTTGAGATAAGGCTCCCTTTACACAAGGGAGGCTTTTGAATATTGAAAATCGTAAGCTTTGTGCTATAATGATTGCATTCAATGGACACAAATGGTTTTGCGGTGAAAGGAAGAAAAAATGAAACTGAGTATTTGGTCAAGTTATTATCCGGAATTGAAAGCGGAGGATGCCATTCAAAGACTGGCGGACAATGGAATATACTGCTCGGAACTTTCCGATGAGCACGGCTTTGAACTTCTGTCCAGAAGTGCTGATGTGATGGAAACGGCAAGGGGCTTTACCAAATTTCTGGCAGAGCGCAACTTTGAAATATCCCAAGGCCATTTGTGGCTCAGGATCAAGATCTGCGAGGACGATACAGCTTTGGAAAAACTTTATCCCTGGATCGATATGTATGAGGCTATGGGCATTAAGAATATGGTGCTGCATTGCGATAATATGACCGAAACGACTTTCACCCGGCAGGAAAAGATCGAAAGGAATGTCGAAAAATTACGCCTGTTGGCAGAGTACATAAAGGATAAGGATATTACGATCTGCCTTGAAAACCTTCGTCCTCTTGTGCCCGGCCAGGATGAACTGATAGACAGAAATGCTGACGACCTTTTGTATATAATCGACCGTATCGGAAGCAGCAAATTTGGCATCTGCCTTGATACGGGCCATCTGAATTTGACCGATAAAGATCAACTGGCATTTATACAAAAAGCGGGCGCGAAATTAAAAGCTCTGCATATTACTGACAATGACGGCAGTGCAGACCAGCACTTGATGCCCTTTAACAGAGGGGAAATTGATTTTGTAAGGATTGTAAAGGCCCTGCGGGAGGTCAATTATTCCGGCATCTTTAATCTGGAGATCCCCGGGGAAAGAAATGTTCCGCTGCCGCTGCGCGATGCAAAGATCGCATATATCAAGGCGGGCTATCAGTATTTGATGAATGCATAATTGCGCATATTGACCTGTAAAAAGGCTTGACCGACCCGGTCAAGCTTTTTTGTTGCAGAAAGGGTTTGGAAAGATTATAATAAAACAAGGAAGAAGGTGGCAGGATGTACCGGACGGCGAATGACTATTATAAGGAAAAATACGGCACGAAGGTGTACAAACTATCCTTAGATGGCGGTTTTACCTGTCCTAACCGGGACGGTCGCGTTTCCACCGGGGGATGTATTTTCTGTTCGGCCTTGGGTGGCGGAGAATTTGCCGAACACGGCGCAAATATTGCCCAACAGTTGGAAAAAGCCAAAGGCCGGGTGGCAGGCAAGATAAAAGAGGGAAAGTATATTGCTTATTTTCAGTCTTTTACCAACACCTATGGCCCGGTTGAGAAGTTAAGAAAGATGTATTATGAAGCGATTGCGCCGGAAGAGATTGTTGGGCTGAATGTTGCTACCCGGCCGGACTGTCTGCCGGAGGAAACAATCCGGCTGCTTGCAGAAATAAATACCATTAAGCCGGTAACGGTGGAATTAGGGCTGCAAACAGCGGACGATACTGTTGCAGACTACATAAATCGGGGCTATAGGACCTGCGTTTTTGCCGATGCGGTTGCCCGCCTGAAAGCGGCTGGTGTGGAAGTGATTACCCACATTATCATCGGCTTGCCCGGGGACGATCCGGTGGCAACCACCCGCTTTGCAGCGGCCTGCGGCACAGATGGGGTGAAGTTCCACCTTCTGCACATTCTCAAAAACACACGCCTTGCCAAGGAATACGAAGCAGGAAAGGTCAGAGCCCTATCTCTGGAAGAATACGCCCGAGTGCTGAAAAACTGCATTTCGGTGCTGCCGGGAGAAACCGTCGTCCACCGGATCACCGGGGACGGTGCAAAAAAGGATCTGATTGCCCCTGCGTGGTCTGCAGATAAAAAGAAGACACTGAATTATCTTAACAAATATCTAAAGGACGAAGACAGTTTTCTGTAGCAATGTGCGCGCTTTGCCGGGTAACCATATTGTTCTAAAAAAGAGAGGGGCGATGCCCCTCTTTTGTGCGTAATAGTAAACATTTAATTGTTAATAACAATAACAGTTGACAAAATATAAGCAATCGTTTACTATAAAGACACAAATTATGAGCGGAGGTGGATCTATATGACTATGGGTGAACGCATCCGGGCGTTGCGAAAGAAAAGCAATATGTCTATGGAAGAACTGGGCGCCCGATTGGGGGTTGGAAAGTCTGCAATACTGAAGTACGAAAAAGGATATGTAGAGAATCTGCCCCGGACGAAAGTGGAAAAGATGGCAGCCTTATTCCGGGTTTCCCCAGAGTATATTATGGCCTTTGACGAAAAGGAAAAGCCGGAGAGCATGACGGAGGATATGGCAAGAAAATATCTGACTGATAAATGCGGCGACCGGGCGCTTGAACTTGTGAATATGTTTGCACAAATGACAGAGAAAAATAAAAGCAAACTGTTGGAGTTGTGCGAGGATATTACGAAAGCGCAAAAGTATGAGTCTGCGGCGGCAGTGTTCAAGTAGAACAGTTCTTTACATATATAAAAGCATAAAGGATGTGACAACAGATGGAAAGGCTTTTTACAAACCTGATAGGCAAGCGGAAACTGATACTTATTCTTTTCGCAGTAGCCTTTGTGGTTTGCTTTCTTTGCAGTAAGCTGGTGGCAGTAAATTATGACATAATGGATTATCTTCCGGATAAAACAAAATCCACCCAGTCGTTGGAAGTGTTGGGGGAGGAGTTTTCCGGAGGCATTCCCAACGCCCGTGTTATGGTGAAGGATGTTACCATTCCCCAGGCGCTGGAGTATAAAGAGAAACTTAAAAACATATCCGGCGTAACCGCAGTTACCTGGCTGGACGATGCAGTGGATATGACAACGCCCATTGCCACTATGGACCAGGATACATTGGCAGAGTATTATAAGGACAATGCGGCCTTGTTTACCGTTACCATTGCAGATGCGCATGTGCTTGACGGTGTGGAAGAAATCCGCGATTTGATTGGCCAAAAGGGCGCGGTAACGGGAATTGCGGTTTCTACCGCAGATGCCACCACAAAGACGGTAACGGAGATTTTGAAAATTACCATTATTGCAGTGGCTTTCGTTTCCCTTGTTTTGCTGTTAACAACAACTTCCTGGGTGGAACCCATTGTTGTTCTTGCAGGATTGGGTATGGCAATCATGCTTAATAACGGCAGCAACTTGCTGTTTGGGGAAATTTCGTTTGTTACCAATGCGGCGGGCAGTGTTTTGCTGCTGGCAGTCTCCTTGGATTATTCTGTTTTCCTTTTGCACCGTTTCCACGAATGTTTGCAAATGAATGCCGACCCAAAAGACGCTATGTTGGAAGCACTGAAAAAATCCGCTTCTTCCATTGTTTCCAGTGGACTTACAACGGTCATTGGCTTTATTGCATTGGTGCTAATGCAATTTAAGATTGGCGCAGACCTGGGCCTTGCCCTTGCAAAGGGTGTTTTCATCAGCCTGCTAACGGTTTTTACCTTTATGCCGGCGCTTATCCTTGCTACCCATAAGTGGATTCAAAAGACGGCCCATAAGCCGATTTTGCCTGCCTTTAAGAGTTTGGGGAAGGCGGCTTTTAAGGTCGCAATTCCTTTGGTTTGCCTGTTTGTCATTTTGATTATTCCTTCTTATCTTGGCTCTAACGCCAACAGTTACCTGTACGGCGCATCCGAAATTTTTAAGGAAGGCACACAGTTTGGACAGGATAAGGTGGCAATTCAGGAAGTGTTTGGGCAGAGCGATACCTATGTGCTGATGGTACCTAAAGGAGATACTGCCACAGAAACAAAACTTTCTGAGGAACTGCATGCAATTCCTGAAATAACCGGTATTATTTCTTATGTGGATATGGCAGGGGCAGAAATTCCCAATGCCTATCTGGATGCAAACACTTTGGCCCAATTAGAGGGCGAAAACTATAGCCGTATGGTTTTAACGGTGGATGTACCCTATGAGGGGGAAGCCACCTTTGACCTGGTGGAAAAGGTGCGGGCCATTGCAGAAAAGTACTATCCGGAGGATCATTACCTGGCAGGCAACGGCGTTAGTTCCTATGACTTGAAGCAGACCATTACTGCCGATATGGTACTTGTGAACTTAGTGGCCATTGGCGCTGTGTTTGCGATTTTGCTGATTATGCTCAAGTCCATATCCCTGCCCTTTATTCTGGTGCTGTCCATCGAAACGGCAATCTGGCTGAATTTGTCCGTGCCGTATTTTGCCGACCAACCGGTTTACTATCTGGCATACTTAATCATCAGCGCGGTGCAGCTTGGTGCGACAGTGGACTATGCGATTTTGATGACCGACCGCTATCGGGAAAACCGGAATACATTGGATAAGAAAACGGCGGTTATGCAAACCGTAAACGATACCTTTGTGTCCATTATGACATCGGGCAGCGTAATGACCATCGTTGGCCTGCTGATGGGCTGGATTTCCTCTAACCAGTTGCTGGCGCAGTTGGGTATTTTTATTGGCAGAGGCGCGATTTTCTCTTTGGTAATCGTAATATTTGTCTTGCCGGGACTTTTTTATCTTTGTGACGGTATGATTGTGAAAAAAAGAAAGGTAACAGAACAATGAAAAACAGTAAAAGAATAATTGCAATATTGCTGGCGGTGTTGCTTCTGAGCAGCGTGATGCCGTTGCCCACTTTTGCCCAGGCGGAAAATACCCCCAAAGAAGAAGTGGTGTATATCAATCTGAATGCAGACGGCTCGGTAAAAGAAATCGTTGTGGTGAATATTTTTGAACTGACAGCGGACGGCAAAATTATCGACTATGGCAAATACCAAAATCTGCGGAATATGACCACAACGGACCACATCGGGTATACCGATGAAACCGTTACCATTGATGCCAAGGCCGGCAAACTGTATTATGAAGGCAAACTGGACAGCAATGTTATGCCCTGGAATATGGCAATTCGCTACTATATGGATGGGGTGGAATACAAGGCATCCGATATTGCCGGCAAAAGCGGCGATCTGAAAATTACGATCCATATTACGGAGAATGAAAATTGCATTGGCAATTTCTTCGAGGGCTTTGCGCTGCAGGCTTCTGTTACACTGGATACGAAAAAATGCACGAATATCCATGCAGAGGGTGCAACAGTTGCCAATGTGGGCAGCAACAAGCAGCTTTCTTATACCATTTTCCCCAACAAGGGCGCAAATATTGAAATTACCGCAAAAGTAAAGGATTTTGAAATGAATGCCATTGCAATCAATGGTATCAAACTGAGCCTTGCACTGAATGTGGATAATGCCTTTGTACAGGATATGGTTGGAGAACTGGTGGGCGCAGTTCAGACTTTGGACCAGGGTGTAACCGATCTGAATAACGGCACCAAGGAAGTGTATGATGGCACCAGCACCCTAAACAATAAGGTTGGCGAACTGGCTTCCGGTGTGGGCAAACTCAGCAGTGGTGCAGGGGATTTGTCCAGTGGATTGTCTACGATTACTTCGAAAAACAAGACCCTTACCGATGGCGCATACTCTGTTTTCAAAGGCTTGTGCAAAGCCTCTGAGAAGATTGTGAATGCAGAACTGAAAGACAAGGGCTTGGGCACCATAACCCTGACCCCTGAAAACTATGGGTCTGTTTTGCCCGGACTGATTAAACTGTTAGGTAACAGCGAACAGGCATCGGCCGTTGCAGACCTGAAAAAGCAGCTGGATAATTACAGCACCTTCTATGGGGGACTGAAGGACTATACTTCTGCGGTAAGTTCTGCTTCAAGCGGCGCAAAGACACTGAAAACCAATATGGAAACCCTGAATAAAAATGTAGGGTTGCTGGATGATGCAGTGGGCGAACTGAACGACGGCGTTAAGCAGCTGTACAACGGAACTACAGAAATGAAAAAGGGCACAGAAGAATTTGCAAAGAGAACAGAGGGATTTGAATCGGAAGTCGGTTCTCAAATTGATGATATTCTTGTGGGTCTGACCGGCAGCAATGTGGAAACCACATCCTTTGTTTCCGAGAAAAATACAAATATCAAATCTGTGCAGTTCGTTATTCGCACAGAGGCAATCGAAGCGGCAGAAGAGGTAAATGAGCAGCCTGTGGTGCAGGAGAAACTCAATCTGTGGCAGAAACTGCTGAGACTGTTTGGCTTATACTAAGAAAAAGGGGCTGTTGCAAAATGAAAGCAACAGCCCCTGAAATTATGCAAATGTCTACATCCTACGTATTCTGTGGATTGATTTGCGTATTTTACAACGCGCTCTTTTGTTTGATGTTTTTGAAGTTTCCGTAGGTTTCGTTGACCAACTCAAAATAGGCGAAGGTATCGCTGTATTTGGAGAGGATTTTTTGGAAGTCATTTAACTGGTGCTTGTTGATCACGCAGATCAGCACCGTTTTTTGATTGTGGGTATAAGAACCGGTTGCTTCAATTTCTGTGCAGCCGTGCCGGAGGGAACAGGTGATTTCCTCAATGATTTCTTCTTTGTGGGAAGTAATGACGGTGAATTTATAGGCAGTCTTGGTGCTTTTCAGCATCAGGTTGCCAACAAATGTGGAAATGAAGCAGTATATTACGCACAAAGCAGCAGGCTTGTAATTCAGTGCGCCATCGGAGTATACAAAGATGGAGCAGATGGCAACGATGCCGTTAAGGATAAAGGTTACGGCAAAGAAATTGGTTTCCGGCCGTATTTTGTTGATATACCGGGAAACGATATCCGTTCCGCCGGTGGATGCGTTATTGCGGAAACAAATGCCATAGACCACACCGGCGCACACGCCACTGAGAATTACAGGGTAAATGGTGTCGTGACCCAAAGCATTATACTGAATGAATGTGGGATTTATATGCTGCAAAAGCAAAAAAGAGAAGGAATACACCAGAGAGAATAGTAGCGTTTTCACGGCAAAGTCCTTCTGCACAAGAAAATAGGCTGCCGTTGCCAAAGGAATATTAATGAGCAAGGACATATAACTGATGCTGAAGCCTGTTTTGTGCTGGATCATTGTGGCAATGCCGTTTAGCCCTGCCGGCGCAAAGCTGTTTTGGATGATGAATATGTAATAGACAAAAGCGAGTCCCACTGCGCTAAGCGCTATTTGCAAGTAATTCCACAGTTTTTTCACGGTATCCACCCCTTTCACTGCGGGGAAATTATAGCACTTATCCACAAGAACCGCAAGAGGTATTTCCTAACATTTATCTTGTTTCCCCTGCCAATTCGTGGTATAGTAAAAGTATGGAAAAACAAAAAGAAAGGATGACGGCTATGATAAAGTATGAAATTGAAGGCGGCAATCTGCCGGTGGTTATTTGCTATCCTGAAGAAGGGCAGACCCTCTGCACCGAAAGCGGCGCTATGAGCTGGATGTCTCCCAATATGCAAATGGACACCAACACCGGTGGGGGACTGAAGAAAATGTTTGGCAGAATGTTTTCCGGAGAATCCCTCTTTTTGAATGAGTACACAGCCCAGGGTGGCCGGGGGCTGATCGCCTTTGCGGCGTCCTTCCCCGGCAGTATTATCCCTTATGAAGTGACTCCGGGAAACGGTATCATTGTGCAAAAACGGGGCTTTTTGGCTATGGAAAAGGGCCTGGAGCTTTCTGTTTATTTCCAAAAGAAGATGAGCAAGGGCTTCTTTGGCGGCGAAGGCTTTATTATGCAGCGCATCACCGGCAATGGTATGGTGTTTTTAGAAATCGACGGCTACTGCAAGGTGTATGACCTGAAGATGGGACAGAGCATCGTGGTGGACACCGGGTATCTTGCAGCCATGAGCGAAAGCTGTACGATGGATGTGCAAACAGTACAGGGGGCAAAGAATATCTTCCTGGGCGGCGAAGGTTTGTTCCATACCCGCATTACCGGTCCCGGCAAGGTGTATATTCAGTCTATGCCGGTGATCAATACGGCTCAGCGGCTGACTCCCTACTTAAACATCAATAACGACAATGACGGTGGCGGAATTAACATCCGCCTGGGAGAGTAACCGTACAGACCTGGGTTTTATTGTTCCCGTCTCCAACAAGGAAATTTAGGAAGGCACTGCGCAAAGCAGTGCCTTTTTCCAATATTTACAAATTATTGAGGATTTATTAAAGTTTAGGGTGGTATAATGAGGACAAACCAACCAAGGAGGTATGGTATGAAGCGGTTAAAAATCTTTGTTGGGGTAACGGTTTTGTGTCTTCTTTTTGCCGCTTGTGAAAAATCACCGGAAGAAGTACCGGTGGCCCAGGTCGTTACCGATGTTACAATAAGCGATGAGGCAATCTGTGTAAACGGTGTGCCTGTGGAAGAAAATTCCCAGGGCGCTGTGACGGTGGCAAGGGATATTGTCTATTACCAGGAAGGCAAGGGAATTGCTTACGGCGAAGGCACAGAAGAAGATGCCCACAGCGAGGAGGAAGCAGCATCTTATCAGGTAGTCCACATTACACGGCCCGGCACTTACCGCCTTTGCGGCACACTTTCCAAGGGACAAATTGCGGTGGACCTGGGCAAAGATGCACAGGATGACCCCAAAGCGGTGGTGACGCTGATTTTAGATGGGGTAGATATTACCTGCCAGGTAGCTCCGGCAATTATCTTCTACAATGTTTATGAGTGTGCAGAGAAAGAAAATGCCACGAAGGATGTGGATACTTCTGCTGCCGGTGCCAATGTGATTATAGCAGACGGAAGCGTAAACAATATCAGTGGTTCCTATGTGGCAAAGATTTATAAACCGGAAAGTGTTGTTTTGAGCGAAGATGGCACCCAGGTGGAGGAAAGTAAAAAACTCCACAAGTATGATGGGGCCTTTTATTCCAAAATGTCTATCAATATAGATGGGGAAGAGAAGGGCTCAGGTTTGCTGAACATCCGGGCAGAAAATGAGGGACTGGACAGCGAAATGCATTTGAGCGTCAATGGCGGCAATATAAACATCTATTCCGGCAATGACGGCATTAACACCAATGAAGACGGCGTTTCCGTCACCACCGTCAATGGCGGCAATTTGACAATTACTGTTACCGGAGAAACAGGAGAAGGGGACGGCATCGACTCCAATGGCTGGCTGGTCATCAACGGCGGCACAGTGATTGCCTCTGCCTGTGCCAATAGCGCCGATGCCGGCATTGATTCGGATATGGGTATTCATATCAATGGCGGTACGGTAATTGCGGGGGGCAGTATGTTAGACCGGATTGAAGCCGGCGGACAGCCCTATGCCCTGTTCTCTTTGGGAAAAAGACAGGAAGGCGATGATGCCTTTACCATAAAGAAGGAAGATGGCACAGTTCTTGCTGCGTTCAATCTGCCCAATGCCTTCTCTGTTTTGATTTACAGCAGCCCTGCGTTGAGTGGAGAAAACCATACACTTTGGCAAGAGGACACCCAAATTGCCCAGCAAGGCGGTATGATGGGTGGCCCCGGAGGTGTGGGTCCTGGCGGCATGGGACGCCCGGACGGTATGGAACGTCCTCAAAATCCCGATGGCCATCCGTTTCCCGAGGGGATGACACCCCCGGATGGATTTGTGCCGCCGGAAGGGGGCGGGTTCCCCTTCCCGGAAGGCGGGGATATGCCGAAAGGACCGGAAAACGGATTTTCTGAAGCATAACAGAGAAAAACCGACCTATAGCCAACAATAATCCCCGGTGGAAACCATCCACCGGGGATTGCTTTATTTTTGAAGGAGTTCTTCGTAGAGGGCGAAAGCGCGGTTTGCGATGGCTTCCGAGCCAAAGCGCTTGGCGACGGCGCGAAGGGCGGCTTCGTCAAAGCTGTCACGGCGGTCATACATCGCCTTAATGGCTCTTGCCAGGTCTTCCGGGTTTTCAAATTCGCACATTTCTGCACAGGAACGATCCAGGAAGGTCTCCGGGCCATAGCACTTGGTGCAAACCACCGGCACACCGGCAGCCAGGGCTTCCAAAGCAGGGATGCCGAAGGTTTCAAAGTTGGAAGCGATCACCAAAGTGTCTGTATGGGTCAGGTATTCGGCGGCTTCAGCGGGGTCTTTTCTGCCGACAAATTTCACACAGTCGGTCATCTCAAGGTCGATGGCGGCCTGCTTATAGAAGGCTTCTGTCTGCCCATCACCAATGACAGTAAACTCGAACTTGCCAATTTCGTCCCGGTCCCGGAGCAGTTTTAAGGCCTTGATGGTATCGTCTACGCATTTGCCGGGCCGCAGGGCAGACACGGTGAGCAGCCTGTAAACGCCGTCATTGCGTAGAGCCCGGGGCTTTTCAAAGGCGGCGGTATCCACCACATTGGGAAGCAGTTCCGAGTCAGTGCCATACTTATCCCGGAGCATATTCTGCAAATAGGTGCTGACACAGGTGACTTTGGCATTCTGCGCCACAAACCGGGAGAATTCTTTGCCCTCGGGCTTAGCCCAGGGGGAGTAGGCGTGTTCCGTTACCAAAACAGGGATGCCGTATTTTTTACCAATCCGGGCGGCAGCATAGCCTGCCGGCACGGCTACGTGGGCGTGGAGGACATCCGGCTTGCCTTCTTTTTTTACATATTCCAGGAAGGCCTTTTCCATCACTTTGGCATAGACCTTGGTCTGCCACTTGAAGCTGACCTTGACCCGGCTGAGCATTTTGCGGGCATAAACGGTATAGCCTTCGCATTTTTCCTCGTACCGCTTTTTCATAAAGGGGTACTGGGGCAGCTGCTTAATGCCTACCCGGTCCACATACAGCATATTTACTTTTGCCTTTCCGGTTTCGGCCAGGACTTTGCAAAAGGTTTTATGATAGATGCCGATGAGTTTGTCACGCCCGTTGGGATACCAAGTGGGAATGACAAGCACGTGGCGTTTTTCATTCATATGTTGCACCTTCCCTCCGTTAGCCGCCCTTCACCCGGGCTTCGATACGCTTTTTTGCATAGGCCATATCGTCATAAATATCTTTGGATACGGCTTCCAAATGGCCGTTTTCATAGGCAGACATAGCATCCAAAAGCCGCACCACCTGCAAGGAGTCCTCTGTGGAAACGGAGAACAGGGGGGTGTAGGAGTAGCCTGTAATTTTGGTTTCGCCGGTGGCGGCAAATTTGGTGATTTCCAAATCCAGGAGGATAGAATATTCCGTGCCTGCCACTGTAGCGTCGGAAAGGAAGTCACCCAGGCTGTAGGCCAAAAACTGGCCGGTTTGTTCGTTCAGTTCCAGTTTCTGCACATAATGGGGATGGGTTCCGATGATGGCATCCACCCCGCGCCCCTGGAGAAGTTTGACGATGGACTTTTGGGTGGAACTGATATTATCGTTAAACTCGCTGCCCCAGTGTACAAGGGCAACAACCAGATCCGGCATTTCCCGGTCGATATCATCCAGGATGGCATTGATGCCGTCGGCGTTGATTTTCTGATAGGTGCTGTCGTAATCTTCGTACAGCAGGTTTACGCAGTCTTCATTGCCGGAAAGCAAAGACATACCGTTGAGCCCCTTGGTGAAGGCCACTACTGCAATCTTTACCCCTTGCACCTGGAACAGGGAGAAGCCCCGCTTTTCCCGGAACTGCTTGGTGTCTTTGAATACGCCCACCGGCTCCAGGCCTGCGGCGGCAGCGCTGTCAATGGTGGCGTGAAGACCGCTGGGCCCCCGGCTGTTGGAGAAGGAGTTTGCAAGCTGCACCATATCCAAACCTGCTTTCTGTAAGGCGTAGGCCAAGGTTTGGGGGGCAGAACCGGTGGCAGCGCCGTAGGGAGCGCCTGCCAAGTTGCCTTCCAAGTTCAGGGTGCTTAAATCCGCATTTGCCAGCAGAGGGGCCACATCCCTAAATACATCTTCATAGCCCCGCTGCCCCACAGAAATCAGTTTGTCTGTAATATTCAGGTCGCCGCCTGCTACAAAGTGGAGGATTGTATCTTCTCCCACCACCGGCTCCGGAGGGGCTTCCTCTTCTTTAGAACAACTGGGAATCAGGAGAATAATGCCCACAATCAGCCCAATGCCGGCAAGCATAAGGCCAATACGCCAAATCCACTTTCTGCGGGCGGCGGCCTTTGCCTTTTTCAGCGCCCGTGCCTGTTTGCGGCGAACGGCATCTTGTTCCATAAGACCCCTCCTTTCTGTTTTTATTCTACACTATAATACTATAATTCCCCGGAATTCTCAAGGGGGAAATTTGGGCAATACTTTCCTGTGCAGCGTTGCTCTTTACAATCCTTTTTTTATGGGGTAAAATGGGAAAAAGGAGGTGTGCAGATGGATAAACCGGTTGTTGGCCGATTTGCGCCTACCCCGTCGGGGCGGATGCATCTTGGCAACGTATTTGCTGCATTGGCAGCCTGGCTGTCTGTGCGCAAACAGGATGGGCAGATGGTTCTTCGTATGGAGGACTTGGATACCCAACGGACGAGCAGTGCGTATGCAGATATTTTAATGGAGGATCTTGCCTGGCTGGGGCTGGATTTTGATATTGTCACGCCACCGCAAAGCACGCGCACCCCGGTCTATGACCGCTACTTTGCAAGTTTGCAGGAAAAGGACCTGCTGTATCCCTGCTACTGCACCCGCAGTCAACTGCATAGCGTAAATGCACCCCATCTATCCGATGGTACTTATGTATATCCCGGAACTTGCCGAAACCTGACAGCGCAGGAAAGGGCCGCTTTTGGAAGAGCCCCTGCCTGGCGGGTAAAAGTGCCGGACAAAGTTTGGCAGTTACAGGACTATGCCCAGGGGGAATACAAAGAAAATCTTGCCACCGACTGCGGAGATTTCGTGGTCCGCCGGGCTGACGGCGCTTATGTGTACCAGTTGGCGGTGACGGTGGACGATGGAGAAGCAGGGGTCACAGAGGTGGTCAGAGGGGCGGATTTATTGAGTTCTGCCCCCCGGCAAATGTACTTGCAAAGCCTTTTTGGATTTCCCCATCCCAAGTACGGCCACGTGCCAATGCTCTTAGCGCCCGACGGCAGACGGCTGAGCAAGCGGGATCGGGATTTGGATTTGGGGGCGCTGCGAACCCGGTTTGCGGCCCCGGAACTTTTAGGCTTGCTTTCCTATAGTGCAGGCCTTATAGAGCAAAATACCCCCATCAGCCTGCAGGAACTGATCTGCGTTTTCTCCTGGGAAAAACTCCAAAAGGATGCAATTTACCTGGATAACGGACTTTTTGAATAAAACGGAATGGTAAAATTTGGCTCTTTTTACCAATTTCCGCGCCCCGGCTTGCTTTTTCCTTTTTTCAAGGTATAATGAAGGTGAGCAAACCCTGCTCTACAAAGGAGGACAATGTATGTCTAAGAAACCTGTTTTGGTAGTGATGGCAGCCGGTATGGGAAGCCGATACGGCGGCCTGAAGCAGATCGACCCTGTGGGCAGCCAGGGGGAAGCCATTTTAGACTACTCTTTGTTTGATGCCTATGAGGCCGGTTTCCGGACCGCTGTGATTATTATTAAGGAAGCCATCCGGGCAGACTTTATGGCCACCGTTGGAAAACGGCTGGAAAAATGCCCTATGGAAATCCGTTATGCCTATCAGGAACTCTATAAAATTCCCGAGGGCTTTACTGTCCCTGATGAACGCACGAAGCCCTGGGGCACCAGCCATGCCGTTTGGTGTGCCAGAGAGGAAATCGGGGATGCGCCCTTTGCAGTACTGAACGCCGACGACTACTACGGCAAGGATGCCTATAAGGTTATTTATGAATACCTGTGCAGTGGCGGCGACGGGGAAAAATATGACTACTGTATGGTAGGCTACGACCTGGGCAATACTGTTACAGACAATGGCTCTGTGGCAAGAGGTATTTGCGCTGCCAACGAAGAAGGATATCTGACGGACGTGGTGGAGCGGACGAGGATTGAAAAGTACGAAGGCGGTATTCACTTCACAGAAGACGACGGCAAGACCTGGACTGATGTAAGCGCCGATACCCCCGTTTCCATGAATATGTGGGGCTTCACACCCAGTTTTATCCAGGAAATCGACGCCCGTTTCCCGGACTTTTTGGCAAATGATGTGCCTAAAAATCCTGCCAAGGCAGAGTATTTCCTGCCCCGGACAGTGGGAGATCTTCTGGCAGAACAGAAGGCAAGGGTAAAAGTGCTGCGTTCCCGGGACCGCTGGTTTGGCGTAACCTATGCGGCAGATAAGCCTATGGTTGTAGCCGCACTGAAGCAAATGCAGGAGCAAGGTTTGTACCCTGACGGACTTTGGAAATAATTAAAAAGGAGGGCGCTGCCCTCCTTTTTTGAAGGAGATTTTATGCTGTTTGACACGCACGCTCACTTGAATGACCCGGCCTTTGATGCGGACCGGGAAGAAATATTGAAAAATCTGCCGGGTGAAGGCATCGGCTACGTGATGAATGCGGGCTGCAGTCTGGCCTCTTCCCGGGATATTGTTGCTATGGCAGAGCGCATCCCCTATTTGTACGCGTCTGTTGGCTCCCATCCGGATTCCTGCGACGAAGTGAACCAGGAGGTTTTGGAACAGTTCCGGTGCTTATGCTCCCACGAAAAAGTGAAGGCGATCGGCGAGATCGGCCTGGATTACCACTATGAAGATATCCCCCGGGATATCCAGAAAAAAGCGTTCCGGATGCAGATGGAACTTGCCCGGGAAGTAGATTTGCCGGTGATTGTCCACGAACGGGATGCCCACGAAGACGGAATGAAGATTGTTACGGAGTTTCCCCAGGTGAAGGGGGTATTTCACTGCTTCTCCGGGGCAAAGGAAATGGCAAAATGGCTGGTAAAACGGGACTGGATGATTGGCTTTACCGGCGCGCTGACCTTTAAGAATGCCCGCAAGGCCATTGAGTCGGCCCAGGCCATTCCCATTGAGAATATCGTCATTGAAACGGACTGCCCTTTTATGGCGCCGGAGCCTTACCGGGGAAAGCGGAATTATCCCGGCTATCTGGGCAGGATGGCGGATAAATTGGCAGAAATCAAAGGCATCACCCGAGAAGAAGTGGAGTATATTACTACACAAAATGCCAAACGGCTTTACCGAATTGACTAAAAAGGGGGCTCTTTTCCGGAAAAAGTGGGGCATACCACCAAAAACCGGGAAAAATGATTGACATAGAGTAAAGAAAGTGCTATTCTTTATTTCAGTACAGAAATACCGAAAAGGAGACTATACATATGGATATGACTTTGGAATCTTGCCGTAAGTTTGTGGAAGTGCTGGCTTCCGATGCGCCCGCCCCCGGTGGCGGCGGCGCAGCAGCTCTGGTTGGTGCCATTGGTACTGCCCTGGGCAATATGGTAGGCAGCCTGACTGTCGGCAAGAAGAAATATGCAGAAGTGGAAGCAGAGATTATTGCCCTGAAGGCAAAATGTGATGCTTTGCAAACCGAACTGCTCAATCAGGTAGAGGCTGACGATATCGGCTTTGTGCCTCTGGCTAAGGCCTATGGCATTCCCAAGGACGATCCCAACCGGGATGCAATCCTGGAAGAAGCCACCATCACCGCCTGTGCAGTGCCGATGCACATTATGGAACTGTGCTGTGAAGCCATTGGCTACATCAAGGTATTTGCCGATAAGGGCAGCCGTCTGGCTGTTTCCGATGCCGGCTGCGGCGCTGTTTGCTGCAAGGCTGCTTTGCAGGCCGCATCTTTGAACGTGTTTATCAACACCAAGTCTTTGAAGAACCGGGAAGTGGCAGAGGAAATGAACGCCAAGGCAAACGGTATGCTGAGTACCTACTGCGCACTGGCTGATGAGATTTTCAATACTGTCAAGGCCGGTTTCGGTCAATAAGGAGGATATACATATGGCAAAACTGTTACTGGGCAAAGAAGTTACCGATGCATTGAATGCAAATTTGCAGGAGCGCACTGCTGCCCTGCGCGCCAAGGGCGTAGAGCCTACTTTGGCTATTATCCGTTGCGGTGAAGATCCCAGCGACCTGTCCTATGAGCGGGGCGCAACCAAGCGGGCTGAACTGGTAGGCGTGAAGGTTGTGAATTTCCTTCTGCCTGCAGATGTAGATAAGGATACCCTGATTGCGACCATTGAAAAGATCAACGCGGATGATTCCATTCACGGCGTGCTGATGTTCCGCCCTCTGCCCAAGCACCTGAAGGCAGACCAGAATGAGATCTGCAACAAGCTCGATCCCAAGAAGGATATGGACTGTATGACCCATATGTCCAACGCCGGTGTGTTTGAAGGCCTGGATCTGGGCTATGCTCCCTGTACCCCCGCTGCTTGTATGGAAATCCTGGATTTCTACGGCATTGACTGCAAGGGCAAGAATGCCGTCGTGATTGGCCGCAGCCTGGTGGTTGGCAAGCCTGCCGCTATGATGCTGATGGGCAAGAATGCCACCGTTACCGTTTGCCACACCAAGACGGTAAACACCGCTGAAATCTGCCGGAATGCAGATATCATTATTTCTGCCGCCGGTGTACTGAATTCTCTGACTGCTGATTTTGTTCGTCCCGGCCAGACCGTTATCGACGTGTCCATCAACTGGGATGCCAATAAGCCCAATGCAAAGGGCGGCCTGGGTGCTATTGCCGGTGACGCCTGCTTCAACGAAGTGGAAGCCATTGTGGATGCCATTACCCCTGTTCCCGGCGGTGTTGGCTCTGTTACCACTTCCGTGCTGATGAAGCACGTGGTTGAGGCTGCGGAGAAAGTTTAATAGGTGCCTGCATAACTGACGGATTTGGGGGCTTACCCCAGGGGAGTGCAGGTGTTTGAAAGCCGACCGTCTGGGCAACCCAATGCTTTGTTGGGTTGCCCTTTTTACTCCAATATAAGAAGATGAGGTATATAGAATGAAGAAAATTAAGAATTTACCGGAAAGCAGTTTCCTGCGTGTGTTTTTTGCCTATGTAAGCCTTTTCTTTGTAGCGGCAGCCTTTATCCTGCCCGACAGAGCCGATGCCTTTGCCGGTCTGTGGAATATACTGACCAACCCTTGTAAAATTTCCACCAACTACTTTGCCTTGGGCGGCTACAGCGCTACGTTTCTGAATATGGGCCTGGTGGGCCTTTTCTGCCTGGCGCTTACGTACCTGCCCGGCTGCAAGCCCAATAATGTTACCACCCTGGCCTTTTTGCTGACCGTAGGTTTCGGCTCCTGGGGCATGAATATTTTTAATATGAGTCCCACCATTTTGGGCGTTTTCTTGTATGCCCTGGTGAAGAAGGAAAAACTGGGAAATCTGACCAACGCCATGATGTTCTCCACCGGTATTGCGCCTCTGATTTCTGACTTGCTGTTTCGTTATCCCAATGAAACGATTGTAGGCTTCAACTGGCTGGGCTTGGGCTTTGCCCTGGCTGTTGGCCTGGTTATTGGCTTCTTCCTGCCTGCGGGCCTTGCCCACGCACCGGTCTGCCACAAGGGTTACGACCACTATTCTGCCGCGCTGCCTGTAGGTTTGACCGCCTTCTTCCTGCGCACCCTTCTTTATAACGTGTTGCTGGGCTGGAAGATTGGCGATATGGGAAAACTCTCCACTTTGGCGCCCAAGGGATACGATTTCTTCTATGCCTGCAATATTTTCAGCATCGTGCTCTTTGCAAGCTTTATCGTCCTTGCCCTTTTGATGGGTGCCACCTGGAAGGGCTACTGGGGACTTATGAAGGACTCCGGCCATAGTGTTAGCTTTACTTCCAAGTATGGAACGCCTACTTTCCTTATGAATGCGGGCGTGTTCGGCTTGATGATCGTGGCTTACTTCAATTTTGCGGCCCTTATCGATCCCAAGGTGGCAGTAGGGGATATCTGGACCGGTATGACCTTTGGCATCGTGTTCTGTATGCTTTCTACCTGCAATTCCGGCTCTCATCCCCGCAATGTGCTGCCCATTATGGCAGGGTACATTGTCACATCCTTCCTGTTTGGCTGGCTGGCCGGCCTGATGGGAACAGAAAATTATGGCCTCACCATCGGCAGTCAGTCTATTCTCATTGGCTTGTGCTATGCCAACGGCCTTTCTCCCATCTCCGGCAAGTACGGCTTTGGCTGGGGCATGCTGGCAGGTGGACTGCACTATCTGCTGGTCAGCGCAGTGCCGGATCTTCACGGCGGCTTCCTGCTGTATAACGGCGGCTTCACCGCAGCGCTGATTTGTGTGCTGTTTGTTCCCCAACTGGAAAAGTTTGCAAAGACAAGGGAAGAGCGGAAGGCTAAAAAACCGGCCGAAGTGGAAAAATAAGTATTTTTTCATTGCGTTCCAGAAAAATGCGTTGTATAATAAAAGCGGCAAAGCCGAGAAGTGCTTTGCCGCTTTTGAAACAAATAGAAAGAGGGTATCCCTATGAGAAGAAAAGAAGACATTATTTCCGCTGTCTTTTCTATGCTGATCGGTGTGATGCTGATTGTGATGAAGGGCCAGATAGTGAGCATCGCTATCACCGTGTTTGCGGTCATCGTGCTGATTTCTGCAGTGATTGACCTGGTGAACAAGCTGATCAACAGCGCCATTGTTAAGGCAGTAGTTGGCGTGTGTATACTCATCTTTGGTTGGGTATTTGTCAGCGTTGCCCTTTACCTGCTTGCTGCTGCCATCATCATTATGGGCCTTCTGCGGATTGTGAATATGCATAAGATCCTGCCGGAAGAAATGGACCATAAGGAAAAGATTTTTGCCTACATTCGTCCTGCCATTACGGTTCTTGCAGGTATCTGCCTGCTGTTTAACCAGGGTGGCGCCGTAAATTGGGTGTTCATTCTCACCGGTGTGCTTCTGGTAGCAGAAGGCGTGCTGGATGTGGCCGACGCCTTGAAAAAGCAATAAAAGAGACTCGGCAGGGTGTTCCTGCCGAGTTTTTATTTCATAAACTTATCAATAGCGTCACACAGATCGTCGATGGCTTCGTTGTCACCGGCGGCGACGGCATCTACCATACAGTGGCGCATATGGTCTTTGAGAATGACCTTGCCGGTGTTTTCCAGGGCAGACCGGACGGCGGCTAATTGCACCAATACTTCGGAGCAGTCATAACCATCTTCTACCATTCGCTTTACCTTTTCCAGGTGGCCGATGGCCCGGGCCAGGCGGTTAATGACCGCTTTTTGGTTTTCGTGGACATGGCCGTGACTGTGGGCGATACCCTGTTCATGCATATGGATGTGTTCGTGGTCGTGCAAGGCAAGCCCCCCCTTTTTTTCTTTTTGCTTATCATACCCTATTTTTTATCCCTTTGCAAGCCCCGGGGGAGGATAAAAATCGTAAAAACCTGCTGACAAATGGAAAAGCCTGTGATACAATGGGGGAAATTGCCATAGACTGAGAGGATATATTATGAACTGCTTAGAAGAAAGAATTTTGAAAGACGGCATTGTGAAAAGCGGAAATGTGCTGAAGGTGGATAGTTTCCTCAACCACCAGATGGATATCTCCTTGATGGACCAAATGGGGGAGGAGTTTTACAATCGCTTCAAGAATTGCGGCGTTACCAAAGTGCTGACCATTGAGGCTTCCGGTATTGGCATTGCCTGTTCTGTTGCCCGGCGCTTTGGCGTACCGATGGTGTTTGCCAAGAAGGCCAAAAGCATTAACATTGACGGCGATGTGTATTCTGCCAGCGTGGAAAGTTTTACCCATAAGAATGTAAACCAGGTCATCGTTTCCAAGAAGTTTTTAAGCGCCGATGACCGGGTGCTGATCATTGATGATTTCCTCGCCAACGGCTGTGCCTTGCAAGGCTTAATTGCCATTACAGAGGCTTCCGGCGCAGAAGTGGCCGGTATCGGTATTGCAGTAGAGAAGGGCTTCCAGATCGGTGGCCGGGTGATCCGCAATCTGGGCTACAAACTGGAATCCCTGGCAATCGTAGACGAGATGGATGCAGAAACGGGAAAAATCGTCTTCCGCGCTCAAGAATAAATATATTCCCGGTAAGCAAATGCCGGGGTTTGGTTTTTCCTATTGCGAAGGAGTGAGAAAATGAACAGCGAAGCGAAAAAGGCCATCCGTATCGGATTGCTTTGTACTATATCCTACCTTGCTGTCTATGTAGCAAGAAACATTTTGGGCGTCGTGAGCCCCGGTATGATCGAAACCGGCCGCTACACGGAAGCCTATATCGGCACCATTTCCACCGGTTATTTGATAGCCTATGCCTGCGGACAACTGATTAACGGTGCCATTGGCGACAAGATCATTTCCCGCTTTATGATTTCCGGCGGTTTGCTGGGTGCCGGCATTTGCAACATTGCGTTGCCTTATGCGCCCAACCTGCTGACAACGACCGTTCTTTACAGCATTAGCGGCTTTTTCCTTTCCATGATCTATGGACCTATGACCAAGACGGTTTCGGAAAATGTAAAGCCTGAGTATGCCGCCCGGGTGGCGCTGGGATACACCATCGCTTCCTTTTTAGGCTCTCCTGTAGCCGGTGTGGTAGCGATGCTGACCAACTGGCAGAATGCCTTTATCGTGTGCGGTGGCATTTTGGTAGGGATGGGCATCATCAGCTATATGTGCTTTCTGCTTTTGGAAAAAAGGGGATTGGTGGTTTATCGAAACGGGAAAAATGACCGGGTGCCTATGGGTGTTGGGCTGAAACGCCTGCTGGAGCATCACATCATCAAGTATTCCTTTGTGTCTGTGCTGACGGGTATTGTCCGTACCACTGTTGTTTTTTGGGTACCTACATATTTGGCGCAGTATCTGCACTTTACCCCCAATGTGGCGGTGGCTATTTTCTCCGGTGTGACCCTGGCAATGTCCATAGGCCCGTTTTTGAATACCCTTTTGGTGTATGAGCGGCTGTTTAAGCGCAACCGGGGCAAGACGGTGCTGTGTATGTTTTCTGTCAGCACGGCGGCATTCCTTTTGATGTTCCTTTGGAAACAGCCTGTTTTTTCTGTGGCGATGCTGACCCTGGCGTTGGTAGCCAACGGGGGTGCGGCCACCATGCTTTGGAGCACATACTGCCCCAGCCTGGAGGCTACCGGACTGGTGTCTACCGCTACCGGTTACTTAGACTTTATGAGTTATATGGGTGCGGCGGCAGCCAATCTGATTTTCTCCAATGCGGTAGCGGCAATCGGCTGGGGCTGGTTGATTTTGTCCTGGGCAGGCCTGATGGGCATCGGCGTACTGGTAGGCCTAAAAAAAGAATAGCATTTTATGGGATAGTTTGGTATAATCAGACTATCCCAAAAATAATAGAAAGGCGGCAATTCCTATGGAAAATAAGTATGAAGCCCTGTTTACTCCCTGGAAAGTGGGCAATGTGGAAATCAAAAACCGCATTGTGCTATGTCCTATGGGCGGCACCAGTCTGTTCGGCTGGTTTGAACTGGGCGGCTGTAAATTCGATAAGGAAGCGGCAAAATTCTTCCTGGAGAGAGCCCAGAATAATGTGGGCTTGATTATCCCCGGCATCGCCCCCCTGCGGGACACCTTCTGGGGAAAGTGGCTGTGGCAGAATCCCAAGATGTTTGAGGATCTGAAGGAATTTATGGAAGAAATCCATAAAACCGGTGCCAAACTTTTTGTCCAGTTGACTGCCGGTATGGGCCGTTCCTGGGCCATTACCGATTTGATTGCCCCCCTGCATAAGAATAAATTTACCCGGGCGATTTTGAAGCCGGTACTGGATACCAGCCACGAACTGGCAAGCCCCTCGCCCCTGCCTTCCCGCTGGGACCCGGAAATCATTACCCCGGAAATGACCGTCAAGCAAATCCATGAGATTATTGAAGCCTTCGCCAAGACTGCAAAACTCTGCAAGGATGCAGGTGTTGACGGTGTGGAAGTCCACGCCGTTCACGAAGGCTATCTGCTTGACCAGTTCACAATGGAATGGACCAACAAGCGGACGGACCAGTACGGCGGTTCCTTTGAAAACCGTTACCGCTTCCCTGTGGAAGTGGTACAGGCGATCAAGGCTGCCTGCGGCCAGGATTTCCCTGTTTCTGTCCGCTATTCTGTAGAGTCTAAGGTAAAAGGCTTCCGGGAAGGCGCTGTGCCCGGGGAAGTATACACTGAAGTGGGCCGGAATATGGCGGAATCGGAAAAGGCTGCCAAGTACCTGCAGGATGCAGGCTATGATATGCTCAATGCCGACAACGGCACTTACGACAGTTGGTACTGGGCCCATCCGCCTATGTATATGCCTCAGAACTGCAACCTGGAAGACGTTGCCCACATCAAGAAGTTTGTGGATATTCCTGTGGTTTGTGCCGGCCGTATGGAGCCGGATGTGGGCGCACAGGCAGTGGCAGATGGCAGAATTGACGGCGTAGGCATTGCCCGGCAGTTCCTGGCAGACCCCCAGTGGATTACCAAACTGCTGGAAGACCGGCTGGAAGATATCCGCCCCTGCATTTGTTGCCACGCAGGCTGCTTCAACTTCTCTTCTTCCAAGGGCCATGCCAACACCCAGGACCTGTCGGATACGATGCACCTGGCCCGCTGCGCCCTGAATCCGCCCACTATGCAGTCTAATAAGTACTACATTGCCCCTGCCAAGAAGTGCAAGAGCGTGGCAGTGATCGGCGGCGGTATCGGCGGTATGGAAACAGCCATCGTCTGCGCCAAGCGTGGCCATAAGGTCACCCTTTATGAAAAGTCCGACAAGCTGGGCGGCGTGTTTATTGCTGCTGCAGCCCCCTCCTTCAAGGAAAAGGACAGAGATCTTATTACCTGGTATCGCCGTGAGATTGCAAAGTATCCCCAAATTGAAGTAAAACTGCAGACCGAAGTGAAGGATCTGTCCGAAATCCAGGCCGATGAAGTGGTTATTGCCACCGGTTCCCGCCCCAACCGCATTCCTGTTCCCGGTGTAGAAAAGGCGGTGCAGGCTATCGACTTCTTGCTGGGCGCACCTGTTGGCCAGAACGTAACCATTATTGGCGGCGGCCTGACCGGCTGTGAAATTGCCTATGAACTGTACCTGCAGGGCAAGAACCCCACCATTGTGGAAATGCTGGACGATCTGATTTGCACCCCCGGCATCTGCCTGGCAAATACCAGTTTCCTTCGTGATTTCTTCAAGGCCAACCAGGTTCCCGTACATCTGGAAACCGGCGTACAGGAAATTAAGGATGGCTGTGTGATTGTAAAAGACAAGGAAGGCAAGACCTTCCAGATTGCGGCAGACAGTGTTATCCTCTCCACCGGCTATAAGCCCCAGCCCCTGGCCCAAAAGGCCCGTCATATCCACCTGGTTGGTGACTGTGACAAGGTTGGCAACCTGCGCTCTGTTATTTGGCAGGCTTGGGATGTGGCAATGAAACTGTAAAAGAAGGGAGAAACCTATGTACTTAACTGACGAACAACAGGCCATACTAAATGGCTCTAAGGGTGAAACCATAGCCAAAGTGTGGAAGACCCTGGTGATGTACGGCGATGCCTTCGGCGCGGAAAAAATGGTGCCGGTGACTTCCAAGTATAACCACCTGGTTACCTCCTTCGGCCTGAAAATGATGAAGCCCGTCTTTGATTTGATGCAGCAGTTGATTGATGCCGGCGCGGTTTCCCAGCAGCAGTTTTCTGTGGACCCCCGCCCGGTTGATAAAAATGTGCCTGCCAATTTCCTGCAGAAACTCATTTTCAATAAGATTATGTATGCCACCCAGGAAGAGTATGAAAAACAGTTGAAGGAATTGGGCCTTGTCAGCGAAGATGCCTTTACCTGCGCCTGCTACCTGGACCAGGTGGGCAATATTCCCGGCAAGGGAGATGTGCTTAGTTGGGCAGAATCTTCTGCTGTTGTTTATGCAAACTCCGTATTGGGCGCTCGCTGCAACCGCAACTCCGGTATTATGGACATTATGGGCTCCATCGCCGGTTATGTGCCTGCTTTTGGCCTTTTGACCGATGAGGGCCGTAAGGCCACCTGGGTGGTAAAAGTAGAGTGCAAGGAAAAGCCGGAAGCCCAGCTTTTAGGCTCTGCCATTGGTATGAAGGTAATGGAAGATGTGCCTTACATCACCGGTATGGAAAAGTGGTTGGGGCAGGAACTGACCGATGCTGCCTGCGCCTATCTGAAAGATTTTGGCGCAGCTACTGCATCCAACGGCGCAGTGGGCCTGTACCATATCGCAAATTTGACCCCCGAAGCAAAGGAACTGGGGGAAAGCCTGATTGCGCAAGATGCTCAGGTCTATGTAATTGACGATGCAGAACTGCAGCGGGTAAAGGACAGTTATCCTGTGATGTGGAAAAACCCCGATGCCAAGCCCAAACTGTGCTTTATCGGTTGCCCCCACCTTTCTATGGAGCAGCTGAAGGACTGGACAAACCGGGTGGAAAAGGGTCTTGCCGAAAGCGGCAAAAAGAAAGTGCAAATTCCCACTGTCTTCACTACTGCCCCCGGAGTCAAAAAGGCGTTTTTGGAAACCGAGGATGCCAAACGGCTTGAAAAGATGGGCGTTGTCCTTTCTGATATTTGTCCTCTTATGTATATGAACAATCCTCTTTGCAAGGCGATGCCCGTCATTACCTGCTCCAACAAACTGCGTACCTACACCACTTCCCGGTTCTACACCGAAGAAGAGATTTTAGGTAAGATTACAGGAGGGAAGTAAGATGAAGAAATTTAGCGGACGCATCGTTACCCCCGGTACCGTTACGGCACAGGCCCTGGTTTCTCACGGCGGCCTGAATACCCTGGCTTCTTTCCAGGGCGCATTGCAGTTTGGCGACAAGAAAGCCACCTGCGGCGACCAGAATAATCCTGACCTTTACAACAAGGAAATGGCCGGCAAGGCGCTTTGCCTGCCCCAAACCATCGGCTCTACTACCGGCGGACTGGTGCTTTACTGCGCCTGTGCTATGCAGCGCCAGCCTGCCTGTATGCTGTTCAGTAAGCCCATTGACTCCCTGGCTGCGGCAGGCTCCATCTTAGCCTCTGTCTGGCTGCCCGATGCCAAGATGCCTGTGGTGGATAGCCTGGGCGAAGAATTCCTAAACTATGTGAAAGATGGCATGACAGTTACCATCGAAGAAGACGGCACCGTTATTGTAGAATAAGAATAAGCGGCGGAAGTTTTCCGCCGCTTTTCTTTATGAAAAGTTGGGAAATACTTGACTTATGGGCACCGCTATGCTACAATCAAGCCAAATATACGGAAAAAGGAGGTCGATAGGGCTCATGGACAGTTGCGACGGTGATTGTAGTAATAATTTGAATTTGATCGTGGTCGGCATACCTGCGCCCATTTTCCGGGAATAGGTGTGTCTTTTTTGCGCCCATTTTTCATCAATTTCGAATTTTTAAGGAGATATATAAAATGTTAAGCGAGTTATTGCCTTATATATTGGCAATGGTGTTTTGTGTGATTATGTCCGCCTATTTCAGCGCGACGGAAACGGCCTTTTCTTCTTTGAACCGTACCCGGCTGAAGGCCCTTTCCGAAAAGGGAAACAAGAAGGCAGATCTGGCTCTTTCTTTGGAAGAAAAGTACGATAAGCTGATCTCCACCATTCTGATCGGCAACAATATCGTCAATATTGCCGGTGCATCCATTGGCACTCTGCTGTTTGTGAAGATCATGAACGGCGACCAGGAATCCGGCGCAGCCCTTTCTACCGTAGTGGTGACGGTGGTGGTGCTGATTTTCGGCGAGGTTACCCCCAAAAGTATCGCCAAGGACAATCCGGAAAAATTTGCCATGTTCAGTTCCCCCTTCCTGCGTCTTTTGATGGTGATCCTTACCCCAGTGAACTTCTTGTTTACCCAGTGGAAGAAGCTGATCTCCAA
>JAZNZO010000099.1:0-8630 GCA_045594945.1 Faecousia sp.
GCACGGTCTTCATCTCGGACTTGTTAGCCTTGTTCTTCTCGTAAGCAACTTTGGAACGGATAACATCCTTCTTAGAGGACTTAATGTTGGGCATGGTCACACCTCCTGTTTGTAAAATAGCTCACGCGTTTACCCATTATAGCCCTTCTTTTCCGGAAAATCAATACCTTTTTTGAAATTTTTATTCCTCTTTGGAAAAATTCCTGTCCGGGCAGGAAAACCAGCCTGTCAAGAAGTATTTTTTGCGCGCAATTTTTTCCATTGTTCATTTTATCTATGCCGAAAAAAAGAGAAAAAAGTTCTATTTTGTCGAAAGTTTTTATGTTAACTAAAATGAATATTGCCCCGTTTTTCCCTCCTTGTGGAAAAACTTGTGGAATGTGGGGAAAACTCTTGTTCTGCCTGTCTTTTTTCCAGTTATCCCCAACCCAATCCCCATACAAAAAAGGTGTATACCTCTTTGCATACTCTAATTTCCGGGGCGGTTTTTGCAAATTATGTCGCGTGGTTTTTCCCGCCGATTTTGGGGCAAATTTGGCAAAAAAGTTCGAGTCATATTCAAATTAGCCGAAAAACAGCAGGCATTTCCTTTTCCCTCTCCCTTATTTTTTGTGAAATTTCAACAAAAAAGCCCCTGGTATGATTTTCTTTCGAAAGGAGATACTAAAAACAAAAAATACAGGAGGGCCACGATGCAGGGGAAAGTAGAACTTTGCGGTGTGAATACCGCCCGATTAAAGGTCTTATCCCAGGAAGAAATGGACAATTTGCTCCTTTTAGCCAACGCCGGAGACGAAAATGCCCGGCAGGAACTGATTGAAGGAAACCTTCGGCTTGTGCTTTCAGTGATCCAGCGCTTTGAAAAACGGGGAGAAAACCCGGACGACCTGTTTCAGGTAGGGTGCATCGGTCTGATGAAGGCCATACAGAACTTCGACCCCACAAAAGGGGTGCGTTTTTCCACCTATGGCGTGCCTATGATTGCCGGGGAAGTGCGGCGCTACCTGCGGGATAACGCCCCAATCCGCGTTTCCCGGTCCATCCGGGATGTGGCCTACCGGGTTTTGCAGTGCAAGGAGCAGATGCAGGCGGATTTGGGCAGAGAACCCAGTTTGGAAGAAGTGGCAAAGGTACTGGACCTGGATATCCGGGAAGTCAGCCGGGCTTTGGATGCGGTTTGCGCCCCTGTCAGTCTCCACGACCCGGTCTACGGCGACAGCGCCGACCCCCTGACCGTAATGGACCAGGTGAAAGACAACCGAAACACGGAAGCGGCCTGGATGGAGCATATTGCCCTGCAGGATGCCTTCCGCACCCTGGGCGCCCGGGAAAAGCAAATCCTTTGCCTGCGGTTTTATGACGGAAAAACCCAAATGGAAGTGGCCCAAATGGTGGGTATTTCCCAGGCCCAGGTGTCAAGATTGGAAAAAGGAGCAATCAGCGACCTTAGAAAACGCATTAGGGTGGTTAGCTAATGGATAATGATTTTGTCGATATATCGCTTCGCAATTCGATATTTTTGCTGTCGCAAAATCGAGATATGCCCTTGGCATTCGATATGTCGCTTTGCGACGAGATCGATATAAATCCCCCTTGCCCCGCAGGGCATATCGAAGGCGAAGCCTATATCGAGTTGCATAGCAACATATCGAAAATCCCGTTAGGGATTTATATCGACGAAAAAGGCACGCGTTTGCGTGCCTTTTTCTTATTGTCCCATGAGGATTTGTGCCAGTTGGGAGTTACTATCCAGCACAACGGTCTTTTCATCGCCGGTGAGGCTGGCTTTCAGCGCATCCAAAGCAAGCATAAATTCATAGAATTCCTTTTTGTCCTTGGTGTTGTAGGCCTCTGCCAGCAGGCGCATATACTCGGCTTCGCCCTCGGCGGTGAGTTGGGCGGCCTGGGCTTCTGCGTTGGAAATGGTGATATTCACCTGCTTATCCACTTCGTTGCGGATAATGCTGGCTTCCAGGTTGCCGTCGGCGGTAAACTTTTCAGACATTTGGTTTCTCTGGGAAATCATACGGGTGTAAACCGCATTGAGGTTGGATTCGGGCAGGTCAAACCGCTTGATTTTCACATCCAGCACATCAATACCGATGTCTTTTGCCTGTTTTGCCACACTTTCGGCAATGCTTTCGTAAATTTCATTCCGCTTGGCGCCGTCTTCCATATTGATAATGTCTGCCTGGGTCAGACTGCCCAGAGCATTTTTAAGGGCGGTATAGGTCATGGTGTCCAATCTGCCCTCTGCTTCAGCATCGGTTTCCAACCGCTGATAAAAGGTAACAGGGTCAGCAATCTTCCAAAGCACATAGCAGTCCACATTCATATTCTGCTGGTCGGAAGTGTACACCTCAGACGGGGGAATATCGTAAAGTTGCACAGCCTTGGAGAAATATTTTACGCCGTCAATAAAGGGCACCTTGAAGTGCAGACCGGGCTGGTCTTCCACGTGGATAATCTTGGAGAACCGATTTACGGCGGCGTACTGGTCCTCTCTTACCACATACATAGAACTCGCAGCCAAAATAACCACCAAAAGGACGGCTGCGCCAATTAAAATCCATTTTTTCATATCAGTTACCTCCCACCAGTTGCTCCAGAGGCAAAATCATCTGCATATTGGAGCCGGAACCGGTGTTTACATAGACTTTCACACCGGGCAAAATCTCGGAAAGGGCTTCATAGTACATACGGGAACGGGTAATGGAGGGGTTCAGGGCGTATTCTTTGTACATTGCCTCGAAAAGGGCCACCTGCTGTACCGCCTCATTGATCCGCTTTTGCTTCAAATACTGGGCGTTTTGGATCAGTTTATCTGCTGTTGCCTGGGCTTCCGGCAACTTGGCGTTCTGATACGCCTTTGCTTCATTGATAATGGTTTCTGCCCGCTGTTTTGCGGTTTCCACTGCCTTGAAGGCCTCGGTGACGTCCTTCGTGGGGGGCTCTGCATCCTGAATACGCACATCCACCAGCACCAGGCCAATGTCATAGTCCTGGAGGATTTCGGCCACCAGTGCCTTTACCTGGGCCTGGATGCCCGCTTTACCGTCTGTTAAAGTGGCATCTACGGTGGAAGAACCTACCACATTTCGCACCTGGCTCTGAATTAAGTTCCGCAGAACCTCTTTGGGGGCTTCGGAGGCGTACAGATACTTTACAGGGTCAGAAATCTTGTATTCTACAAAGAAATCCACATTGACGATGTTATAATCGCCGGTAATCATAGAACTTTCGCTCTCTACAGAGGTAGCGTTGCCGTTTGCCCCCGTCCGGTAGCCCAGTTCCAGTTTCTGGAACACATTTACATCTACCATATGGGCCTGCTGGATGCCAAAGGGCAACTTAAAATGAACACCGGCCTGGGTCACATCTGTGACTTTGCCGAAGGTGGTAACCACCGCCTGTTGTTTTTCGTCCACCGTGTAGAAGCAGGTCAGGGCGCCTACCACCACAACCAGGACCAATGCGGCAATCAAAATCAGTTTGCCGTATTTTTTGAAATCTGCCGGTTCCCATTTGTTATTCTGGGGAGACCAGCGATAAGATCCGTCAAAAGACATATGCATTCTCCTTATTATAATAATGTATGAATCATTTGCTCCGCTTTTTGCTGCAATTTTGCGGCCAGATAAGCCGTCAGCATAATGCTAAGGGCCGTTTCCACCCGCTGCTTATCTTCCGGCCGGGCCGGTGCGTAGGTTTCCATCGCCTGGGAAAGCACTTCCCGCCTGTCCCGGGACTGCAAGAGGCTGTCCGTTTTCACCGCCAGGGACAAAAACAGGAAGTAAAGTTCCGTATCATCAATGATATCGTCCTGCTCATCGTTCAGACGGCCGTTCACATAGCCCAGCAGGGTGCAAATCTTGTCTAAGGACATACTTCCCTGCAGTGCGTGGATGTTCAGCAGTCTGCAAAGCTGCCGCAGGGTGTAACGTTTGTTCTTCGGTGAGGTCAAAAACCCCCGTTTGACCCAATTCTGAATGGTGTGGGCTTCCAGGCCGGTGATGGCCACCACTTGAGAAAGGGTAATGTCCCCGCCCAGGAACATCCCTTCAAAACGGGCGCGAAGCTGGCCCGCTTCTTCTCTTTGGCACGTCAGCGCCGTTCCGGGTATTTTCCATTCCATGTTTACCGCCTCCTTTCCGGTATTTTGATTGTATCATATGGTTATATGATTGTCAATAGTAGTTTTGTGACTTTTTTGTTAATAATTGGCATAAATATTTTATCCAATACTCTTTACGAATGGAAATTTTTGTAGTAGAATAGGAGAAGATATGAGGATACGCAGGAGGAGGTATGGGAATGTATTGCTTGCGTTGCGGAAAAGAAACATTGGAGAATAAAGTCTTTTGTAAATCCTGCCTGGACTCTATGGAAGAGTACCCGGTAAAAGCCGGGCAGCCGATTATTCTTCCCAGCCGCCCCGTCCCTGTTCCTGCGAAAAAGGGCCGCAGGGCCAAAGTTATGAATACAGAGGAACTGCTGGACCATCTGCGCCGCCAGTTAAAAGTAACAGGCCGTCTTTGGATGATTACTGTCCTGCTCCTCGTTGCCGCCATTGTGCTGCTGGTGCTCCAGTGGCAGTACGGGCTGTTGCTCCCTGTGTGATGTTTCACGTGAAACATCCCTTCAGTGAACACAACCCGGCAGAGGTCACTAAAGACAGTAAGCCCCCTATCGTTTGCTTTGTGATGCTCTGCATAAACTGTTTCACGTGAAACAATTTGGATATTATGAAAGGAGATGCCTATGGGTAAAATACTTGCAGTGGTAAATCAAAAAGGCGGCGTGGGAAAAACCACCACAGCCGTGAATTTGACCGCCGCCTTGACCGAGGCGGGAAAACGGGTTCTCCTTTGCGATTTTGACCCCCAGGCCAACGCCACCTCCGGGCTGGGCCTGGACAAGCGGAAATTAAAATACAGTGTCTATGATGTGGTTGTAAACGATGTCCCCACCCAGGATGCTATTTGTAATACGAAATTTGGGGATGTGCTGCCTTCTACGGCAGATCTTGCCGGTGCGGCGGTGGAGTTGATCAGTTTCCCCGATGCCTGTTTCCGGCTGAAGAATGCTTTGGCCCAGGTGAAAGACCGGTACGACGTGATTTTCATCGACTGCCCACCCTCTTTGGAAATGCTGACGCTGAACGGCCTTTCTGCCGCAGAAGGGATTTTAGTGCCGGTGCAGTGCGAATATTACGCCCTGGAAGGGCTTTCTGATTTGCTTACCACCCTGCGTATGGTGAAAAAGCGGATGAATCCCCAGTTGGAGATCTTTGGTGTGGCGCTGACCATGTTCGATGGCAGAACCAATTTCTCCACCCAGGTAGCCCAGGAAGTCCGCCGCCATTTCCCCGGAAAGGTTTTTGGACCGGTTATTCCCAGAAATGTGCGCCTGGCGGAAGCACCCAGTCACGGCCTGCCAGTGACGGCCTATGACAAAATGAGCCGGGGCGCAATGGCTTACCGGGCAATGGCAGAAGAACTCATTAAAAAACTGTAAGAAGGTGAATATATGGCCAGCAACAAAGGATTGGGCAAAGGTTTAGGCGCCCTTATGGGCGATCTTTACGAAGAACCCACCGGCAAAAGCCCCTATCAAATTCTGCCTATTCACAAGGTAGAGCCAAATCCGGACCAACCCCGGCAGGATTTTAACGAAGAAGAACTTTCCGCTCTGGCATCTTCCATTGCAGAACACGGCATTGTACAGCCTCTGACAGTACGAAGCCTCGGATCAAGCGGCTATTATCAGATTATTGCCGGTGAGCGCCGTTGGCGGGCCGCCCGTATGGCAGGTCTGACGGAAGTGCCTGCGGTGATTATGGATGCAGACGACAAAAAAACAATGGTGCTGGCTTTGATTGAAAATCTCCAGCGCCAGGATCTGAACCCGGTGGAAGAAGCCCTTGGTTATCAGCGGTTGATGGGAGAATTCGGCCTTACCCAGGAAGAAGCCGCCGCAAAAGTGGGAAAATCCCGGCCTGCAGTGGCAAATGCCCTTCGTCTTTTGGGTCTTGCCCCGGAAGTGCTGGAAATGGTCCGCAGTGGAAAACTCTCCGCCGGTCACGCAAGGGCCGTTTTGGTGCTGAAAACAGAAAAAGCCCAGGTAGATGCGGCCCAAAAGATTGCCGCCTTAGGTCTTTCCGTACGGCAGGCAGAACTGATGTGCAAAAACTTAGGTAAAGAGCCTGCGCCCCTGCCGGCGCCTACCTTAAAGGTAGATTATGTGGCAGAGTGTGAAAAAAGTCTTAGCAAGCACTTGGGTCGGGGTGTGAAAATCGTCAACGGCAAGCGCAAAGGCCGTTTTGAATTGGAATTTTACGGGCAGGAAGATTTGCAAAATCTCTTAGATGCCCTGATGCAACTGAAAAAGTAAGGGAGTAAGAAAAATGTTAGACATCAAACGTATCAAAGAAGACCCCGGGGCGGTGAAAGCCGGTCTGCGGGCCAAAGAAGTGGACTGTGACGCGGTTGTAGACCAAATTTTGGAGATGGACAGCAAAATCCGTAATCTGAAAACCGCTACAGAGACTAAAACTGCCGAAAAGAACAAGTTAAGCAAGGAAAACGGCAAACTGTTCGGCCAGAAAAAGGGCGCAGAAAAGCGGGGCGAAGATACTTCCGCCATTGATGCCCAAATTGCCGCCAATTCCCAGGAAAGTGTCCGTTTGGATGAGGCCATTGCCGCAGATGCCCAGGAGCTGAAGGACTTGCAGGTGCAATTCCGTACCCTGATGCTCAGCCTTCCCAACCTGCCCGACGGTGATTTGCTCCCCGGCGGCAAGGAAAACAACGAGCCCCTGCGCTATATCGGCGAAAAGCCCAGTTTTGACTTTGAACCCAAGCATCACGTGGATCTTTGCACCAATTTAGGTCTGATTGACTATGAGCGGGGCGTAAAATTAGCCGGTGCCGGTAACTGGATGTACACCGGCATGGGCGCAAGACTGGAATGGGCCCTTCTCAATTACTTTATGGACTGCCACATTGCCGACGGCTACGATTTTATCCTGCCGCCCCATATGCTGGAGTACCAGTGCGGTGAAACAGCCGGTCAGTTCCCCAAGTTTGCCGACGAAGTCTATAAGATTGCAAACCCCACCGATGACCGGGTACACTATATGCTTCCCACTGCCGAAGCCGCCCTTTGCTCCATTTACAGAGACGAAATCCTCTCCGAGAGCGACCTTCCCAAGAAACTCTTTGCTTACACCCCCTGTTTCCGCAGAGAAGCAGGCTCCCACAGAGCCGACGAACGGGGTATGGTGCGTGGTCACCAGTTTAATAAGGTGGAAATGTTCCAGTTCTGCAAGCCCGAAGACTCCGATGCAGCCTTTGACGAACTGGTAACCAAGGCAGAAAACCTGGTAAAGGGCCTGGGCTTCCACTTCCGCACCGTAAAACTGGCCGCCGGCGACTGCTCCGCCTCTATGGCAAGAACTTATGATATTGAAATCCTCATCCCCTCTATGGATGGCTATAAGGAAGTTTCTTCCGTATCCAACGCCCGGGATTATCAAGCCCGCCGGGGCAACATCCGTTTCCGCAGAGAAGAAACGGGCAAGCCCGAATTTGTCCACACTCTGAACGGCTCCGGCCTGGCAACTTCCCGTATTTTCCCCGCTCTGGTGGAACAAAACCAGCGTGCTGACGGCTCTATCGTTGTTCCTGAAGTGCTGCGCAAGTATTTGGGCGGCCTTGAAATTATCGAAAAGAAATAAAAGAAAGGAATTTTGCTATGAAAAAGATTAAAAAACCCTCCTGGCTCAATGATTTTAAGGAATTTGCCGTAAAGGGCAACGCAATGGCGCTGGCCGTTGGTACTATTATCGGCGGTGCCTTCTCCACCATCACCAAAAGCCTGACCAACGACATTATTATGCCTGTTGTCAACATCTTCCTGGGCGGCACCGATTTCACCGAACTGAAGGTGGCTCTGCCCCGAATCTACCCCGTTTACGAAGAAGTGCTGAACGAAACCACCGGTTTGATGGAAAAGGTGGAAATTCCCAACTATCTGACCTATGGTAATATGATCTCCGCCATCATCAATTTCCTGATTTTGGCTCTGGTTGTTTTTTTCCTGGTGCGTGGCCTCAATAAACTCTCCGAAATCGGCAAGAAGGAAGAAGAAGTACCTGCCGAGCCGGAAGCACCTGCAGAGCCCCCCGCACCTCCCGCTCCTTCCAACGAAGAAGTGCTGCTGGCTGAAATCCGCGACCTGCTGAAAAATAAGTAATTTCCAGGGGAAACCCCCTGTAGAAGAATATTATGTAAACCGAGGAGAATTGGTATGTTTAAGATTGTTCGCAAAAAAGAACTGAACGCCAATGTTACCTTGATGGACATTGAAGCCCCCTTTATTGCCAAGAAGGCAAAAGCCGGTCAGTTCATCATCTTCCGCATTGACGAAAAGGGTGAGCGTGTTCCCCTGACCATTGCCGGTTATGACCGGGAAAAGGGCACTGTTACCATTATTTTCCAAAAGGTTGGCTTTGCCACCAACGCCCTGGGCGCACTGAATGAAGGCGACTACATCCAAGACTTTGTAGGTCCTTTGGGCAAGCCCACCCCTGTGGAAGGCAAAAAGAAGGTTTGCGTGGTTGGCGGCGG
>JAZNZO010000100.1:0-38554 GCA_045594945.1 Faecousia sp.
TTGCCGGTGGAGTCCAGAATATTAATGGAATTGATGTAGCTGCCGCCTGCGCCTTCATTGTTGTTATATACTGCCAGAGAAGGTGCAAATGCGGTTTCGCCGTCAGCATGGAAAGCTTCTGTGTAACGGAACTCAATCGCCACATGGGTCAGACCTGCGGGGAAGCTGATATTCAGTCTTCTGCCCCAAGCACTGGTAGTGGGAGATTCTACATCACGGGTGGTGTAGGTATACAGATGTTTGCCGCCTTCCATCTTGTGGGTCAGTTTTGCATTGTTGGGATTATACTCTGCGTTGTCCTGTACCACAACAGGGTTGGTATCGGTCTCTACTTCAGGCTCACTGCCGGAATTGTTGGTCCACTTTGCATACAGGGTATGGCTTGCAGTTACAATAGTTTCTGCTGTAACTGCTTCGCCGGTGCCTGCAGCATTCTTGTACCAGCCTTCGAAGGTGTAGCCTTCACGATCTGCAGGTGTGGGCAGTTCGCCATAAGCATTACCCTCAGTAATCGTTGCAGAGGGAATGGTTTCGCCGCCGGTATAGTTGGTATTAAACTTGACTTCGTAGATGGCTGCTTCGCCGGTTTCTGTTACCTCAACATTACGGATGAAGCAGTTCAGACCGCCAAGTTTACCACCGCCGCCGCCCATATAGCCCAGGGAAATCCGGGATGTTCCCAGATTTGCACCGGTTCCATACTCGAAGATGTACCAGGTGCCGCTTTCCAGGGCAGTGTTGTTGCTGGCAAGAGGTGTGCCGTCCAGATTGTAGATCTTCAGATCTGCTGCACCGAACATGTGGGCAATTGCATCGCCGGTTGCATTATCCATCTTCATCTGGAAGGTCAGTTTTCCAATGCCATCCTTAGACATCGTAACTGCCAGTTGCTTGTGTTCCTGGCTCACATTGGTGGCGCCGCTGCCCCCGATTACCCACATCCATTCACCGTTGATGTATGTCATCACAGGCTCCGGGAAGTCACCGAAAGGTGTGGAGAAGGTTGCCAGGCTTTCTTCTGCAACATACGTGAAACGATCGCGGACTTCCATCGTCAGGATCGCTGCATCGGTATCATAGTTGTGGGCAGTCCACAACTCAAAATTGGTTGTATTGGGCTTCACGCCTACAACTACCGTGTACCACTGGCCTACTTCCAGGCCAGTTTTGGCATTGCCGGAGGCAACCAACTTGCCGGTGGAATCCAGAATGTTGATGGAGCTAATGTAACTTCCGCCTGCACCTTCATTGTGAGAATATACGGCCAGGGAAGGTGCAATCTCGGTTACGCCATCTGCATGGAAAGCTTCTGTGTAACGGAACTCAATCGCCACATGGGTCAGGCCTGCGGGGAAGCTGATATTCAGTCTTCTGCCCCAAGGATCATTGGTGGGAGACGCAACGCCATTCGTAGTATAGGTATACACATACTTGCCGTCCACCAGGTCATAGGTGGTCATAGCATTATTGGGGTTATAATTTGCATTATCCTCGACAACAACGGGGTTGGGATCGGGATTGGTATCCGGCTCAGGATCTGCGCCAGATTCATCGGTCCACTTTGCATACAGGGTGTGGCTGCCGGTTACAACAGTGTTTGCGGTAACGGCTGCACCTGTACCTGCAGCATTCTTGTACCAGCCTTCGAAGGTGTAGCCTTCCCGGGCTGCGGGAGTAGGCAGTTCGCCGTAAGCCATACCGGCTTCGACGATCACAGATGCGGGAGCATTTTCTGCGCCTTCATAGTTCAGGTTAAAGGTTACAGTGTACTTAGGCAGACCCATTGCTTCCAGATTGCGGATGGAGAAGGATGCATTACCAACGCCAAAGCCGCCTACATAACCGAAGACCCAGGGTTCAGTGCCCATATTCGTGGAATTGTTGGTAGCATATTCTACCTTGTACCACTTGCCCAGCTCAATGTTAACATCGTTCTGAGAAGCGACCAATTCGCCGCTTTCCATATCGTAGTACTTGATGGTGCCCTGCATCAGGCCCAGCATAGCCTTTGCTGCGCCGGACAGGCTGTGGAACTTGACCTCGTAGGTCAAAGTGCGCATACCGTCTTCAGGCAGAGTGACATATGCCTGTCTGAATTCAGCCCTCAGGGATTCGCCGTTGTCAGCCACATACCAGTGCCAGCCTTCTGCATCGGTGTACTGCCAGATAGCAGCACCAATCTGGGGATTGGTTGTCACCTTGATAGCGGGCATATTGGAAGCAGCAATGTTACGGATGGAGAAGGAAGCATTGCCTTCATCCAAGCCGCCTGCGAAGCCGAAGGTCCAGGGAGTTGTGCCCATATTTGCGGCATCCTTGGTTGTATAAACAACTCTGTACCACTTGTCCAGGGACAGTTCTACGTCATTGCCGGTGCCAACCAGTTTGCCAATCTCCGGATCGTAGTACTCGATAGTGCCTTCCTTCAGGCCCATCATAGCCTTTGCCTTACCGGACAGGCTGTGGAACTTCACTTCATAGGACAGCATGGTGGAGCCATCGTCAGACAGGGTGATCATTACCTGTCTGTTGTCGGTGGCCAGGGATGCGCCGTTATCGGCCACATACCAGTGCCAGCCATCGGCCTCGGTGTACTGCCAAATGGCCGCGCCCATTGTCTCGGAAGTAGTCACCTGGACGGTGGGATCAACAGGAATAACATTCCACTTAGCATACAACGTGTGGTTTACGGTTACAGTAGTAGCCTCGGTGACAGCTTCACCGGTGCACTCAGCAGTCAGATACCAACCGCCGAAAGTAAAGCCTTCACGTTCAGGAACAGGCAGTGTACCGTAAGCGGCATTCGGTGCAACCTTAAGAGTTGCCGGAGCAATGCCTGCATTCTTATAGTTCAGGTTAAAGTTTACGCTATAGAGAACTTCTGCGGAAGCCTCGATATTGCGGATAGAGAAGGAAGCGTTACCTTCTTCAAAGCCGCCCACAACGCCGATGCTCCAGGGTTCAGTACCCATATTAGCAGAATTCTTGGTAGAATATTCTACCTTGTACCACTTGCCCAGTTCCAGTTCCACATCGTTACCGGAACCGATGAAAGCGCCGGTCTCCAGATCGTAATACTCGATAGTGCCTTCTGTTACACCAATCAAAGCAGCTGCGTTGCCGGACAGGCTGTCAAATCTGACTTCGAAGGACAAGCTGCACATACCATCTTCAGGCAGAGTAATTGTCATCTGTCTGTCTTCTGCAGCCAGGGATTCGCCGTTATCGGTCACATTCCAGTGCCAGCCATCGGTCTCATTGTGCTGCCAGATAGCTTCGCCCATATTGGTGGAGGTAGCTGCATCGATAGTAGGCTCAACAGGGATAACAGTCCACTTTGCATACAGAGTATGGCTTGCTGTTACGGTAGTAGCATCCGTAACCGCTTCACCGGAGCATTCTGCATCCAGATACCAGCCGCCGAAGGTGTATTCTGCACGCTCAGGAGCAGGCAGAGTGCCGTAAGCAGCGCCTTCCTGGATCATAACTGCCTCAGGAGCATTTTCTGCGCCTGCGTAGTTCAGATCAAAGCTTACCTTGTAACCCAGGTGACCTGTGGCCTCAATATTGCGGATAGAGAAGGAAGCATTACCAACGCCAAAGCCGCCCACGTAGCCGAAGATCCAGGGGGCAGTGCCCATATTCTGGGATTCATTGGTAGCGTATTCAACTCTGTACCACTTGCCCAGTTCCAGGTTGGCATTGTTCTGGGAAGCGACCAGTTCACCGGTCTCCAGGTCATAGTAATCAATCTTACCTTGACCCAGACCCATCATAGCCTTTGCCTCACCGGACAAACTGTTAAATCTGATCTCGTAATTCAGTTTGGTCATGCCATCCTTAGGCAAAGTGACCATTGCACGTCTGTGATCAGCGATCAGAGACTTGCCGTTGTCGGGAATATGCCAGTGCCAGCCGTCAGCATCATTGTACTGCCAGTTTGCCATACCCATCGTGCCGGAAGTGGTAACCATAATATCGGGGAAGTCTTCCGGAGTCATCACCTGGATGTCGGCAATCTGGTACTGGAAGTTGACAGGATAGTTATTGTCGTAAGAAGCGCCGTAAATGGTGAAGGTATCAGATACATAACCATTTGCATTGGTAACAATAACATCGTACCAAACGCCAACTTCTCTATCCGTTACAATGGCGCCATCCTTGTAGAAGGTAACGTTTTGACCAGCGGTGACAAAGCCCAGGTTGGGTTCACCCTTGACAGTGCCTTCCACGAAGCGGAGCTTGAATCTCAACTGAACAGCCTTTTCGGCGTTGTGAGAAACGAAGAACTCACGGTTTTCTGCAGAGTTGCTGGTGCTGGTGGGGCTGCCGTTATACAATGCAGAGTAAGATGCATAAGCGATGTTCCACTTGCCGCCAAATTCATAGAAGGTGGCATTACCGTGAATCAGCTTGGTCTGATAAGTCAAGCCGCCATTTTCTGTAGTAGCAGCGGTTACTTCATGGAGCTTAAATTCAGTGATGTCCACGTCAGCAACCTGCGGGCCATCTTTACCGGTCAGGTAGACCACGAATTCTGTGGGATTGAGGTTCTGGCCATAGATGCCGCCTCCTGCCACAACGTTTTCAGGTCTGGTAATGAACAGGGTGTAGGACTTGCCTGCCTCAACGTACTTGCAGGCATTGCCTGCTTCATCGATGACCACATAGTTGCCATCGTAGCCGGTAACTGTTTCTACACGGACCCAAGCGGGGTGTGCTCCACCTTCGGGGTTTTCCATCTTGTTCACAGTGAACTTCATGGAAATAACCTGCTTGGTATCGTCCAGAACAGAGAGCATAATAGCCTTTGCCGCAGGGCTGTAAGGAGACTTCTCTGCTACGAGCATTTGCTTGATGGTAGAACCATCCTTGATAAGCGTAGTGCTGGTGATAGAAATGGTGTTATCTTCATTGGTATAGGTGGAAGAAGGATCCGCCTTGTGGGCAACCAGATTCTGCACATCCATATCAATGTTGACAATATTGTTCAACTCACCGCCACCGTCAGCATAGCCGCCGACCAGCAGGTTCAGGGTTTCAGGCAGGGGTTCGCCATCAGCTCTGGTGATAACAGCAGTGTACCACTTGCCGATTTCTCTGTCTGCAGCGGCCACAATATTGTAGTTCTCATCCATCACTGTGGTTACGATGGTGGGGCCATTTGCAGTTTCGAGACCTGCCCACATATTCAGGTTCTTTACCTGTTCTCCGGTTTCTCCCAGGATGTAATCGCTTACATTGAATCTGAAGCGGAAGCTTACATCCACCACATCTTTGTCGACCTTGAGCAAAGCACGACGGTTCCATGCGGAGTTGGAATCGGTGTGCCAGCCGGTGTAGGAAGTATAACTGTACTTCCATTCATCAGCACTGTCCTTATACAAGCTGACGTGGGAAACCTTGGCGTAAGCGGCAATCATCTTTACCAGGCCCAGATCATAATCATAGGTCTTCAGGTTCTTGAAGGCCACCTCGCAGGTCAGCTGCGCACTGGTTTCACCCATGGGGTAAATCAGATAGTTCTGACGACCTTCAGTGGTGATAAACAGGGTGTACCACTTGCCTACTTCAAGATCCACAGCAGGATTGCCGTTTTCATCCACAATAGTGTAGTTCGCACCGAAGACACCGTCCGTACGGTAGTCCACGTCGTGCACAAACATAGTGGGCTCCATCGTTTCACCGGTTGCATTCTTCGGCTCTCCGGTAAACTTAAAGTCGACGGAAACAACTTCCTTGGACTTATCCGCCAGAGTGACCTTCAGCGCGCGCTTAATGGGGGTACTGGGCATATGCTTTTCAGTAACCTTATAGCTAATTACGCTTTCGTCATCCAGCTTAGCGGAAACCAGGTTGGACTTGCCGCCGTTGCGCTCAAGGGAAACAGTCTTGTTTTCATCCTTGAACACATGCTGTTCACCTGCGCCTTCGTAGGCCCAGTAGTGCATTTCGGCAATGTACATACCAACCTGCCACTTGTTGGAAACGCCAAAGTACCACACCAAGTCTGTGCTTTCAGACTTGGGATGCTGGATTTCGGATACATCCAGCTTGACGGTATACCAGGTGTTCATCTTCAGATCATCCTGCTCAACAATGTTGCCATTCTGATCATAGAACATCTTGGCGATGCCTTCGCCGGACATGGTGCTGGTGCTGAGCGGAATGTTCAAGTTCTCATTCTTGCCCACATAGGAAACTTTACCGTTTTCCTTTTCAGCAACACCCAGAGAATAGACATAGAAGTCAAAGGTAATCGACTGGTATGTCGCCTTGGTGATCTTAGCCCAGAACAAACGACCGTTCCAGGAGTTGGGGCTCTTGGCATCATACTGCCAAGCGGGACGGTAATAGCCCTGCTCGGACAGATCCACACTTACCATCTTGGAGCCGTTGCCGTCATTACCAAACTTCAAGCCGTCGATTTCGGCCTGGTTGGTGTAGACACGGAAGTCCCGCTTAATGGTGGTCTTCTTGCTGGTATTATTCTTGTTGGTAGCAGTTACAGTAATATCATAGATACCAGGGGTCAGGTTCTTACCGGAAGAGGTGGTGATCAGAATGCTGTCGCCAACCTGCTGTGCCTTGTAAGTTACGCCGTCCTTGGTGATCTTATAGGAGTAACTGTACTCATGGCCTGCAATCTGTGTCTGGGGCATTTCATAAACCGCAGCATTGCCGCCAATGATATAGGTCTTATAAATGCTGTCGAAGGTGAACAAAGGCTTACCGGTATCCACAATGGTAAAGGTAAATACGGTGGAGCCGTTCACACTACACAGTTTCAGGGTGTTTTCACCGGGAGCCAGTGTGCGGAAATAAGAAGCATTCAGCACCAGGCCCTTTTCTGTAATAGCATAGTCAGCAATACTGACCAAGCCATCACCTGCCATCAGCCAAATATCCTTTTCGCCGTCCAGGTCAACCTTAAAGGTTGCAGTATCCTGCTCATACTTCACAGAAACACCGGACTGCACGGTCATCTCAATGTCAGAGGTGACGGTAAAGGTGATGGTCTTATCCAGGGACTGACCTGCCTTATCGGTGGTTGTGTAATTTACAGTATACTCACCGGTCAGGTAGTCGAAGGAGTCGCTGCCGGCCAACTTGGTGACGGCAATGGTGTTGCCGAAACTGTCGGTAGCAGATACAATCTTTGTAAAGTTCAGAGAAGTAATGGCATTGGCAAAAGGAATCTCCACCTTGTCGCCTTCCAGGTTTTGGCCGTTTACCTGGTAAGAGATGGCGCCGTAGATATAGACAACTTCTCTCTTCACTTCTTCGCCGCTCTTATATTCAACAATATAGCGGCCGGGCTTGGACAGATCTGCCCCACCCAAGTCCACAGTAACGTCCTTGCTATTGCCGTTACTGTCCTTTGCTGTTACGCCAGCCAATAAGGATTCTTCGGTAACCGTACCTGCGGGGGCGTGAATTTCTTCAATACCCTCGAAGGTAATGCTGGTTCTTTTGGTATCCTTATTGCCGAAGATGAACAGGCAAGACACGACAGCCGCTGCTACAAGCAGGACTGCCAGCGCAATAACAAGGATCAGTTTTTTCTTGTTTTTCATGCTGTTTCCTCCGTTTTTCATATTTTCCTTCAACAGTGCGCTTGCACTGTAATGTCGATGAATTTTGGGGAATTTCCTATCAGGAGAAAGTTAGATTTGCTTCCGCCGTTGCCCCCGGGGCTCCGGCCTCATCCACGATCATATAATCGGTGTTTCAGGCCTGTCGCTTCCCGGTGGATCACTGATATACATCATGGATGCGACCGGGGCTCCGTTGGCATCTGAGCGGGTAGTGGTATTTCCGGTTATCCGGTAGGTCAGGGCCTTTTGCAGGCCCTGACCTGCTATATTACTTTTTACCTACAATGCGGATTAGCGCATTTTCGCCGGCAGGCAGGGCGTGGATGGTAAGATCCTTGCCTTCATACCGGTCGGTAACGGTTCTTTGTGTAGACTCGTACACATACTCGTCATCAAAATGCAGTGTTACATCGGATGCGGCATAGGGGGAGTTATTCCACAGGAAGTACACCGTTTCGTCGCCATTTTCAAAGCAACTGACGATACACTGGGTTGTAGAAGTAACGCCCTTCAGTGCCTTATACTCACTAACCTGGATATTGCCGTCTTTCTCATCGGGCAGCAGTGTGCCTTCAAAGATGGTGTCACCGGCGCCCTTGTCCAGATCCTCCATCCGGCGAATTTCTTCGTGGGAAGGAAGCAGGCCATAGTAGGGAGCATCGCTGACAATCATACCCTGCAGTTTCGCATGTACAAGGTACTTTTCAATCGCCTTTACCTGCATAAATGCATACTGATGAAGGGGGTACTGCTCAGTAATCTTACCGAATTCGTCAATCAAGCCGGAGTGCTCAATACCGCCGATACAGCAGTTGGGGAAGCAACCGGTATACAGTTCCAGAGCCTTGGCACCGTAACCCAGCGCAACAGAGATGCCCAGGTTTACTTCTGCCATCGAGGTAATGCGGATGGCTTTACTGCCGCTCCAGCGGCCGCCTACCTGGAGGAAGTGCCAGTATTCCTTGCCGTGCTTACGGCATTCAGAAGTAACATACTGGGTCATATCCCACAGAACACGGTGGACTGCATTGTGTGCGTCCCGCAGGCCGGTGAAAGGATAGGCATCGTAGGACACGATATCCGGGTCCACAATCTCTAAAAACTGCTTGAAATGGTGCTTAAAGCGCTCCAAATTGGTATGTACATAAACCTGATACTCCGGGTCTGTTTCTGCACCCTTCTTCTGCCAGCCGTACTGCAGCTGGAAGGCGGTTGTGTACATAGGAAACAGGTTTACATAGAACCGCTTGCCGGGGCAGACCCGGTCAAACACATCCTTGCCGGCCTTGATGCCGGGGAAGTTGGCGCTGCCGGGTTCGTCAATGAACATCACGCCGCCAAATGCGGGATGGTCTTTGTACTTACGAAGAGAGGCTTCATAGCGCTTATCCAGGTCTGCCTTTTCTTCGTCCGTCATTTCAAGATACATTTTCTTGCCTTCGCCTACGCCGCAGTACTCGTAAGTAATGACGTCGCGAACGAAGTAGACCATACCCAGTTTTTCACAAATGTCCATTGCTTCAAATGCCTGATGCTCCCACTGGGTATTCATCAGGTCTTCGTGGCCATATACCACGTTGATTCCGCAATCTTTTAAGAGCTTGTACTGCTCTTCCGTAATGCGATTGGGGTAGGATACACCGTTTCTTTCAAAAGCCGGTTGAGGGCCGCAGTAAGGTGCAATCACAATTTCGTCTTGCAGAATCTTATCGACATAACTCATTTTAATAAAATACCTCTTATAGTCGGGGGGTGGATTACTGAACAACTACCAGTGCAAATTCACCGGCTTCCAGGTGCAGGGAGAATTCCTTGCCGGAAACGGTGTTCTTCTGAGCACGCTGGGTAACTTCGTATTCATAGTTGTTATCGAATTCCAGAGTAACCACAGCGTGGTGGTTTTCCAGAGAGTTGTTCATAACAACCAGGGCAACGGTGCCTTCATAGTCAAAGCAGCCGATCAGGGCGCTGTCGCCGGAGAAACCCTTGAAGCAGCGGTAGCTTTCCAGCAGGTCATTGCCGGTATAGACGTTGGGGCTGTTCTCGTTATCCAAAATGACACCTTCCTGGGCTGCATGCAGCAGAACAGGTGCCATAGCCTGTACCTGGGCGTTAATCTTCTTTGCATAGTAGAAGAAGGGGGTTCTGGAGCCGTACTTGTTGAGGATAGAGTCGTTATTAACCACCTCTTCACCATCCAAAGCACCTTCAGGAGGTGTTACCAGTGTGTAATAAACCAAACCCTTGAAACCGTAGGCCAGCATCGTGCCAACGTTCCAGTTCATTTCGCCTTCATTGACTACACGGTGGGAAGGAGAGAACATAGGCAGGTAACCGCCGCACTGCACATTGCCAACCAAGGGCAAATTATAGCGGTCTGCAGTTTCGTTCAGTGTGCCTAATACATTCAGCCAGGTTGCCTGGACTTCGCCGGGCACGTTGGTAAAGGGATAGGCGTCCCAGGAAAGATAGTCGATACCGGTCTCGCAAATACCGTTCAGGTACTTTTGCCAGTTCATTTCGGGATCGGTATTATTGGACAGTTGTCCCGCGCCAACAGCGGGGAATGCATTAATCATACAATTCAGGTCTGTTTGGCCCAGATCTTCACGGGCTGCATACAGCGCATCCACCGCATTGGTGAGCATGGGGAACAGACTGGAAGGGGGTTCGTCGCGGAAGTAAACGCCGCCAAAGCCGGGCAGTTTCAGCATTTCTTCCATCTTGGCCTTAACATCTTCCTTAGGTGCAATATAGGCATCCTCGGGATTGGTAATTTCGGTCTTCAGGACGGAGCTGACCTTAATGAAATAGTTGATGCCGTGCTTGGCTGCCAGCGCCATAGCCCGCTGACCCACTTCACTTTCTGCATCCATACGCTGCTCAATAATGTAGTTAAAGCCGGCTTCTTCCAGTTTGGCATAGGAGTCCTCTGTAATCAGAGAGGGCAATGCATAACCCACAGCAGCATAGAAATCCTGAGGGCCGATATAGCCGCTGATGTAAAATTCATCTTCATCCAAGCCCCGGAAGTTGATTTCCGTCACAGGCAGGGGGGTGCCTCTTTTATAGGCAACCACTTTTCCTTGACAGCCGGTGGCTACCAGGGAAAGGGCCATTACAAGGAGGCAAAGAAGGGCAATTATTCTTTTCTTCATTGTGCTTCCTCCTTTTCTTACGGCTTACCGCCGGTGTAGCTGATCAAATAGCTGTCCACATAAGGATCCTTGTAGTCATAGTCAGGCATAGGCGGGATCCGGTTAGAGACGAACTCTACTGTGGTCAGAGTGGGGTTCTTATCGTAATTCTTGATCATAAGGTTATCCAGGCTGAACCAGCCGCCCTGATAGTACTGATTGCGGGTGCCGGTAAACTGGTTACCTTCGGTACGCATAACCACATAGCCCACAGGCATTACGCCGTTATCATAAGAGTGCTTCCAAATTTCGGTCCACTCGGTTTCAGTTTCCAACTTCATATACAAAGTTGCATAACCGTCTACATTTACCAGGCGGATCTGCACTCTGGTCTCAGGATCGAAACTGGGGTTATTGAAAGCATACTTGGCAGGGATCGGGGTCGCACCCTTCCAGCCATTGTGATAGAAGTGAACGCTCAGGCCGCCGTTTGCAGGACGCTGCAAATAGGTGGGGCTCTCGGGATTCAGGTCAATGCCTGTTTCAAAAATCAGCTGGTAAGTTGCGCCATAATAAGAAGCAGCGCCGTAGGCAGAAGTTGCATCCGTACCCCAGGAAATCTGGAACCAGTGGGAAGGGGTAATGGGCGTGCCGTTACTATGGGTGGTCAGGGTGTTCTTCATATCGAAGAAGTCCATCTGCAGTTCGAAGTTGGAGTACTTGAACTGGGCGCCAATAGAGGCGTTCTGTCCGCCACCGTCAAAACGAAGAATATCATTATCAGCAACGATACCGCTGCCGCCGGTGATGTTGGAAGCATACATGGTCCACTCGTTGGTGTTGAACTCACTGTTAGAGAAGTCAGCCACAATCATCAGAGGCGTCTCAGGCTTTGCGTAGTACTCGTTATAAGCAACGAAGTTCTTAATGGAAGCCTTTACATAGTTTTCATCCGTCGTCCAGCCGCCTGCGCTGCTGAAGCCGAGGTAGCCGTCCGGAGAAACTTCTCCTTCATCGCCGGCATAGAAAATGTTGCCGCCCAGCAGAACTGTTACAGCGCCTTTATTGGTTACGCGGACATTCACGTTAACATCCTTAACCTTGGAGCCATAATAGGTTAGTTCCTTCAGGTCCACAACTTCACCGTCTTCTACAGTGGACAGGCCGAAGCCGATGCCTTTCTCGGTTTTCTGAACGTAGAGGAAGGTAGCGCCTTCTTCGTCGATATCCCGGTCAAGCCGGCGAATACCGAAGCCCAGACCGAACTGCTTGTCGCCCACAATTTTATCAACTGTAATCGTGTAGCGGATTTCCAGAGCCAGTTTTACTTCTTCAGAGGAATAAGCTGCCGTTCTGGAAAGCACGGGGTTTTCCAGGTCGTAAAGTTCGTCGAATACCAGAGCGCCATCCTTCAGGGTAACACCGGTATCATCAAACTTCCACTCAGCCTGACTTAGCGTCTCGCCTGTCAGCATAGTATCGTTTACCACGTAGCCACCGGCCTTACCGGCAGATGCGGGCATTACGGCAACACCGCACAGAACGAGAGCCAAAGCAAGGCTTAGAGTCAAAACGCGTTTGATCTTATTGCTAAGTCTCATAAAGTATCCGTTCCTTTCCTTAAATATGTTGCTGTATTCATATAGGCGGAAAACCGCCTTATAGGAAACACGGTATTTCCGGGAGTTCCCGGAGTTCCCTTGCAGAGGGCAACCTCTGCAAGGGGTATTTGCACTATATTATATATAATGTATAGGCAGATAATTATTGCAGACCTGCGTCGATGAGCATCTGGGGCCACTTGGCTTCCCAGGCAGCTACTTCCTTGGCCCAGTACTGGTCGGTGTTCAAAATGCCGCCGTCAGTACGGTAAGTCATGGAGCGAACAGGACAGTTAATCTTCAGATGGTCAACACCGGTCAGGTACATAATGGGCTTATTCAGGTAAGAAGACATAACAGTGGCAGTCTTCTTAATTTCGTTACATTCCTTCATGAAGGCACTCCACTTGGAGTCGTCCAGCTGTACATCACCGCTGAACTTCACAGCAGCGGGAGAGCCGACAGTGTCGCAGGCAATCTTAATGCCCTCGTCGGAGTACATAAACTTCAAAAGTTCGATAGCGCCGTCAATACAGTTGGAGTAGCTGGGGATCAGGGTGTGGCCGGGATGGCCGCCATAGTACATGCTGCGAGCCTTGCGAACTTCTTCAATGACTTCTTCGGAATAGCTGTTAACCACAGCCATCTCGGAGTCAGACAGGGTGGTGCCATCTACATAATCAACAATCATGCTCAGGTGTCTGTCGCTCTTGATGCCCAGCTTGTCAGCCAGTGCACTGATAACGGGAGTACGCATAGGCAGGATGTTGGCTGCAGCCTCGCCGCCGCCCATTTCGTTTTCAATCCAGGAGCCGTTAGGCTGCATTGCAGCGTAACCGGCCAGGAAGTAGGTCTGGGCAGTGGTGTGGTTGAAGGAGTTACAGTTGGTGTAGGTGTAGCCCTTGGGGGAAAGCAGGTCCTCAAGAACCTTATAGGCTTCGTAACGGCCCTTGGACTCAGTGATAGCGCGCACATCATCTTCATGCTTTACACCGTTTTCATCGGTGTAAACACAGTTCCAGATGTCATAGAAAGCCTGCTCGCCTTCGTACTGAGCAATCCATGCTTCATATACATAGTACCAATAGTCTGCATAGTGGCAGAAGGGGGTGGTGCCGTCAGAGTACAGGGTCAGGCACAGGTCTACCAGTTCGTCGGTAGTATTGGGCAGCTTGTAGGGTTTGCCATCGGGGTCCTTCATTTTGTCCACATTGTACATAATGGCATTCAGACCACCAAAAGTACCGGTGATGGCGTAAACATGGCCGTCGGGGTGTTTGTTGTTTTCGATGAAGGAACCCATCTTCTGACCGACGGTCAGGCCGTCTTCGCCATCCACCTTGGTTGCCAGGAAGTCATCCAGGGGATACAGGTATTCCTTGTAGGAGTTACAGTTGTTAGCAGAGCCGATGTACAGGTCGCCGGTGGCATCGCCACGGGAAACTTCGCCGGTTCTGTTTTCAGCAGAGGAAACCAGCGTGGCGTGGTAAACATCCTGGCTGTCGTTGAAAGCCTTGATGATGTTATCCAGCCAAGTCCGGCCGTAACCGGTTTCCCAATAGATAACTTCAACGTCAGTAGCGGAGTTTGCCTGTTTCTTAGCCTTACAGCCGGCGAACAGGCCGCACAGCATACAAGCCAAAAGAACAATACTTACAATTCTTTTCATCATACATTTCTCCTTTGATGATATTTCTGCCAGTGGCAGCGTATTTAGATCTGGCACAGTGTGCTTTCCTTGCGTTCCTGATTTCCGAAAGATGACCGGTATGAAAAGGAGAAAATCCGCATTTGTTTTTCCCGAAATTCAAGGGAATTTCAACCCTGCATGTCAGGAAAATACGCTGTTTTTCTTGCTCCTTTTCATAACGCTCTCCCTACCCCTTTCCGAAAAAAGGGCGCAAAGAGCCTACTATGCAAAATACCATCTATACTTTATCATATTTTATTTATAAAGTCTTGTAAAATAATGGCCAAAAATAGGACAATATTCACTTTTTTCACAAACCGAAAAAATTTAGAAAAGTCCTTTTGTGCATATCGTACAAGCAGAGCTCCCGTTTTTGTGCATTTTGTCGAAGGCTTCAAATAGTACGATTTACGCCTAACATAAAAAATACATTTGAGGCGCACTTCCTTACGGAGTGCGCCTCAGGGTGTGTTTTTTTATTATCCTTTTATACCGCCGAATGTAACATTGGACAGTATCTTTTTGTGGGCGATTGCAAACACAATCATGGGCGGGATTGCAGAAATAACGGTAGCCGCCATCAGGATGTCCATTCTGACACGGTAAGTCATTTCCAGGTTGAACAGGTAAATACCGGTTGCCAGGGTGGGCATATTGGGCCAGTACAGCAAGGAAGTACCGGAATCGTTCCACCGGGCAATCAGGGCCAGGATCCACAGTGCGGAAGTGGTACCTGCCGCCATAGGGAAATTGACCTTCAGCATAATCTTCATATGGCCGGCACCGTCAATCTTGGCGGCTTCGCCATAGGTATTGCTGATGCCCTTGAAGCAGGACAGGAAATACAGGAAGTTGCCGCCAAAGTTACCGATACTTGTGAAAATCAGTGTTGGCGAGTCAATAAAGCCCAAATCGGAATACAAACGGTAAGCTGCGCCGGTGGTGCCGTAAATAGGAAGGGTCATAATGACCACGTTCAGTGCCAGCAGGAAGCCCTTGCCGGGGAAGTTGTACTTACCGCAGGCATAAGCCAAAAGCATCGTGCCGGCAATGCCGAGAACCGGCATAATAATAACCATAATTAAGGTGTTGACAATCATACCCCAGAAGTCCACACCACGAACTTCCAAGACGTCCATAACCTCAATATAGTTATCCCAGTGCCACTGTTCAGGCCACTCAAAGGGATGCAGAACGATGCCCTGGTGGGAGTTTGCGCCGGCCAGAACTGCCCAACCGAAGGACAGCACGTAAGAGAAAGCAAACAGGCCCATAATAATGGAGGCTACGGTATAAACGATAATTTCGCCTTTGGTTTTGCCCTTGTAAGGATTCTTAAGTCTCATACTATGTAACCCCCTCTCTTAGAACTCTGCAGGCGGGACTTTATCAAGCAGGCGCTGCACAATAAAGACAACGGGAAGTGTCAGTACAGTCATCACAATGCCAAGGGCCGAAGAATAGTTATATAGGTTGGAGGTTTCCGGAACATTGTAGACCCGGGTAAACAGGTAGTGACTCAAGGTGTTGGTGTTATAATAACCGCCGGTTAAGAGCAGGATGTTACCGGATGCGCCGAAGAAGCCCATCAGACCCATCAGCCAAATGGTGGAAATAGTGGGCCACACCAGGGGAACCACCACATGGATCAGCTCCTGCCAGGGCGTAATGCCTTCCAGCTGGCCCGCTTCTTCCAGTTCCTTGGGAATACGAGTCAAAGTGCCGGAATACAAAACAAAGTTACCGGTCAGGCTGAACCACAGGGAGTAGCCGATAACTGCCGTCAAAGCATATCGGTTGTCAGTCAGATATGTATAGGGTTCGGTTGCGCCGGTAATTGCCTGATGAAGCTGGGCAATGGGGCCGTGCGCGCCGATCATTTCCTTATAGATGTTGGACCAGACAACGCTGGACAAAATGGAAGGAATGAAGAACAGAAGACGGTACACGCCACTCAGAGGTACCTTCTTCCACAAAAAGTAAGAGGTCATAAAGGAAATGGGGAAAGTAACCTGACCCAAAAGGAAGAAGATAAAAGTATTCCGGGTAGCCAGCAGCAAATCGCCCTGATCACCGCTTTGCAGGTCCTTCCAAATGTTTTTAAAGTTATCCAGGGTCCAGTAAATCTCTTGCTCGCCAGTAACGGCATCCGTTTTGCGGAGCTGGAAAGCCATTAAAATGGAACGGGCATTGATACCCACATAGAACACAATAAACGAAATGATCGGGATGGCGATGATGCCATACACGAAGATCCGTTCTTTCAATATGTTCCGTTTCTTGTCTGTCAAACGCATTGAAATAACCACCTCTTGATTTTTTTGCGTGGCATGCATCCCCCGCTGAAGGGAGCAAAAGGGAACTATACCGCAAAATACTTCTTATAGTTTATCATAGAGATTTCAAAAAATCCAGTAAAAATGTTAAAAATATTTAATCTTCTGATAACAAATGTCAAAAAGGACATATTCCTTTCCAAAACAGCCCTTGGCGCTGCTTTCCTTTTGTACATTATAACGAAAACAACTGCCAAAAGAAAGCACACACCCCACGAAATTTTTTCGATTTGCCTTATTCTTCTACCACTGCCACTGCATCAAATCCATAATGGGCAAGAATCGCAACCGTCTGCGCGTTAATTCTCTCTCCGGAAACCACAATGGGTACTGCAGGAGGGCAACCCACAGTGGGCGCTGCCGCAACACAGCCTTCGCTTTCCCCTGCAGCCACCATTTTCCAAGGAGCAAAAACTCCCTGCCGGGGCGAAAGAATTTTCTGCGGCATGCTGAAAGGGGGCATCCCTTCCGTTTTGGGAAAGGTATTCTCCCCCATCGCCGCTATCAATCTGTTCAGGTCGTCTGTTGTAGTCTGTACAGAGGGCATCAGAACTAAGAAATCCTGATCTGCATACTCACATTCCACCTGTTTTTCCCGCAAGCGGCGGGCCACCTCTGTGCCTGGACACCGGATAGTGATTTTCATTGGCTCTGTGGTGAGGACATCCCACCCCTTATTTCGGAGCGTTTCCTTCGTTTTGGCCACCATCGGCAAAAGAGCCTGTATATCGTCCTTTATCCTCTCATCCAAATAATGGTTACATACATCCAAAGATGCCAGCACCAAATAAGAAGGGCTGGTAGACCCAAAAAGGGAAAGGGCCTGTCTTCCACTCAGGGCAAAAGCCTTGGGGGCATTTCTGCTGATGTGCAAGTACGCACCTCCGGTCAGTACCGGAAGTGTCTTATGGGCAGAATCGCAGCACATATCCGCCCCCAAGGTAACCGGGTGCCGGTCTTCCGGAAGAAAACGCAAATAAGCGCCGTGTGCGTTATCCACCAGTAAAAATGTGCCAAACTTGTGGCAAACGTCTGCAATTTCCTTAATAGGCAGTTCGTTTCCCAAATAATCAGGAGAGGTTACATACACTGCTGCCGGGACAGTTTCTGCTTCCTGCAGGGCATTTTCCACCTGGGAAGGCGTTATGGGACAGGCGCAAACAGACTGCGTCTGTTCCGGCCAAAGCCACTGCACATCTGCATCGCAAAGCGCCAGTGCATACAAGAAAGCTTTATGGGCATTCCTGGCAGCCAAAAACCAAGGTTTTTTCTTTCCCTGGGCCGCCAAAAAGACCATAGCCCGGATCGCCTGGCTGGAGCCTTCCGTAACAAAAAAGGTTTTTTCTGTGCCGAAAAGGGACGCGGCATTTTCCTCGCTCCGGGCGATAATGCCCTCTGCTTCGTAAAGCGCATCCGCCCCCGCCACTTCCGTAATATCCCATTTTTCACAGCCCAAAAAAGGCACACCCTTATGGCCCGGCATATGAAGCCGGACCGGATCTGCCTTTTCATAGGTTTTTAAGAACTCAAAAATGGGTGTTTTCATCGTTACTTTCCTGCCAAAGCAGCCTTCATCATAATCGCACATTCCATGCGCTTTTTGAACAGTTCGCAACCGGGTTCATACACGCCCTGAATACGGCCGGTTGCGTGATACGCATTGGCGGCGCATCCACCGGAGCAGTAGAGTTTTGCCCAGCAATCCTTACATTCGGGCCGGGCATAGGCGTTGCAGGCCCGGAATTCTTCCCGGAGGGCATCGTTGGTCACGCCATTCCAAATGTCTCCCAATTTGTATGCTTCTTCGCCGACGAATTGGTGGCAGGGGTACAAATCGCCCCAAGGGGTAACGGCCATATATTCCGTTCCGCTGCCGCATCCGGAAATCCGCTTATAGATGCAAGGGCCTTCCGTCAAATCAATCATATAGTGATAAAAGGTAATGGGCTTGCCCTCTTTTTCCCGGCGAATCATATCCTTGGCAAGAATTTCATACTGTTCTTTTACAATCTCAATATCTTCTGGGGTCAGTGCCATAGGATCGTCGGCGGCGCATACCACCGGCTCCATGCTCAATTCCGTAAAGCCCAGGTCTGCCATATGGAATACATCCTTGGTGAAATCCGGATTTTGGTGGGTAAAGGTGCCCCGCATGTAATAACCCTTGCCCTCGCGGGATTTTACCAGCTTTTGGAACTTAGGTACAATTTTCTCATAACTGCCGTGACCGGCATAGTCCACCCGGGTAGCATCGTGGATTTCTTTCCGGCCATCCAGGCTCAGAACCACATTGCTCATTTCCTTGTTGGCAAAGTCGATCACATCATCATCAATCAGCACGCCGTTAGTAGTAAGGGTAAAACGGAAATTCTTTCCCCGCTCCTTTTCAACGCTCCGGGCATAGGCAACGAGTTTTTTTACCACATCCCAGTTCATAAGGGGTTCGCCGCCGAAAAAGTCCACTTCCAGGTTATGCCGGGTGCCGGAATTATCCATCAGAAAGTCCAGAGCCTGTTTGCCCACTTCAAAGGACATCAGCGCTCTTTCACCGTGATATTTTCCCTGGCTTGCAAAGCAGTAGCTGCAGTTTAAGTTGCAGGTATGGGCAACGTGAAGGCACAAAGCCTTGACCACATTACCGGATTTGGCCTTAAAGTTACCGGCCAAAGGCTCATAGGTATCGGGCGTATAAAGCTTTTGATTTTCCACCAAAGTCCTTATATCCTGCATGCAATTTTCCAGGTCTTCCCGGGTCACATCTTCCCGGTGGCCGTACTTTTGGAGCATTCTTTCAATTATTTCCTCTTTGGGTGTATCCGGGTAAAGAGCAATCATATCATAGGCCACTTCATCCACCACGTGAACAGAACCGGAGCAGGTATCCAGCACCATATTGTAGCCGTTTAATTTATACTGATGTACCAAGAGAATTTCTCCTTTATCTAAATACTCATAAGTAAAAAATGCCGCCAACCAGTGACGGCATTTTCTACTTACTTCTTGTTTTCGCAGGACTGGTTTGCAACACCGCAGCTGGTCTTGCAAGCGGACTGGCAAGAAGTCTGGCACTCGCCGCAGCCACCCTTGGTTGCGCTCTGGCACAGGTTACGGGTTTCCAAAGTCTGAATTCTTTCCATAACACGACTCTCCCATCAAAAATAATATAGATGTATAAACACCCTATCGCCTGCATTTTATCACGGGCAAGCCCGGTCTGTCAAGGAATATATGCAAAATTCCCCTCCCCTGCCGTTGACAAAAAAACAGGATTTTGCTATGATTTGCCTTGTGGAAGGGAGGATGGCTATGGAAAGTGAAAAAGAGCGCCTTCGGCAGCAAGCACTCCGGCAGCTTCGGTTGGAACAGCTGACTGAGCGGAATGTGGAACTGAACCGGGAGCTGGAGACCCTTCTTTCCAGCAATAAAAATAAACGCAATTATGTGCTTCTTGCCGGCCTGGCAGGCATTTTCCTGTATTCGCTGTTTCTGATTTTAGTGGTCAGTCTTTTACACAGCGGTGACCTTAGCCAGATGTTTACCTTCTTTTCGGGCTGGACTGTCCTTTTCGCGCTGGGCGCCATCGCCCTGGCTTTTCCCCTTTATAAAATTCGGAAATTCAATAAGTCTATTCATGCGCAGGTGGATACATACCGGAAAGAGATCGCAGAAAACAATCAGGAAATCACCGCTCTTAGAAATAACTAAATAAATATAATCGGGCATCGAAAAAGATGCCCGATTTTTGTTTTTCATTGCTGTTGCACCGCCGCTGAGCTTAACTACCGAGGATCAATGCAGACCTTGCCAATAATTTTCTTTACCGTTGCAGGGGTATTCACACAGCAGGCAGGGCTATGAGCATCCTGAGGGAATAACACCACAAAAGAGCCTGCCTGTAAATGGATAGGCGTAGCATCCTCATCCAAATCGCCCAGAAGAGCCTCCACAGCAGGGTCATATTCCTTGGTAACATTTTGCAATTTGTCAGTGGGCTTTACATAGATAATTTCTTCTCCCTCCACCATATACATCACGTCGATATACTGGCGGTGGGCTTCTGCCAAGGCCTCACTTTTGGGATGAGTCACATAGGAAGAAAGATTCAAAAACAGATTCTCCCCCTCAATCTCTATGCGGCCAACGGTGTAGTTTTCCGGCGTATACTTTGCCGCTTCTTCCAAAGCACGATCAATTCGCGCATTCAGGCCCTTGTAGGTTTTCGCATTTTCAATAGTATCAAAAATCATACACTTTTCCTCCACGCCATTGACATTGTCCGGGGTAAATTTCCCATAACAGAGAATATTTCATTTGTTTTCCCTTTTTCTGGCTATTCACAGCAAAAACATACCACAAAAGCATCTCCTTTTCAATAGGAATGTGCAATTTTTAGACCACAAAGACGCCCAAAACACATACGGTTCTTTGGGGATATGTTATTGATGCCGGTACTGCAGAGGGGTTACCCCTCTGTCTTTCTTAAAAGCCTTTATGTGGATAAAATTGCCGGCTATTCTGACATAGCAGTAAAAGACGGCAAGTTGTATATCTTGTATGAGCAGCGCTGGGGCAGCGACGGCCTGCATTTTAAGATAATAGAATAAGAAAGGCTCCTGCCCGTCCGGGCAGGAGCCTTGCCTGTTCAGGAGAGAATTTGCGAAGTAGTCTCTTCTTCGTACTGTTTTGTGTATAATTCGTAGTAATAGCCCTTCTTTTGCAGCAGTTGGGGGTGGGTTCCCTGCTCTACGATTTTACCGTTTCTTACTACCAGGATCATATCCGCATCCCGGACTGTACTAAGCCGGTGGGCAATCATAATAGACGTTCTTCCCTCTGTCATTGCATCCATAGCGCCTTGAATTTTGGCTTCCGTCAAAGTGTCTACGGAAGCTGTAGCCTCGTCCAGGATCAGAATTTTGGGGTCGGCCAGCACTGCCCGTGCAAAACAAATCAGTTGCTTTTCCCCGGTGGAAAGCAGATCTCCTCCCTCGCCCACATCTGTGTCCAGGCCCTTCTCCAGTCGGTCAATCACATCTTTCGCCGAAACCGTTTGAATGGCCGCCCAAATCTCTTCCTCGGTGGCATTGGGCTTTCCCATCAGCAAGTTCTCCCGGACTGTGCCGGAAAATAAATGAGGAGTCTGCAATACATAGCCGATAGAACTGTGAAGCCAAAGTTGCGACCGTTCACGGGCGTCCCTGCCGTCGATGAAAAGCGCCCCTTCTGTAGGCTCATAGAAGCGGCAGACCAGGTTGGCAAGGGTAGATTTCCCTGCACCGGTTTCTCCCACAATGGCAAGGTGTGTGCCAAAAGGAATATCCAGGGAGAAGTTTTCCAGCACCGTTTCTTCTCCGTCCGGATACCGGAAGGTCACATCCCGGAAGGAGATATCCCCCCGGATAGGCTCCCAGTTTTCCATTTTAGGATGCAGGCTGTCGCCGTACTTCCGGGTCACCTCCGGGGTATCCACCACATCGGACTTAACCGCCAAAAGATTTGTAAACCGCTCAATATTTACCTGGGTGGTAATCAGATCAGACACCGCATCCACTAACCACCGCAGAGGTTCCATCATACCCTGGGCATAAGACATAAAGACAGAAAACGTGCCGATCTGCTCTTTCGCAATGTAGCCGCCTTTCCACAATACGATGGCAAGCGCCACGCTGGAAGCAAAGCCCATCGTGCCGGCAAACAGACCCCGCAGGCGGGAAGCCTGGACGCTCTTTTTACGCATATTGGCGGTTTCCGTATTGAAGCGGTCTTCCATTTTATCCTCTACCGCCAAAGATTTTACCGTCTTTGCCCCGGTGATGCCCTCGTTAAAGTTGCCGGTGATCCGGGAATTGATCTCCCGGACCTGCCTATTGACCCGAATGAGTTTTTTCTGAAATATGGCAAACAAAACTGCCATCAGCGGCACAATGGATAATACCATTGCCGCCAAAGAAGGGTTCAGCGCAATCATTACCGCCACTGCGCCCACAAGGTAGGAGATACGCCACACAAAATCCACCAAAGACCAGCTGACTAAACTTCCGATACGGGAAGTATCACTCATCAGCCGGGCGTGGATATATCCCACACTATTTTGGTTGAAATAGGAAAAAGACAAAGTTTGCAGGTGGTTAAATCCCGTCTGCCGCAGCTGGCGGTTAACCCGCATTTCAATGATCGTTGCCAGGGCACAGGATATGTAGTTAGAGCCGGAAGCGGCCAAAATGGTGAGGATATAGGCTGCCAGAAACCAAGCCAAAGTATCAAACTTCCCCAAACCTACAAAGTGATCCAGGGCATACCGCTGGAAAAGGGGCAAAATAATGTCCGTTGCGCTGCTAACAAGGCCGAAAAAGACCATCACAAAGATCTTTCCCCGCACACTTCGCAAAAAGGGCAGAATTCTGCCAATTCCGAAGTATTTTAGGTGTATGCTTTTATCTTCCATTACGAGAGCACCTCCTTTGCACCGCTTTGTGCCTCATAGATCTTCTGGTAAATGCCGCCACCGTTTTTCAGTTGTTCATGATCTCCTTCCTCTGCAATCCGTCCCTTATCCAAAACAATAATCTTATCGGCCGCAGAAAGGGTGGTAATCCGGTGGGAAATCAGAATAACCGTTGCTTGGCCAAACCGCCGGGTAATGGCTTTTCGGATCTTCGCATCCGTTTCTGTGTCTACGGCAGACAAGGAGTCATCGAATACCAATATGGGGGTTTGGGACAGCAGGGTTCTTGCAATGGCGGCCCGTTGCTTTTGTCCACCGGACAGGGTAACGCCCCGTTCTCCCACCATAGTATCATAACCTGCAGCAAAGCCATTGACCGTTTCATCCAGCGCTGCCGCTTTTGCCGCAGACCGAATTGCCTCCATATCCACTGTTTCCTGGCTGACGGCAATGTTTTCCGCGATGGTCCGGGAGAACAAATAGGGCTCCTGCAAAACAAAACCGATATTTTTTCGCAAATGGGCTGTACGTATTTTACGGATGTCCGTACCGCCTATAGTAATACGGCCTTTTCCCTCCTGAAGGGGGTACAATTTGTCCAGCAGCAGCATCAAGGTGGTCTTTCCGCTTCCGGTACCGCCCAGGATGCCCAGGGTGGTGCCGGCCTTCACTGTAAAATGGATGTCGTGGAGAATCTCCGGCCCGTTTTCATAGCCGAAACTGACGTGCTCAAAGCAGATATCCCCATCCATAGGTCCATCCACGCAGTCCGTTTCGTCCCGCTCCACAGGAGAATGCATAATGTAAGCCACCCGGTCAATGGATACGCCCGCTTTGCTCATTTCGCTGATCATACGGCCCAACTGACGAATGGGCCACACCAACATGGCATTGTAGGAAATAAAAGCGATATACGCACCGGCTTGCAAATTGCCCTGGACACAGTAGTAAGCACCGAATACCACCACCAACATCACCTGAATGCCGGAAAGGATATCCGATACACTCCAAAACCGGGACAGCACCTTTGCCATTTTCTCCCACAAGGCCGTATAGTGGTCGTTTTGCTTTTCAAATTTTTCGATCTCTGCCCGTTCTCTGCCAAAGGCCCGCACCACCCGCACACCGGTCAGATTTTCCTGGGCCATAGCAGAAAGCTTGCCTTCATTTTCATCACATTCCAGGAAACCGTCATGGATCTTCCGGTGGAAATGGAAGGAATACAGAATAATAACCGGGGTGGGGATCAAAGCGATCAGGGTCAGCAGGGGGTGCATAGACAGCATAAAGGTGATGGACAGCACCAAAAGCAGTACGATCCGAAACACGGAAGTCAACTGCTCAGACAAAAAGTTCTTTGTGGTATCAATGTCCGATGTACATCGCTGGATAATATCACCGGTTTTATTCTTCATGTGCCAGGAAAACGGCAGGTGCTCTATATGGGAAAACAAACTGTCCCGCATAGTCTTAACCAGTGTTTCTGATGCCTTTGTGTTGAATACCCGGAAAGCATACTGGGCTCCCACCTGCACCGCCGCAACGCCAACCACAGCCAAAGCCATGATCCAAAGGTTCTTTCCCAGGAAGGCAAAACCGCCGATGCTGTTTACCATATCCATCACAAATCCGGGAAAATTTCCTTCCTTGCCGCCAATCGCGCAGTCAACTGCCGCCCGGATAATTTGCGGCTGCAGCATATCTGCCAATGCCGTAATGCCGGCACACAAAATGCTTGCGGCGAAAAAGCGCTTCGCTCCCTTCAAAAAACGCCAAAGCAGGGGAAGCGTGCTTTTAGAATGTTCCTTTTTCAAAATACTCTCATCCTCTCTTTTATGGGTTGCCTCGGTGGGTCAATCCGAGAAATGCCTGCAAAAACGCAAAAAAGGTGCAGGCCAAAGCCTGCACCTATCGAACGTTACGAACATAAAATGCCTAAACGCAGCCCAAAGGAGCAAAGCCTCTACCGAATATATTTACCGTCAAAACCTGCTTAAACATATTGCTTTACTCCTTTCTTTTAAAATCTGGGTGTATCATATCACCGGCATTTCCCCTTGTCAAGGCATTTCCCGGAAAGTCACGGATCGTAACAGGATTATAGGGCCTTCTTTATTGATTTCCGCCAAAATGTAGTGTAAAATGACACACAGCAAGACGAAAACGGAGGAAAATATGACACTGGGAGAAAAAATCAGGTACGCCCGGAAGTGCTACGGACTGTCCCAGGAGCAACTGGCTAATAAACTGTGTGTCTCCCGGTCAGCCATCGCCAAATGGGAAACAGATAAGGGTATGCCGGATGTAGAAAACCTCAAAATGCTTTCACGGCTTTTGGGAATCAGCGTGGATACTCTTTTGGACGACACAAGCCCCACCCAATCGGCAGTGGTACGGCAGCCTTATCAGTTAGCCGCCTTTGGACGGGGTTGTAAAAAAGTAAAGAAAGAACGAATGCTGCGGGAAAAATTCCCAGATGCAAAAATCTGCTGTCTGCTTGGCAGGCCGGCAGACTTGCCGGAAGATGCTACTCCGGACAGTGCGCGGGGCATCCTGACCCCCACACCTTTTGGTATGCCGGAATTTATGAAAAGCATCCGGGACCCGGAACAGGATTTTTACCTGGTAGAACAAGAGGAAATGTGCCTGTTTGTAACCGTCACCGATGACACAGTAGAGATCCGTCCCCTGGCAAAGACACCGGAAGAAAAGGCCTTCCTGGTTGGAAACTGGACGTTTATCCGTCTAAACTATCTGACAGAAGTATGAGCAAAACCCGCTATCGACGATAGCGGGTTTGATTATTGCAGATCCTCAGCATTTGCCAATATGCCGTAATCGGCATAGTCAAAGATGGGGGCATTTTTATCCGGGTTGATGGCAATTACTGTCCCGGATTGCTCCATTCCGGCAATGTGGTGGACAGCGCCACTGACGCCGATGGCAATATAGACCTTAGGGCAAACCTTTCTTCCTGTTAGTCCCACCTGGGTTTCATAGGGCATCAATCCCATATCCACCATTTTTCGGCTTGCGCCTAAACCGGCGCCCAACTTTTCTGCGAAACGGCGAACCAAGTCCAAACAGTCCTTTGCGCCCCAGCCGGCAGTAACAACAATACTTTCCCCCGCCTTGGCGGTACGGACCGTAGCCATAGCAGGCTTTGTGAGACTGACGATTTTGGCAAGGACGCTGCCGGAAAGTGCCGGGCGGTACATTACCAAAGTATCCCCATCCGCCTCCAGGCTGGTGCAGTCAGCGCACAGGCCCAAACCCAAGCGGGCACTGATCCGGCCGGCAATAGCCTTGGATTTGGGGTCGCTTCCCCAAAGGACTGCGTTAGGCGCAAGATCTTTGATTTGCTTAATAAGTGTATCCTCGTCAGTTAGCGGAAGGGCTGTAATATCCTCACTGACTGTTTGTGCAAGAAAGCGGGGTGCTTCCCCTATAATACACAGTTTAGATAATTTCCCTTCGCTTTTAACCGTTACATTCTCTTTCGTATTTTCTTCCAGGGCATTTTTCAGCACAACGGAAAGTTCTTCCGGAGAAACAAACCGGCATTTGCGTCTGCCCGCCGTATTTTCAAAGGTTTTAAGCACTCGGGTGGGCGAACCGGTCAGGCCGCACCTTTCCGGGGGAATATTCAGTTCTTCCCTGCTCCAAACCTCCGTTTCTCCCATTCGGGACCGGATGCTTGGCTTCCGGAGAAGGAAATTTCGCTCCACCGTAACGAGAACAGGCAAGGTTTCCTGCCGGGTTCCCTGCTCCAGGGTGGTACAGGTCAAAACATTCCCTTCCGCCTGCAGGGCCGTGACCTGGGTGATAAGAGGCATTTCCAAAAATGCAGAAAGCATAGGGCCTACCTGCCCTGTATCCCCCACCAAAGTTTGCCTGCCGCAAAGAACCAAATCCGGTGCAAGTTTTTTGATGGCACCTGCCAAAATATAGGCTGTCGCCAATGTATCCGAGCCGGCAAAGGCAGGGTCACAAAGCAGCACCGCCTTTTTTGCCCCAAGACGGGTCAGGTGTTGCAAGTATTCCTCTGTTTGCGCCGGTCCCATAGAAAGCAACGTCACCTCTGCACCGGGAAGGGTCAACGCCGCTTCGTAAGCAGCAGCATCAAAAGCGCCCAGTTCTCCATCCAGCCCCCGGCGCAGACACACTACCACTTTCATAAAGCATCCTCCCTTTCCCGATAAACCGGGGCCAGGGCATCGTGAATCTTTTTATAGACAGCAAAGATTTTTTCATATTTGGCGGTGTTTTCCAAGTTAGGCTTCACCGTCCGAACAGGCTTTATACAGGCCGCCACTGCTGCGGACGCATTTTCAAACACCCCCACAGCAATACCTGCCAGCAGCGCAGAACCCAGGGAGGAATCGGCGCTTTGGGTAATTCGCAGTTCTATGCCCAGTACATCTGCCGTAATTTGGCTCCAAAGCGCGCCTTTTGCACCGCCGCCAATTAAGGTTGCGGTGGATTTTTGTTTCAGCCCCAGGCTGTCCAAATATTTTTTGCTGTCCAAAAGGGACAGGCTTACCCCTTCCATCACCGCCCGGGCAAAGTGGCCTTTACTGTGGGTAGCCCGCATACCGGTGAAACTGCCGCAAAGGGTGGGGTCCGCATAAGGGGTCAGTTCTCCGTTTAAGTAAGGATGATAGATAAGGCCTTCACAGCCAAGGGGGACTTTGGATGCCTCATCGTTCAGTTCTTCATACGTTCCGCCAAAAGTATCCCTGAACCAGCGGTAACTGGCTGCGGCGGCTTTGGTGGCCGTACCGGGATACCAAAGACCGGGTACTACATGGGAATAGTTCACAAGGTGTCTGTCCGGGCAGGGATTCTCTGTAATTACGCAAATGCGTCCGGCTGTTGCCAGTTTTACGGTCACATCCCCAGGCGCTACCGCTCCGGAAGCAAACACTTCCATCACCGTATCGGTTGTACCGCAAATAACCTTCGTTCCAACAGCCAGGCCGGTCTTTTCCGCAGCAAGTTCTGTAACTGTGCCGATAATATCTGTGGGATTTTTTATAGGCGGCAGCATTTCTTTGCGGATACCTGCCAGGAAGCAAAGGTCTTCATCCCACTGCATGGTATTGCAGTCAAAGAGCATACTTCCCTGGGCCTCGATATAGTCTGTGCAGTATACGCCGGTGAGGAAATACCGGATATAGTCCTTTTCAAAGAAGATATAGCGGGCATTTTGATGCGTTTCCGGTTCATTATCGCGGAGCCATGCCAGTTGCGGCAGTGTCCAAATGGTATCCGGTTTATGGAAGGTCTTTTGGAAAATTTCTTCCCCCAAATTTGCCCGCATACTATCCGCCTGACGGCGGCTCCGACTATCGGTCCAATGTATCGCATTGCGAAGAGGGTGAAAGTGTTCGTCACAAACCAGGGATGTATGGGTGGCAGAATCAATGGCAAGTGCCAGGATTTCACCGGGGCAAATACCGCTTTTTTGCAGCAGTGCCCGGGTGTTTTCGCAAAGGGCGTTTATCCAGTGGTCCGGTACCTGCTCACAGGCACCGGCTTGGGGATACAAAGTAGGATACTCTACCGTGTTTTCTGCCACAATCACCCCATCGGTACGCAATAGCGTAGCCTTGGAAGCGCCGCCTCCAAAATCAATTCCCAACAAATACTTCATGCTGTCTCCTCCCGGGTCTTCAAAAATGTAGCGTAATATTTTCTCCGGTAATACCGGGAACAAAGCCCCGGGCTATTAGTCTTTCGTTTTCCTGGTGGCATATAAGCCACTTATTCTTATTGGTCAGCAGTTTATCAGCCGAGGGAGTCTCCAGGGCCGTGTTGGTGCCTTCCGGCAAAGCAACCACGCAGCCAAATCCCCCCTCCTGCACTTGGCAAGGGGTAAAGTGCAGACTGGTGGCGTACACTTCTACCGCCACGCCCTTAGGAAGATAAAAGGCCTTAAACTTGGAAGCATCAATCTTGCCATCCGCAATTTGCCAGCGATGGGCTAACAGCAAAACCACCGGTGTAATGCCAATGTTCACTTCCGAACTTGTGTGCCACTCTGTGGCGTTGAGCCGGTCGTTATAGCCCCAGCAGTAGCCGATTTGGGTGGGAAGACACCCGAAATACCGGTCTTTGATCTCTTTTGCCAAAGGCAGTGCCTCAAAAAGAGGCTGACTTGGCACATAGGTTGCGCCGCTTTCCGGGTTTTCAATTGCCTGCGCTGCCGCCAGGATAGAGGTTGTATCCAAATCCTTCAGCACACGGCCATAGGGCCGGAACGCTTCACTTTCCACACTGTAAAGTTCCAACCCCGGGTTTTTGGCCTTCAAGTTTTCCAGCATAGATTTTCTCCTTATCGCTTTTCAATCCAGGCGTGTTCCGGGTCGGAACTGCGGTTAAACCCTTGGTAGTCGCCAGCCATCAGCCACAGGAAATAGGTCTTGTAGCCGGGGGTGGAAACGGTGGTGTGATAGCCAAAGGGGAATTCCACCAGTTCATCATTTTTTACCCGGTAGGCCTCATCGGTAGTGCCGTCAGAAGTGTAAAGACACTGCACGGCAAAGCCCTGCTCCGGCTCAAAAAGGAAATAGTAGATTTCTTCTGCGATGCACTCAGTAGGCATATTATCTTCATCGTGCTTATGGGGCGGGAAACCGGCCCAGTTACCCTCGGTGCAGTAGGCTTCACCAATGGTCAGCACTTTGGCGTTGGAATTGCCGTCAATAAGGAAACTGGTTTCTCTTTGGAACGGCACTTCTCCCAACAGTTTCAAAACTGCGTGGTCTTCCCGCAGGACCTGAGGTTTTGTCTTTTCTGCAACAGGTGTAGCGCAAACAGCGATCTTAATGTGGTCACGGGCAGTGATGGTGAGTTTCTGCTCCCGGGGCATATAGAAACACTCTGCTTTCCGGTTTTCAAAAACTGTGTTCCGGTTGCCGATATTTTCCCAGGTTTCTCCGTCAGCAGTCACATCGCAGTGGCCCTGTAGCATAATGAAGGCAACTTCCTTATCCTGGGTATCAAAGGGCAGAACTTGCCCGGCATCCAGTTCGATAATGCCAAACTCCAACTTTTTCAGGCTCGACTTTCCAATCTCGCAAATAGGGGTGTAGCCCAGCTGGGGCACATAAGTCTTTTTATAGTTCATAGCCATTCTCCTTCAAGAAATCTTTAGCGGTTTCAAAATCCGGGGCGCTGGCCCGGGCACCTACGCCGGTACATTTCAGAGCAGAAACAGCACTGGCAAAATGGCAGCATTTTAGATAATCATAGCCTTTGATAACACCGGCAGCAAAAGCGCCGTGAAACACATCGCCTGCCCCGTTGCTGTCTACCGCATTTACCGGGAAGGCCGGATAGGCCGTCACAGTCTTGCCATCGTACAAAATACCGCCCCGGCTGCCCTGGGTTATCACTATCACTTCCGGCTTATAAGTATCAAACAGTTTTTTTGCAGCATCCTCTGCACTCTTGCAGCCTGTATGCCCCAGGGAAAACTCCTCGGAAGGAATCATAATATCCGTGTGGCAAAGGAGTTTTTCCACGCCTTCATAGAGGCCGCCGCAGTCGTAAAGGACTTTTACTCCGGAGCTCCGGGCAAGTTTCGCACCTTCCACCGCCGCACTGAGTTCATTGCCGTCTACCATCAGAAGACTTGCACTCTTGATAGCCTTCTTTTGCGCATCATCCAATGCAAGTGCCGGCAGATCGCCCTTGTCAAACACGCAGGTACGGGTGGCAGAATCTGCGCAAAGCCACAGTACGGATGCAAAAGAACGGCAGCCGCAAACTACGCGGATATATTCCGTTCCTACTGCGTATTTTTCAAAATCTTCTTTTAAGAAACGGCCGCCGTTATCATCGGAAAGAACGCCGATATAGGCCGCACTTGCCCCCAGTTTTGCTGCTGCCACAAGTCCTGTACCAACAGGCCCCCCGCCAGCAGACTTGCTGGCGGTGGCGCGCATTTTGGTGTCTTCTGTGGGGTAGGTCGGAATGTTATAAAGGGTGTCAAACACGTTGGCACCGATTCCCACAATCTTTGCCATAGTTTATACCTTTCCGTCTGCACCTACCAGTTTGATACGGGTAATGCAGAATGCCTTTACAGCCTGAATAGGCTTTTTCATAAAGGAGTCGATGGCCACCGGCCGATCCGGCTTCTGCAACTGTTCCAGGCAACAATCCAGGAACGCGTAGCACACGTCAGTTGCAAAATTCATCTTGCGGATGCCCGCCTTCACTGCTTTGCGAATTTCCTCATCCGGCACGCCGGAACCGCCATGAAGAACCAGAGCCGTATTGTTTGTCGCCTTCCGGATTTCTTCAATGCGTTCAATGTCCAGTTTCGGCGGCTTCTTATACCGGCCGTGTGCAGTGCCAACAGCAACCGCCAGGCAGGCAACTCCCGTTTCTTCCACAAAGCGTTTGGCATCCTCCGGCAAGGTAAATTCATCCTGCGTATCGTCCTTGGTTGATCCCACATGTCCCAATTCACCTTCCACCTGCACATCAAGATATGCGCAGGTATCCACCACCCGCCTGGTAAGGGCAATGTTTTCTTCAAAGGGCAACATAGAACCATCCAGCATAATGCCGGTAGCGCCGTAGCGCAAAGACCGGGTAGTCTCTAATTCGGAAGGACCGTGATCCAGGTGGAAACACACCGGTACTGTTGCCTTCTGGGCGGCGGCTAAAATCACCGGGGAAAGGAAATATCCGGTGTCTTCCTTCATCAGGCGAGGGTATACCTGCAAAATCACAGGGCTGCGGCATTCCTCGGCTGCATACAAAGCGCCCATCACGCTTTCCATATTGTAAACGTTGAAAGCAGGAATGCAGTAGCCTCCCTGCTCTGCCATAGAAAGAATCTGTTTCAGATTAACCAGCATTTTTATTCTCCCAAAATCAGGTCCTCAAGGGACAAAATGGCTACATCTTCGGCAACAGCCTTCAAAGACGCATACTCAGAAACACTTGCCGTAACAATGGCAGGAATGTTAAGTGTCTTAGCATTAAAAATCCGGCGCTGCGCCACTTTGGCGATAACATTGGGTACATACTGCGCCATCAGGATATTGCCGGCCCAAACCGTCTCCTCCCGATTCAGATGCATTTCCTTCAAGGTTGCACAGGAAGCAATTACTTCCCGGGCAGCTTCTGTTTCACCCAGATCACGGGAAAGCTGATAGGGGTCCTGGAAGGCAACCTCTCTGCCGGTAGGAGCCACTGTCAACTTGCCGCTGCTTACCAGTTCGGCAAGGTAGGCAGTATAGGTAACCATCTTTGTCTTTGCTTCCACACCGTATTCCTTGGCAGTCTGCATCATTGCCTTGGCATCGGCAGGGTCATACAAAACAACGGTCTTGTAGTTTGCAAATACGTCAGCACAGGCGGCCATCTGCTGCTTGGTCTCCTCGGCGGCACCAATCAGGAAATCCAGTTGAGCGCCGGAAGCGGGCTCTTTTGCCAGTACGGTGAAACAAACCCCTGCCTTTTCCAGCACCCGGATAGCCTTCACAGCCTGTTCGGGTACCATATATGTAGCATCTGCACCCAGGTAGAGGAGTGTGTCGGTTGCAGCTTCGTGGTTTGCAATGGCAACTGCCAAATCGGCGCAAATTTCAGTCTTTCCGTAAGCATTGCCGGCATCCAGGCAGCCATCTACCAACTTTTCAATATAAGCAGGCAGCTTGCCTTCCAGAGCGGCTTGCAGGCGGGTTTCCTTGGTGAACATCACAGGGTCCCAACCGGTGGTGCAGTCATGCACGCAAGCACCGCAGGTAGCGCACTCATAAATATTATCTACAATCTCGGAAAGATCAATCGCTCCCCGGTTTACCAAAGAAATGCCCAGTGCCCGGGCGCGGGCGGTATTTCTTTCCTGGCCGGTTGCATTGCCAACAGGGCAGATGTGATGGCACATCCAGCAGAACCGGCAGGAGTCAACGTGCTGCTTGCACTTTTCAGACATAATCATAGCATTTTCCTCCCTTTCTTACAAGCCCAGTTTGAAGGGGTTCATAATTCCATTGGGGTCAAGTTGCTTCTTAAGACCCTCAAATACCTGCATAGCAGGGCCGTACTGTTCTTTCATCAGTCTGCCCAGCTTGATGCCTACGCCGTGATGATCGTTCACGACACCGCCGTTTGCCAGGGCAGCCCGGACGCCGCAAGTCCAAATCTCCTGGTGCAAGCGGAGCGCTTCCACCGGGTCCTGGGGTACATCCTTGCCTTCCACAATGAAGCGGTCGTAGATCATAGAGCCCCACTCGTACCAGTGAGAGAAGTGGGCGATAAACTTTGCCTGGGGGAAGTTGGTTTCAATGGCTTCTTTCATAGCCCAGTAGATCTTCTCAATCTTGTCGTAGGGAGCAATGGTGTCCATTGTGCCGAACATCTGAGGAATGTCCATCATATGGCCGGGATAGAAGAAAGTGATTTTCTCTTTCCACCACTTTTCGCCATATTCGCTGCCAAGGTCCTCTGCGCCGTACTTTTTGAAGGTATCCAGCAGAATCTTCTCTTCCACTTCCACCATTTCCTTACAGCCCTCGTAAGCAATGTTCATAAATGCGCCCTTGCGCTCCACGCCCACGATCTTCTTGATAAGAGAAGCGGTTTCTGCCTCGTCATAAAGACGCATAACAGAGGGTTTGAACTTCTGCAGAAGTTCCCGGGAAGCCTGAAATGCTCCGTGCATATCCTGGAACAGGAAGCCCCGGAAACGGCGTTCTTCAGGCTGGTCATAAATACGCAGCTGTGCCTTGGTAATAATACCCAAAGTGCCCTCAGAACCGATGAAAATTTGGTTCAGGTCGGGACCGGCGGCGTGTTTGGGAGCAGGAGAAGTGGTGATAATATCGCCGTTGGGCAAAACCACTTCCATCTGCAGAACCATATCATCAATCTTGCCGTACTTGGTGGAGCAAACACCGATACCCCGGTGTGCCAGGAAGCCGCCCACAGTGGAGCAGGTCAGAGAAGAAGGATAGTGCATCGTTGCCTTGCCCACTTCGTTGGCGGCCCATTCAATGTGCTTATAAATAGCACCGGTGCCGCACTCAATGTACATACTTTCGGTGTTCACTTCGTAAATCTGATTCATCCGCTTGGTATCCAGGATGATACCGCCGCATACGGGGATAGCGCCGCCCTGGGTGCCGCCGCCTGCGCCCCAGGTGGTAACAGGAATTTTATAGTAGTTGGCAATCTTGACCACCTTGGAAACTTCCGTTGCGTCCTTGGGGCAAACAATGAAATCTGCTTCAGGCATCCGTTCGCCCCGGTCTGCCCACATACGGGACAGCCAGTAGTAGTCCACACTGTGGGTCACCTTGTCGATCTGTCTGGTGGAGCAGTTTTCCTTGCCCACTGCATCCTCCAACTCTGTGAGGATCATTGCAAACAGAAATTTACTCATTTGATACTGCATAATGTTTTCTCCTTTTATTCTACCGTTTTATCAACCGTCAGGTTGGGGAAATACTTACAGAATTCGCTGATTTCTTTGCGCCAGTCGCCCGCCATTTCCACGAAATGGTGGATATAGGGACCGTCAATAAGCCTGTCCTCTACCTTTTGCAGGTCCTGGAACTGACCCCAAATATATGTACCATGCGTCTGGGGTCCTTCTGTCGTTTCGCACAGAAGGGGTAAAATCATATAATTGCCGCTTTCCTGGTCTATTCGGGCCACCGTGTAAGTGCCGTCTTTTCCCCGGAACCAGGATCGCTGGTTTACAAGTCTTGCCGTGCTGTCCGTGCCGCTTTCTGCCTTTTGAGAAAGGGGGAAAGGACCGCAGTGCCACAAAAGTTCTGCGTTCTTATTCTCCGGATGGCGGACAGTAAACTCACCGAAGAGGGGCTTGCCCTGGCCCAGAGTGGCACACTTCAAAAGCACCATTGTAAGGGCGCAGTGCATATCGCTTTCGCAGGCAATCATATAGCCCATATCGTTAAGGATGCCATAAACGGTGCAAGGTGCCAGGCCATCGAACATCACCGGTGTAGCTGTCCAGCACTCAGCACAGATCACATCCAGGTTATATTCTTCAAAGAGCCGCTTGTACATCACCACCATAGTGGCCATACCCCGGACGTACTTGGGGGTCAGTTCATCCATTTTGTAATTTTTGCGGATGTACATTTCGATCTCATCAATCTCGGCAGCGCATTCCTCTGCCGCCACCTTCATCCGGTTTTCAATGATGGCAAAGTTCAGCGCTACCGTCCGGACACCGAATTTTTCCATCAGTTCTCCTTCGTTCCATATCACGGAGAAGAAGGGAGTGGGACGGGAGCCAACCTGGCCGATCCGCAAACCGGTAAAGTTTTTCACCATACAGGCCACCCGGACGAAAGAGTCAAAGCCCTTTTTGAATTCCTCGCTCTCTACCCGGCAGCAAGGCAGGTGGGAAAAAGGAATATGGAAACGCTGCATCTGCCGGGAAACGCCAAACAGGCCACACTGAGAATCTGTAGGACGCATACCATCCACATAATACTCATCATCCAGGGGCGCCCACAACAGTACAGGCTTGCCCAATGCCTTGGCAATATCTGCCGCCGCTTCTTCGTTACCGAAGTTGCAGTTAATAATCATCACCGCATCCACTTTTTCCTTTTGGAATCGCTCCACCACCTGGGCAGCAGAGGCATCGTCAAAAACCAGGTCCTCATGACCAATGCCCTTGTTATCCACAAAGGATACATATTCATCGGTAAAGTTCTCTTCGATGTACTGCGTAAACCGCTTGCCTCTTTGCTCAGCAGAGTACCAGGTAAGGAATGTTCCCCGGGGGCGATCAGTGGTATTACGGCGCATTGCCACAAGGCCGATTTTCACCTTATAATCCAGCATTTTATTGTCCTCCTTGCTGTTTTCTTTTATTGTAGCATAATGCCTATCGGTGGAAAATGAACAAAACCGATAAGTTTTTGTAAAAAACAGTACAAAAATCCTTTTCCGTATGCTATAATGCTAAAAACATCTGGAAGAAAGGAAGACTAAAATGGAGCAGATTTCCTTTGATAAACTGTATAACACAGAATTTTTTATTAGCGAAGTGCTGGCAAAGCCCCAATATTGGGCTGCCCGGGGAAATGTATATAATGCAATAGGCCGGCCCAAAGTTTCCCACACCCTTCTGTGGTTCAAAAACTGCTCTGCCACCATTCGGGACTCTCTGGGGAACGTTTTGCAGGTACGAAAAAATCAACTTGCCTATATGGCAAAAGGTCTTGAGTATGTGGTCCACTTTCAGGACACCGACCCCCACCGGGAAGATACAGTGGTCATCCATTTCCAAATGACCGACCGGATGGGTAGGGACATTTCTGCCTGTGACCACCCTATGATTTGTATTTCCGATGTAAATCCTGCCCTGGCAGTCTCTATCCAGGCTTTGGTCCAGGAATGCAAGAACAATATGGTCTGTACCCCGATCCTCTACGGAGAACTGTATAAAATCCTGGCGCTCATTTGTCAAAAGCAGAAACGGCGCATTACCAAAGACCGGTTTGCCTGTATTCGTATTGGCATTCAAATGCTGGAGCAGGACAGCGACCTGAGTATCTGCGCCATTGCCGATGCCTGCGGTGTCAGTGAGTGCTATTTCCGTCGCCTTTTCCAGGAATACAGTGGAGAAGGCCCTATGCGGTTTCGGCAGAGGATGCGAATTGAAAGAGCCAAGCAACTGCTTCTTTCCGATGAACTTTACACCATCTCGGAGGTAGCCCAGGAACTGGGATTTTCCGATGTATACCACTTCAGTAAAACATTCAAAAAGTTCTGCGGTCAGTCCCCCACCCGGTTTTTGGCATCCTTTTCTCCGTCAGAGCCCTAATTGTCTGCTCCGCGAAAGCCCGCCCCCTCACAGATGGGGAAAAGTGTATCTTACCGTAAACAACCGGTATTGGTCCCTTGCGTATCAGAATATTTTTCCTTGCCATAACACCAGGTGTATAGTACAATAACCGGGAAGAGATTGTAGAATTGGGGAGAATGTATGAGAATTAAAGTAAAAAACCGTCCCTATGAAAAGGTAGCGGCCATCAAACGGCCCAAGCACCAAAAGCCTCTGCGCCCACTGTTTCTTCTGCAAATTGTTATCCGCATTTTGGCCATTTTTGACCTTTGGCCTGCAAAGTTTACCTTTCGGAAGGAAGGAATGGAGAAAATCGGCAAAAAAGAACCTTGCCTGATTTTAATGAACCACTCCAGTTTCATTGATTTGAAAATTGTCTCCCGGGTGTTCTTCCCCAAGCGGTACGGCATTGTCTGTACCTCCGACGGTTTTGTGGGAAAGCCTTGGCTGATGCGGCTTTTGGGTTGCATTCCCACCCAAAAGTTTGTCAGCGATGTGACCCTTATCCGGGATATGGAATACCTGCTGAAAAAGAAAAAAACCAGCGTTTTGATGTACCCGGAAGCCAGTTACTCCTTTGACGGCACTGCCACCGCCCTGCCCCGAAAAATGGGCGTGTTGCTTAAAAAATTAGGCGTACCGGTGGTAACCGTGATCACCCAGGGTGCCTTTGCCATTGATCCGCTGTACAATGGGCTGCAAAAGCGGAAGGTACAGGTCCGGGCAGATGTAAAATGCCTTGCTACCGCCGAGGAAGTAAAGTCTATGACTGTGGCTCAGCTGGATACCCTTTTGGATGAGGCCTTCTCCTTTGATAACTTTGCCTGGCAGCAGGAAAACAACGTGGTGATTGATGAGCCTTTCCGGGCAGATGGGCTGAACCGGATCTTGTTCCACTGCCCCCACTGCGGTGCAGAGGGTAACACGGAAGGCAAAGGCATCACCCTCACCTGCCACAACTGCGGGGTCAAATATGAACTGACTGAAACTGGCTATCTGAAATGCCTGAATGCAGAAGGCAAATTCACCCATATTCCCGACTGGTATAAATGGGAACGGGAGCAGGTCAAAGCCTCTCTGCAGGACGGCTCTTATAAACTGGAAACCGATGTGGATATTGCTATGATGGTGGACTTTAAGGCTATCTATCGGGTAGGCACAGGTCACCTTATCCACGACGAAAACGGCTTCCGGCTCACCGGCTGTGACGGAAAATTAGCCTATTCCCAGCCGCCCCTGGCCTGCTACGGATTGTATGCAGACTACTACTGGTACGAACTGGGAGATGTGATCTGCATCGGCAATCACGATGCCCTTTACTATTGCTTCCCCAAATGCGGCGACGTGGTCGCCAAGACCCGTATGGCGACGGAAGAACTTTACAAACTGAAAAAAGCCCGCCCTGCAAAGACCGTAACCCAATAACAAACAGCACCGGATTTCGTGTTGAAATCCGGTGCTGTTTTCTTAACCGTATAACTTGAAAACTTTTACTGCCTTGCGGGCGATGCGGTAGATAGGTCCTTCCAACTCTTTGCCGGCTTCCTTCAGCTTTTCCCGGATGGGAATGGCCTGAGGACAATGCTTTTCGCACTTGCCGCAGCCGATACATTTATAGGCCGCAGTAGAGTCCTTCCGGACTGCGGAACACATAAAATGTTCTTTTAAGCCTGCAAACTTACCTTCCGTGTAACGGCGGTTATAGGCAGCAAACATACCGGGAATATCCACCCCTTTGGGGCAGGGCATACAGTAGCCGCAGCCTGTGCAGCCCACCTTCATTTTTGCATTGATTGCTTTTACCACCTTTTGGAGCATTTCCTGTTCGGCTTCTCCAAAATCCCCCACGCCGGCAGAATTGGCAGTTGCCAAATTCTCTTCCAGCATTTCCATAG
>JAZNZO010000101.1:0-8719 GCA_045594945.1 Faecousia sp.
CTCTGTTCCGACGCGCAAATAGTACCATAATCGAAACTTTTGGACTTTGCGATACAGGAAAGGGCGTGGGCAATATCCGCGCTGGGATGAATATAGGCAGGGCCGTTGCCCGCCCCCACCCCGATGGCAGGTTTTCCGGAAGAATAGCAGGCTCTGACCATCGCCGGTCCACCGGTTGCCAAAAGCAGGCTCACCTGGCTGGCCGCCATCAGTTCCTGGCATCCTGCCATAGACCCGGCAGTTAAGCAGCTCACTGCCCCTTCCGGGGCCCCCGCCTGCCGGGCCGCCTGCATCACCACCTGGGTGGCCCGCAGGGTACAGTTAAGGGCCTTTGGATGGGGAGAAAACACAATGGCGTTACCGCTTTTTAAGGCAATCAAGGCTTTGTAGCAAACAGTGGATGTGGGATTGGTGGATGGCACAATGGCGCCGATGACACCGACCGGCACACCGACCTGCCATAGTTTTTCCCCGGCATCTTCCTTTAATACGCCCACGCATTTCATATCTTTGATGGCTTCATAAACATCTGCAGATGCAAAGCGGTTTTTTTCCGTCTTGTCCTCCTCGTTGCCAAAGCCTGTTTCCGCTACGGCCTGCCTGGCAAGCACCCGGGCTTCTTTTTCAAAACTTTCCGCCACCGCCTTGCAGATGGCATCCAGGGTTTCCTGGGACATTTGGGCCAGGATCTGCTGGGCTTTCTGGGCCTGGACGCAAAGCATTCTTGCTTCCTGCCGGGCCATTAAGTCTTTATCCAGTTCCATTTTTACTCCTTTCGATGGGTCTTCTTGCCACCCTTGCCACCGCCTGGGCAAAGGCATCACAGGCCGCCTGACAGGCAGATTGGGTTCCCGTCAGCAAGCCGCCCCCAAAGTTGGTTTCGCTGGGCGGGCTGTAGAGTTTACAAAGGCGCACATCTGCCGCTTTCAGGGCAAAATCCATCCCATACATACTCTCAAGCGGCGGAGCAATCAGATAAGCAATTGGCTCTCCTTCTTTCACCCCGGCCTCCTTGGAAAGATAACTTCCGCACCGGCTTACGGTATGGGCAAGGAACGGTACGCCCTGGGCATCTTCAAACCCCAGCCTTTGCAGCAGGGAAAGGGCGGCCTCCATACCGCTTTCCACAATACCCGGCGTAGCGCCTGCCAAAATGCCAATCACCTCACCGGCGTTGGGGGTGGAGGCATTTGCCGCCCCGGCGTAGAAACTTCTGGCGTAGGAAACTTCCACATCCGCCGCTTTGGTGGCCTCATCCAGGGCAATATAGGTGGCATCGTCGCAATCGGTGGTCAAAAATGCCAGACAGGGTTTCCCTTTCGGCGCTCCCAGCCCTTTGCACAAACTTTCGCTGGCGTTGGGCAGGTAGCGCACTGCCAAAACCTTTACCCCCATATCAGCCCTCCAGGTGCAGTCCCACACCGGAAACTTTCTTCTTTAGTATTTTGGCAATCAAATCGGCCACATGGGCTCCGGCTTCTACGGCAGGTGTTCCCTGGGCGTGAATGTTGGAAACCACCGTTCGGCTGGACTCACTGACCCCTGTGTGGGGCTTGTAGGTGATATAGCAGGACATACTCTTATCCGTCACCAGGCCGGGGCGCTCACCCACCAGCATACACACCACCTCACACCCGGTCACATCACCGATGGCATCCCCTGCTCCCACCCGGCAGTAGCGGACAAAGGGCACTTTACCGGTGGAAATCCCCTTGGCTTTCAGCCCTTCCTTTATGGCTTCCAGGCAGTCTGCCGCATTGGCAAGAATGGCCGCAGAGGACAGCCCATCTCCCACCACCAACTGCACCTTTGCATTTGGCTCCAATACTTCCTTTAGTACCTTTTGGGTGCTCTCCGGGAATTTCCGCCCCAAATCCGGCCTTGTCAAATACATATCCTTACTTTCACAGCAGGTCTGTACCGGCAGAAAATCGTGTTCTTTGGCATACCCCTCCGGCACCTGGGAGAACACCGCATCCTGGGCGGCGGCGTGGTCTGCCCGAAACCGGAGCATAGTCAGGGTCTTATACCGGGGGCCGGCCCGGCCGCACCCAAGGCGGGCGGGGGTCCGTTCTTTCAGCCTGGCAAACCCTTCTTTATCTTTGGCATTCTCCGTCAAATAGAGTTTTCGCAAATCAAGCGCCGTCACATCAGGCACGAAATCCCCGGGAGCATAGTCTGTTTTCGGTTGCTCCGGGCCGGGGGTATGGGGCTTATATTCCCCGCCTTTTACCTGGGGCGACTGGGGCAGACCCGCCAAAATCTCCGCCACCAGGGCGCTTAGTTCCTGCTTATTCATACCCTTCCCCCCTTAAAACAACAAACTGGAGCCGTCGCCGGCTTTTTTCGTCAGTTTTCCATTTTCCATAAAGCCCATTTTTTCAAGCCATCTTTGGAATTCCGGGATAGCGGTCTTCCCTGTCAGTTCCCGCAAGGTAGCCGTTTCCCTAAAGCCGGTGGTTTGATAATTGAGCATAATGTCATCCCCGTGCGGAATGCCCATAAAGTAGTTACACCCAGCCATTGTTAAAAGCGCCGCCAGGTTTTCAATGGCATTTTGATCTGCTTTCATATGGTTGGTGTAGCAGCAGTCGCACCCCATAGAAACCCCGGTAAGTTTGCCCATAAAATGGTCTTCCAGGCCGGCTCTTGTCACCTGCCGGGCATCGTAAAGATACTCAGGGCCGATAAAGCCCACAACGGTGTTGACCAAAAAAGGAGAAAACCGCTTGGCAAAGCCGTAGCATCGGGCTTCCATTGTCACCTGGTCCGTATCATAGTGGGCATTGGAAGAAAGTTCTGAGCCCTGACCCGTTTCAAAATACATCACATTAGGCCCTTCTGCCGTTCCTTCTTTCAGAAGAAGTTGCCTTGCCTCTTCCAGCGTATCTGCGTTAAAGCCAAAGGCCTCGTTGCCCTTTTGGCTGCCTGCAATGGACTGGAAAATAAGGTCACAGGGCGCGCCGGCTTTCACCGCCTTAATCTGGGCGGTCACATGGGCCAGCACGCAGATTTGGGTAGGAATTTCCCAGTGTTCCTTAATTTCCTGAAATCGCCGCAGAACTTTCCCCACCTGTTCCGGGGAGTCAGTCACCGGGTTCAGGCCAATCACCGCATCTCCTGCCCCAAAGGAAAGGCCCTCCAATGTGGAGGCGGTAATGCCATCGGGGTCATCGGTGGTGTGATTGGGCTGCAGGCGGCAGGAAAGAGTGCCGGGAAGTCCAATGGTGGTGTTGCAGTGGGCCGTCACCGGCATTTTGTTCGCGCAGTAGATAAGGTCTAAATTGCTCATCAGTTTGCAGACCGCCGCCACCATTTCCGAGGTTAGCCCCCGGCTTAGTTTCCGGATATCTGCCGTTGTGGTGGTTTCATCCAAAAGCCACTCTCTAAGTTCCGCCACCGACCAGCCCCGGATGGTGTTATACACCTTTTCGTTCACATCGTCCTGGATAATCCGTGTCACTTCATCTTCTTCATAGGGAACCGCCGGATTTTCCCGCAAATCCCCCAAGGTCAGCGCCGACAGCACCACCTTTGCCGCAATGCGTTCCTGGGCATTTTCGGCGGCCAGGCCTGCCAGTTTATCTCCGGTCTTTTCCTCATTTGCCTTGGAAAGGACTTGTTTCACATCCCTAAATTCATAGGTTTTTCCCAGTAACACCGTTTTTAGTTTCATAGATTTCCCCTCTCAAATACCAGCGTTTTTATCACCACAGGAATGCAAGGCCCTACCGCCTTCCCCACATCCAGATAGCACTGTGGCCCCGGCGCAAGGCCGTCCAGACATAAAATCGGGACTTCCGGGGGCAAAAGCAGACTCAAAGCATTCCCCAAAGCCATTGCCATATCCTGCTGTAAGCATACAAACACCCCTTTGGGGCAAGCCTTGGCCAAAACACCGGCCAGAGCCCGGATTTGGGCGTAGGCAGGGCTTTGGTAGCCGGGCAGTGCCAAAATGGGAGTAGCCTCAAAGGCCGCCACCTTTTGGGGAATTATCTCCAAAAGATCTTCCTGCTCCTGCTGGGTAAATACCGCCACCGGCATATTTTTCAGGGGCAACTGCACCCCTTTTGTAAACACCGTACTGCCCGATAGCATGGTGGCGTGACACCCAGCCCCAATTACCGTAGACCGAATGGCCTTTGGGGCAATATGGAAAGGCCCTCTGCAAAGGCTGCTCCCACCGATGGCTTTTCCAAGCAGTGGTCCCAAATCCCCATATGCATTATCTTCTACCTCCTCGCCTATGCAAGTCGCCACACCCCCGGAAAAGGACACCAAAACAGCCCCCTCCGGCGGACGCCAACTTTCCCCCGCCTCTTTGGTGGAAAAGGCCTCCAAAAGAGCCGTTTTTTCCTTCCTGCCGGCGCACTGGCACAGCACATCGCAAAGCAAAGAAGAAAGTTGTGAAAGTTCCTCTTTTGGGGGAATATCCCCAACTTTTACCTTTGTAAATCCTTCTAAAACAGGGGAAACATAGGTAATAACCCCTCTTTCATCCCGCTTGATAAGCCGGCCGCCCACATTTAAGCACCCGGTTTTCAGGATGTTCCCGTTTTCTATCAGGCAAAGGTTGCTGGTGCCGCCTCCAATGTCAATGTGCAGCACCGGAAGCCGTTGTTTTAAGGAAAGGTCTGCCGCCCCTGCCCCCTTTGCCGCCAGCACACTTTCAAGATGTGGCCCGGCAGTGGTAACCACAAAATCTCCCGCAAATCCCGAAAGGGTGTTAATAACCGTTTGGGCATTTTCCCTGCGGGATGTTTCTCCGGTGATAATCACCGCCCCCGTATCCACTTCGGACGGTTTTATCCCCGCATTTTCATAATCTTTCTCCACAATGGCCCGGATTTTCTCTCCGTCAACCAACTTTTCCCCCACCAGTGGGGTAAAATGCACCGGGCTTTCATAAAGAATTTCCCGGCAGGTTATCTCCATCTGGGGTACGGCAAAGCCCCCTGCCCGATTGCGCACCGTCAGCCGGGAAACAATCATTTGGGTGGTGGTTGTGCCCACATCCAGCCCAACGGAAAGAAGGGTTTTATCCATCTCCGGCTACCTCATTGATAAGGCGCACCACCAAAGCCTTGTCCACCTTCACCGGGTTCGTTTCACAGCAGGGGTCTTGCAGGATTGTCTCCACCAGTTTTCCTCTTTGCTCCCGAAGGGCCGCCGGGGATACGCCTCCATCTGCCAGCGTGCCGGGCAGTTTCAGTTCCCGCCTTAGACGAATAAGGGCGTTTTTCAGATTGCGAACACCCATATTGGTTGCCGCGCCCCCAAAGCCTGCATTTACACTCAATGCGGCATACTTTTTCCCGACAGCCGGGGCATTGAGGGAAATCACCGCCGGCAAAAGGATGGCATTGATTCTACCGTGAGGAAGATGAAACGCACCGCCCAGGGCGTGGGATGCGGCGTGGCAAAGGCCAAGCCCCGCCTGAGAAAAGGCAAGTCCTGCCATGCAGGATGCGTTGTGAATGGTCTGCCGGGGGGCAGTATCTCCTGCAAAGGATCTTCCCAAGTTGGCATAAAGACCGCAAAAACTGTCCGTTGCCAAAGCATCGGTAATGGGACTGCTTTTTGTGGCAACCAGGGCTTCCAATGCGTGGGATATGGCGTCAAAACCTGCATCTGCAATCAAGCCCTTGGGCAGTCCTTCCAATAAATCCCCATCCAAAATGGCCGCCTGGGGCAGTAGTTTTTCATCCACCAATGGGTGCTTTACCCCGTCGTGGGTCAAAATGGCAAAATCCGTTACTTCAGAGCCGGAGCCGGAAGTGGTGGGTACAGCAATTAACCTTGCCTCCACCCCGGAAAAATAGAGCATGGCCTTGGCACAGTCCAAGGCACTGCCCCCACCCAGAGCCACCACCGCATCGGGGGTAAAGTCGCGCACCAGAGCCGCCCCCTTAGCCGCCAAAGTAACATCCGGATCCGGCTTTACCTCTGCAAAAAAAGCCGTTTGGGTTGCCCCGGACATAGCGGCAATTTCCTTTGCCTTTCCGTTTTCCATAAAAAAGGGGTCCGAGACCACCAAAAGTTTGCCTTTTACCAGTTCTTTCAGGCTTTTAAGGGAGCCGTTGCCCATATAAATTGCCGTTTTACAAGAAAAGACTTCCACTTTTGTCACCGCCTTGCGTGGTTACTTTAACAGCAGTATTTCCCAAAAAAGAAAAAGGATGTATAAAAGGAAAAATAAATTATAGTGGAAATAAGAAAACAAATGTGCTATACTGAAGAAAAATGGGAGAGGGGGTACACCGGTGCGTATTTTAGGGATAGACCCGGGCTACGGCATTACCGGTTTCGGGCTGATTGAACACACCCGGGGAAAAAGCACCCTTCTCAACTGCGGGGCTATCACCACCCCTGCCGGAATGGATTTCCCTGCAAGACTTGAAATGATCTACAAGGATATGACCGACCTGCTCACGCTAAGTAAGCCCGATGCCATCGCCATTGAAGAACTGTTCTTCGGCCACAATGTAACCACCGCCATTGGGGTGGCCCAAAGCCGGGGCGTGATTTTGCTGGCCGCCCAGCAGGCAGGCATCCCCATTTATTCCTACAAGCCGATGCAGGTCAAGCAGGCCGTCGTGGGCTACGGAAAGGCCACCAAGCACCAGGTAATGGAAATGACCAAGCGGCTTTTAGGTTTGGAAAACTCCCCCAAGCCCGATGATGCGGCCGATGCGGTGGCAATCGCCCTGTGTCACGGCCGTTCCACCACTTCTCTGCTGAGCCAGTTGTAACGGAGGTAACTTATGCTTTATTATGTATCCGGTCCTGTGACCGTTCTGGAGCCGGGCCTTGCAGTCATCGACTGCGGCGGCGTTGGCTACGGCTGCCGGGTAACGGCTTATACTGCCGCCCAGTTAAAATTAAACCAGCCTGCCAAACTGTATATCACTGAGGCCATCCGGGAAGATGCCTACGATATTTACGGCTTTATCAGCCGGGAAGAGCAGCGCTGCTATGAACTGCTCACTTCCGTCACCGGGGTAGGTCCAAAAGCCGCTGTTTCCATTTTGTCTGCCGGCCCGCAAAACTTCACTTTGGCTGTGATGACCGGAGACGAAAAACTGCTGACTGCCGCCCAGGGCATCGGCAAAAAGATTGCCCAGCGGATTATTCTGGAACTGAAAGACAAAGTAGGCGGCGGCGATGTGACTTTGGACTTCTCCGGTCCTGCTGTTGCGCCCGTAGCAGCCGACACCGGCGCTATGAGCCTTGCCAACAAGGCTTTACAGGAACTGGGCTACTCCCCTTCCGAAGTCTCCCAGGCGCTGAAGGGCGCAGACCCCAACGCAAGCACCGAAGAACTTATACGATATGCACTTCGTGCAATGGTTATGAAAGGATAAAGCCCTATGAGTTTAGAATTTTCCGAAGGTCTGGACCGGCCCATTATCAGTCCCACCTTTGCCCCCCAGGATGCAGGGGAAATTGGCCTGCGGCCCAAACTTTTAAGCGACTATACCGGCCAGGAAAAGGCAAAGGGCAACCTTTCTGTGTACATTGAAGCCGCCCGCCTGCGTGGGGAACCTCTGGACCATACTCTGCTTTACGGCCCTCCCGGCCTTGGTAAAACCACCCTGGCAGGGGTCATCGCCAATGAAATGGGGGTCAATATCCGCATCACCTCCGGTCCGGCCATTGAAAAGCCCGGCGATTTGGCAGCCCTGCTGACCAACTTAAACCCGGGAGACATTCTTTTTATTGACGAAATCCACCGGCTGAACCGGGCCGTAGAAGAAATCCTCTACCCGGCGATGGAGGACTTTGCCATTGACATCATCGTAGGCAAAGGCCCTTCCGCCAATTCCATCCGGCTGGACCTTCCCAAGTTCACCCTGATTGGCGCCACCACCCGGGCAGGTCAACTCTCTGCCCCCCTGCGTGACCGGTTTGGTGTCAGCCTGCGGCTGGAACTTTATACCCCGGAAGAACTGTCCCGGATTGTCACCCGTTCGGCAACCATTTTGGGTATGCCCATCGAAAAAAGCGGTGCGATGGAAATTGCCTCCCGCAGTCGTGGCACGCCCCGTATTGCCAACCGGTTTTTGCGCCGGGTCCGGGACTTTGCCCAGATTATGGGCGACGGCACCATCACCAAAGAAGCAGCCGATCTGGCCCTGAAGCGGCTGGAAGTGGACGAACTGGGCCTTGATACCATCGACAGAAGAATGCTCACCGCCATCATTAAGAATTACGGCGGCGGCCCGGTGGGCCTGGAAACCCTGGCGGCCACCATTGGAGAAGAGGCCATCACCCTGGAAGATGTGTACGAGCCCTACTTAATGCAGTTAGGCTTTCTCACCCGCACCCCCCGGGGCAGATGCGTTACCCCCCTTGCCTACCAGCATCTGCATATCCCCTTCAGTGGCCAGGAAACTTTCGATATCTGATAACCTAAAAGAGCAAGCCGCCGGCTTGCTCTTTCTTAAACATTTTTGCCTATAAAAATCCTTTTTACCCGTTCTTTTTTGCATAATTTCACAGAAAAACCATTGACAACCATCTTTTCCTTGTGTATAATGCGATTTAGGGGTTTCCCCCAAATATTATTCACCCTGCGAGTAAACCAAAACTTATGGAACTATCACGGGGCACATCAACCGAAGAGAGGTAACATCCAATGTACGAAGACAAGACTTTAGTTTGCAAAGAGTGCGGCAACGAATTCGTTTTCACTGCCGGCGAGCAGGAATTCTACGCT
>JAZNZO010000102.1:0-18962 GCA_045594945.1 Faecousia sp.
TCTCGCATTGCAAGAATCTGTGGTGACAATTCCTGCATATTTGTCCATTTCCTTTTGCTCATAACAATACCCCCTGATGTAGTTATTATCCTACATCAGGGGGCTCTTTGTCTATTGTCTGTTTTTACAGGGGCAGTCTAATCAGCCGCTCTTTTTATTTCATGGATAAGCCTTCCCCTTGAGGGGAAGGGGGACCGCGTTAGCGGGCGATGAGGTGTGTGAACGGCCTTTACACCTCATCAGGCAAAAATCTTCAATTTTTGCCAGCTTCTCCTCAAGGAGAAGCCTTTTTACAAGATAAAATACTTGACTATACCATTGTTTTCTTCTATAATGTTATGGACTATGGAAACTATTTCCCAAGAAAGGAACTTGCACTATGGCAAAGGAATTTAAGATTACCAGCCTGCGGCTGGCTGACCTGGAAAAAGAACTGACTTATTTGAAGACCACCCGTGAGCGGGAAATTGCGGCAATGATTGCTGAAGCCCGTTCCTACGGTGACTTGTCTGAAAACTCTGAATATGATGCTGCCAAAAACGAACAGGCAAAACTCTATGGCCGTATCGCTGAAATTGAGGATATTCTGTCCCACGCCGTTATCATTGAAGATGAGAACGAAGCCAATGGCCGTGTGGGCCTGGGCTGTATCGTTACTGTGGAAAATCCTGCCACCGGTGTGCGTACCGACTACCGGATTACCGGCTCCCAGGAAGCCAATCCTATGGAATACAAACTCTCCGATGACTCTCCCTTTGGCCGTGCGGTTGTGGGTAAGTCCATTGGCGATACCTTTATTGTAAACGCACCTTCCGGCTCTTATGAGATGAAGGTTGTGGATGTAAAGCGCGAGGGATAATATATGGCAAATTTTGTACCCCAGGCTGATCTGCCTGTATCTGAGCAGGCGCAGATCCGTCGGGATAAGCTGGCGGCTCTTCGTGCCGAAGGCCGGGACCCTTTCCTGCAGACCAAGTTTGCTTTCGATGCCGACTCCGCCGCAATTAAGGCAGATTATGAAGGCTACGAAGGCAAGACTGTCAAGGTAGCAGGCCGACTGATGAGCAAGCGTGGCCAGGGCAAGGTTATGTTCTGCGATTTGCAGGATAGCACCGGCCGCATCCAGTTGTTCGTGAAGATTGACGAACTGGGTGAAGAAGAATATGCCCGTTTCAAGAAAAATGACATAGGCGATATTTTGGGCGTGGAAGGCGAAATCTTCAAAACCAAGACAGAAGAAATTTCTGTTCGTGCCAAGAAGGTAACACTGCTGAGCAAGTCTTTGCTGCCCCTGCCGGAAAAGTATCACGGTCTGACTGATAAGGAAATGCGTTTCCGTCAGCGCTATGTGGATCTGATGGTCAACCCGGAAGTGAAGCGCAACTTCGTCATCCGCAGCCAGTTCATCAAGTTCATGCGCAACTACCTGGATAACCGCAACTATATCGAAGTGGAAACCCCGGTGCTGAACACCATCGCCGGCGGCGCATCTGCCCGGCCTTTCATTACCCATCATAACACCCTGGATATTGATATGTATATGCGTATCGCCACCGAACTGCCCCTGAAGCGGCTGATTATCGGCGGTATGGACCGGGTGTATGAGATCGGCCGTATCTTCCGCAACGAAGGTATGGACCCCAAGCATAACCCCGAATTCACTTCCGTAGAACTGTATGAAGCCTATGCGGACTTCCACGATATGATGGACATCGCCGAGGGTATCCTCTCCGGTGCAGCCAAGGAGATACTCGGTACTTATGATATCGAGTGGATGGGCGAAAAGATTAACCTGGCTCCCGGTTGGCGCAGACTGACAATGGTGGAAGCGGTTAAGGAATATGTGGGCATCGACTTTGGCGCAATTACCGATGATGCGCAGGCTGTTGCCGCCGCAAATGCCAAGGGCGTGGAACTGGCCGATGCGGCTGAAAAGACCTGGGGCAATGCCCTGTATGCCTGCTTCGATCAGAAGGTGGAAAGCCACCTGATCCAGCCCACATTCATCACCATGTACCCCGTAGAGGTCAGCCCCCTGACCAAGCGGAGCCCTGAAGATCCCCGGCTGACCGAGCGGTTTGAACTGTTCGTCTGCCACAGCGAATTGGCAAACGCCTATTCCGAACTGAACGACCCCATCGACCAGCGCGACCGCTTTATGAAGCAGGTGGAGCAGAGAGAGCGGGGCGACGACGAAACAGAAATGCTGGATGAGGACTTCCTCAATGCGATGGAATACGGTATGCCTCCTACGGGCGGTATGGGCATCGGCATTGACCGCTGTGTCATGATGCTGACAAATAACGATACCATCCGCGAAGTCATCCTTTTCCCCACGATGAAACCTTTGGATTAAGAAAACGACCGCCCTGCAGAGCGTTCTGCAGGGCGGTTTTTTATAGTTTTTTCTGCCGTAATATGCCCTTATACAGGCCATCTGTGCAGCGGCCGGCTTCGGTGTAGCCTCTTGATGTGTAGTAATCTTCCAGGGTCTTGTTGCCAATGGCAGAGTCCAAGCGCAGATAGGCTTTCCCCTGGGATTTTGTGTAGGCTTCTGCTTCTTCCAGAAAAACCGTTCCCATACCTTTGTGGGCGGTTGCGGATGCAAAATGGTGCAGGTAGAAGGCGTTTGACCGGTCGGGCCACCGTTCGTCCTCGTGGAAAAGAGCCCCCACGCAAAGAAGTTCTCCCTCTTTTTCCAATACAAACAGTTCTTCCTTTTGCCGGCGCATTTCATAGTAGGAAAGGGGATAGCGCTGGTCATATTTGGTGTCGTTCCATTGGTGAATGCCTACCCGGTCCATCCAGGCGACCCGGTCCATAATCAGGTCAAAGACCTTCTTCACCTCGTCAAGCCTTGCCTGACGGAAAACATAGTGCTTTTCCATTTGCTCACCTCTTGTATACTCTTGCCTTTTTATAGCACATTTTGTACAAAAAGGGAAGAGGCAGGAGGCATATTTTCTTGTTGCGAAGAAAAAAGAAATATGCTATAGTTGTGATATAATAAGGGTAATCCGGACAACTCCACGATGGCACAGCCTCGTGTGCAAATAAATACACGCAAACAAATAAAAACTTGGAGGACAATATGGATCTTTTTGACGTATTAGCCTTGATTGGCGGTCTTTGCCTGTTCCTGTTCGGTATGAAGGTAATGGGTGACGGCCTGGAACGCCGGGCCGGCAGTGGTCTGAAGAGCCTGCTGGCAAAACTTTCCAACAATAAAATCATCGGTTTCCTCACCGGCCTGGGTGTGACGGCGGTTATTCAGAGTTCCTCTGCTACCACCGTTATGGTCGTTGGTTTCGTCAACTCCGGCCTGATGACCCTGAAGCAGTCCGTCGGTGTGATTATGGGTGCTAACGTAGGCACCACCATCACCGCCTGGATCTTGAGTTTGAGTGGTATTAGCGGCGGCAGCTTCATTTTGGAACTGCTAAAGCCTTCTTCCTTTACCCCTGTGCTGGTGCTGATCGGTACGGTGTTCACTATGTTCAGCAAATCCGGCAAGAAAAAGGACACCGGCTCTATTTTGCTGGGCTTTGCCACGCTGATGTGCGGCATGGATGCCATGTCTAATGCAGTTAGCGGCCTGCGGGAAATTCCCGAGTTCCGCAATCTGCTGATTATGTTCCAGAACCCTGTTTTGGGCGTTCTGGTTGGCGCTGCGCTGACGGCTATTATCCAGTCTTCTTCTGCATCTATCGGTATTTTGCAGGCCCTGTCCATCACCGGCGCGGTAACCAACGGCGCCGCCATACCCATCGTAATGGGTATGGGCATCGGCACCTGCATCACTGCCGTTCTTTCCTCTTTGGGTACAGGCAAGAATGCCCGCCGTGCCGCTTTCATTCACCTGGCATTTAACGTCATCGGCACTTTTGCCTGGCTGACGGTTTTCTCTGTGCTGACGATTTTCGTACGTCCTGCCTTTATGGACGAATCTGCCACCTATTTGAGCATCGCTGTTATCAATACCGTCTTCAAATCCCTCTGCACGGTGTTGCTACTGCCTATGTCCAACCTGCTGGAGCGGCTTTCCTATGTGTTTATTAAGGACAGCGAGGACGACGAAAAGCCTGTGGAACTGGACGAGCGCTTGCTTGTCACCCCCTCCATCGCTTTGGAGCAGTGCCACCTGCTGGCGGTCAAGATGGGTACAGAGGCTGTGGAAGGCTTCAAACTGGCCCTTGCCCAGTTGGATGGTTATAACCCGGATACGGCTATTAAGATTCGCAAACTGGAAAAGAAGACCGACCACTATGAAGATGTCATCGGCTCTTACCTGACCAAACTGGCAAGAAGCCAGGTCAGCGATAAAGACGGCGTGGAAATCCCCAGCCTTTTGAAAGCCATCGGCGATTTTGAACGTATTTCCGACCACTCTGTAAACCTTCTGGAATCTGTGGAGGAACTGCAGGAAAAGAAGATGGCCTTCTCCGAAAGCGCCAAAAAAGAAATGGGCGTTATGTGTACGGCTATTTCCGAAATCCTGGAAAACACCCTGGCTTGCTTTATCAGTGGGGATGCGGAAGAGGCCAATAACATCGAGCCCCTGGAGCAGGTTATTGACGATTTGAAGCGGCAACTGCGTAACACCCACATCGCCCGGCTTACTAACGGCGAATGTACGGTGGAAGCCGGCTTCGTTTGGGCAGATTTGCTGACCAATCTGGAGCGTACTTCCGACCACTGCTCCAACATTGCGCTGACCGTCATTGATGCCAGCCACCGGGATATGAATGCCCATATTGCGGTGCGCAAGCTGAAGCATACAGGCACGGCCTTTGCAGAAAAGTACCAGGCTTACGCAGAGAAATATCACTTGTCTTAAAACAAAAAGCACGCTTCTTCGGAAGCGTGCTTTTTTAGATAATAGGTAAGAAGTAAGACTGCCAAAGGCAGTTTTATCCCCCAGGGGGGGTTACATAGAGGGCTTTCTTATGCTATAATTCTTGGGTAATTGCAAAAGGAGTCCTTTTATGGGAAAGACATATGAATTAAAAAGAAAAAGGCGCAACCGGATTACGCTGGTAAGCCTTTTGATAGCAGTGGCGGTGTTGGCCGTTTCCTGCCTGTTTGCAGGCTCTTCGGGCATGACGGTTGCCGACGGGCTGAAGGCTCTAATGGGCAAAGGAAGTCCTGCCCAAACCCGGATCATTTGGAATATCCGCATTCCCCGGGTGCTGGCGGCGATTGTAGCCGGTGCCGGTCTGAGTGTGGCGGGCCTGATTATGCAAACCACCCTGGGCAATGCAATGGCATCCCCCTCCACATTGGGCGTGTCCAACGGCGCGGTTTTCGGCGCAAACCTTTCTATCATCGTTTTGTCGGGGGGCTTTTTGGCAACCGGCAACAATGCCCTTCGCTTTGATGTGGGAGCCAATCCCTATGCCACTTCTGCCCTGGCCTTTGTGTTTGCGATGGCATCTGTACTGCTGATTTTAGGCCTTTGCTCTATGAGGGCCTTTTCTCCCAATGTGGTGGTGCTTGCAGGTATTGCTATTGGCGCCGTTTGGACGGCGGCTACCACAGTGCTGCAGTATTATGCCACCGATGTGGGCCTGTCTGCGGCCGTTGTCTGGAGTTTTGGGGATTTAAGCCGGGCCACTTACCTGAAAGTTTCCATTATGGCGGTGGTAGTGGCGGTGGGCATCGTCTATTTTGCGTTGATGTCCTGGAAACTGAATGCCCTTCTTTCCGGAGAGGCCACCGCCAAAACGATGGGAGTAGGCACTGCCGGCTTGCGGTTTGTGGCCCTTCTTTTGGGGTCTATGATTACTGCTGTTTGCGTGTCTTTTTTGGGCGTCATTGGCTTTGTGGGCATCATCTGCCCCCATATTGCCAAGCGGCTTCTGGGGCAGGACCACCGGATTACCATTCCTGTGTCCTGCTTAATGGGCAGTGCTTTGCTCCTTTTGGCAGACACTTGCTCCCGTATTGTGGGCGGCGGCTCTGCCCTTCCTGTGGGTGCCATCACCTCCCTTTTGGGCGCGCCTTTCTTCCTGGCTATTATCTTTAGCAGAAAGGAGCAGGGCAAATGCTGAAAATTGAGAACTTGCATTTTCACTATGGCGGCAGTAGCCGGGATGTGCTCCGGGGCGCCAATTTGGAACTTTCTGAGGGGCAAGTGGGCATTTTGCTGGGTAAAAACGGCTCCGGCAAGACCACCCTGTTTAAGAGCCTTTTGGGCATTGTAAAGCCCAAAAAGGGGAGTATCACCTTCCAGGGGGAAAACCTTTTGAAACTGGGCAGGGTGCAAAGGGCAAGGCGGATTGCCTATGTACCCCAGGACATTCAGTTTGGCGCGCTGAGCGTATTTGACTCGGTGCTGATGGGCCGGATTTCCTACTTTGGCATCCAGGCAGGGAAGGAAGACTATGAAGCGGTAGAAAAACTGCTGGGGGATATGGGCATATTGGAACTGGCCCACCGGAATGTAACAGAACTTTCCGGCGGTGAACAGCAAAAGATTGCCATTGCCCGTGCAATGGCCCAGGAGCCCCGGCTTATGGTCTTTGATGAGCCGACGGGCAACCTGGATATTGCCAATGAGCAACTGATTATCCGGGAGGCTAAAAAACTGGCCAAGGAAAAGAATATTGCCATTTTGGCATCCCTGCACGATCTGAATCAGGCCCTTGCCCTGGGGGATATCTTCTTTTTCCTGAAAGACGGCGCTGTAAAATATGCCGGAGGTAAGGAGATCTTCACACCGGAAGTGATTAAGGACATCTTTGATGCGGATGTGGAACTGCTGCAGATGGACGGCAAAACGGTGGTAGTCAATAAATTCTGAAAATACAACCCCCCGGGGGGCTTCCCCCGGGGGATCTTTCCCTGTATGATAGAGAAAACCTACCAAGGAGGAGAAAGAAAATGAAAAAAGGTATTGCATTTATTCTGGCGACCCTGATGCTTTTAAGCCTTTGCGCCTGTGGGGCAGATGCTCCCAAAGGGGATGTAACCGTTACAGACCTGCTGGGCAGAGAAATTGCCGTCAATCCCGGCAGTTATAAAAGGGTGGTCTGCATTGGTGCAGGCGCTCTGCGGATGTACTGCTATATTGGGGATGTAGAAGCGCTTGCCGGCGTGGAAGATATTGACAATCTAAGCCTTTCCCAGCGCCCCCAGATGTTTGACAGCGTTGCCCGGCCCTATATGCTGGCCTACGCAGAGGCCTTTGAAGATCTGCCTTCCTGCGGTGTAGGCGGCCCTATGGCCCAAGCCCCCGATGTGGAAAAAATCCTTTCCTGCAACCCGGATATTATTATTTCTGAGTTTGAAGATGTGGAAGTTGCCACCAACCTGCAGGCACAAACCGGTGTGCCGGTGATTACCCTGGGAACGGGCAATGACGGTGTTTTCGACGAGGAATTCTTCACTTCCATGACCCTGCTCGGCACAATCTTCGGCAAAGAGAAGAAAGCAGAGGATTTGATTTCCTTCATCAAGGCAGAGCGGGCTGCCATTGAAGCCGCCGTTGCCAATATCCCGGAAGAAGAAAAGCCTTCTGTGTATATTTGCGGTCTTGGCAACTGGGGAACAACCAACCATCTGATGACAGCGGAAGACTATGTCTCTTTCCGGGTGGCGGGGGTCAAGAATGTGGTTTCCGGCTTGGGTATGAAGGGTGTTGGCCCTATTGAAGAAGAAAAGTTCGTATCCCTCAGCGAGCATATAGACATTATGATTATGGATGCTGCTGCCGTGAAAAACATCAAGCCCCTCTATGCAGAAGATAATGCTATGTTCGACACCTGCAAGGCCTGGCAAAATGGGGAAGTCTATTTGGAAATGGCCTACAATGCCTACTATACCAACTATGAAATCTCTCTTGCAAATACCTGGTTTATTGCCAAGACCGTCTATCCGGAGGCGTTTGCCCACATAGATCTGACGGAAAAGACAAACGAAATTACAAAGGTCTTTTTGGGGCAGGAACTGGCAGAGGAAATCTTTGCCTGCCCCGGCAGTCTGGGCGGCTACGGCAAGGTGAACACCAAGACGGTCTTTGAATAAGGAGCAACAATGGAAAAGAAAGATATTATAGCGTTTTTTGATAAGTGCGCTCCTTTTTGGGACGCAGATATGATAAAAAGCGACCGGATTATCGGCAAGATTTTAGACAATGCCGAAGTGGGACCCGGAATGGATGTTCTGGATGTGGCCTGCGGCACAGGCGTGCTGTTTGATTACTATTTGGCGCGGGATGCGGCCTCGGTTACCGGTATTGATATTTCCCCCAAAATGGCGGAAATCGCCGCCGGGAAATACAAAGACAATCCCAGGGTGGAAGTCATTTGCGCCGATGTGGAAGAATACCCCTTTAACCGGAAGTTTGACCGGGTGGTGGTTTACAATGCCTTTCCCCATTTTCCTTTCCCAAAGCGCTTGATTAAGGTGCTGGCAGGACTGCTCAAAGAGGGTGGCAGGCTGACGGTTGCACACGGAATGAGCCGGGAGGCCATTGATAACCACCATAGCGGCGCTGCCAGCAAGGTCAGCAACGGCCTTATGAGTGCTGAGAGCCTGAAGCGGATTTTTGATGCCCACTTTACAGTGGAAGTGGTGGTTTCCAACGACTATATGTACCAGGTCAGCGGCGTAAAGCGGGATGTGCTTGCCAACAGTCACAGCGGCACCACCCATTCTCACGGCGGACTGACCCACTGCCATACACACGGGGAGCAGGATCATCACCACCTGCCCCTGGAAAATGCCACCCCGATGGAAGAATTGCTGGTGATGATGAAGTATCTTGTGACCCATAACGATGCCCACGCCCAGGAAGTGGCAGACTTGGCCCGTGAACTGATGCGTTCCGGCAAAAATGTGGCCTACGATGAAATTATGGATGCTGTCTCCGACTTCGATATGGCAAATGCCAAATTGGCGGCAGTGCTGGAAAAACTCCAAATGGAATAAAAAAGCCTTCCCCTGGAGGGGAAGGTGGCAAAAATCTTTGATTTTTGACGGATGAGGTGTAGTCGGCGTGTTGCAGATGGTTGCAACACGCCGATTGTTTACTGTAGGGATGTCTGTGTAGTATAAAGGTCGGCGTAAATGCCGCCTTTTTCCAAAAGTTCTGTGTGGGTGCCGCATTCAGCAATCACTCCGTCGGCAATGGAAACAATGCGCTGGGCATTGCGGATGGTGGAAAGCCGGTGGGCGATAATCAAGGTGGTGCGGCCCTGGGCCAGCGCATCAAAGGCTCGCTGGATTTTGGCTTCTGTGACACTGTCCAGTGCGGAGGTGGCTTCATCCAAAATGAGAATAGGGGGATTTTTCAAGAAAATACGGGCAATGGCAATTCTCTGTTTCTGTCCGCCGGAAAGGAGCGTACCCCGTTCACCCACATAGGTGTCAAAGCCCTGGGGCATTGCCAAAATATCCTCTAAAATCTCTGCTTTTCTGGCGGCTTCCACCACTTCCTCCATAGAAGCATCGGGCTTGCCGTAGCGGATATTTTCAAAGACGGTATCTGCGAACAGGAATACATCCTGCTGCACAATGCCGATGTTCTTGTGCAAACTCTTTTGGGTTACATCCCGAATATCCAGGCCGTCAATACAAATGCTGCCTGTATCCACATCGTAAAACCGGGGGATTAACTGGCAAAGGGTGGTCTTGCCGCCGCCGGAGGGGCCTACGATGGCGATGGTCTCACCCGGGGCAACGGTGATGGAAACATCCTTTAATACATCCAAATCTTCCTTATAGGCAAAGGAAACATCCGTAACGGTAATTTCGCCCTTCACATTCTGCAGTACGGTGGCATTTTCCTTATCCTGCAGGGAAGGCTCTGTGTTCATCAGGGTGTGGAACCGGTTTAGACCGGCAAAGCCGTTGGCAAACATTTCCGAGAAGCCGGAAATCTTCCGCATGGGGTTAATAAAGGCGGTGATATACAGGGTGAAGGTCAGAAGGTCGGTGTACTGCAGTTGCCCTTCCATAATGAGAAAGCCGCCGTAGCCGATGACTACCACATTCAAACTGCAAAGGAAGAATTCCATAGAACTGTGGAACATACCCATTGCCTTGTGAAAATCCCGCTTGGCCCGGACATATTGGCCGTTGGCCTTGCGGAACCGGGCATTTTCCTGGTCCTCATTGGCAAAGGCCTTGGAAGTGCGGAAACCGGACAGGCTGGATTCAATTTCGGTGTTGATGTGGCCTGTCTTTTCCTTTACACCTTTGGAGACTTTGCCCATATTCCGGCGCATACCCATCACAACCGCCAGCAAGATGGGAATGGTAATACCCACAACCAAAGCAAGCCGCCACTGAATGGTACCCATTACAACCAGCGCGCCAATAATCGTAACGATAGAAGTGATTAAATCCTCCGGGCCGTGATGGGCAAGTTCCGTCAAGTCGAACAGGTCGGTGGTCAGCCGGCTCATCAGGTGACCGGTGCGGTTTTTGTCATAGAAGTCGAAGTTCATACTCTGCATATGGGTAAACAGGTCCTGCCGCACATCTCCTTCTACCCGGATGCCGAAGGTGTGGCCAAAGTAGGCAACCACAAATTGCAGTCCCGAGCGGATCAGATACCCTACAACACAGGCAGCGATCAGCCAAAAGAAGGTTCGATACATTCCCTGCGGCAAAAGATCACTCAGGGCATATCGGGTGGCCAGGGGAAAGCACAGGTCAATGGCGGAAATGGTGATGGCGCAGGCCATATCCAATGCAAAAAGCCTTTTGTGGCGGCCGAAGTAGCCTAAAAACAGTCCTAAGGGGGACTTTTTCTTTTTCTCTTTCATAATTTCCCTCCGTTCATTAAGGGAATTATACAACACAAAGAAGGTTTTGACAATAAAGGATTTTCTGCTATACTGGTAAAAAAGGAGAAGACCTATGGATATTTTGCATCAAAATGAAGATTTTGTGGTGTGCATCAAGCCTGTGGGAGTGGACTCCCAGCAGGAAATGTGCGCGCTTTTGCGGGAGCAATTAGGGGGCCAATGGTATCCTCTGCACCGGCTGGACCAAAATGTGGGTGGCGTGATGATTTACGCCGGCCATAAGAAAGCCGCCGCAGACCTTTCCGGGGTTATTTCCCGGCAGGAAATGGTGAAAGAATATGTGGCCCGGGTGAAAGGCACGCCTCCGCAAAAGGCCACCTGGGAAGATTACCTGTTCAAAGATAGCCAAAAGAACAAGGTTTTTGTGGTAAAAAAGCCCCGAAAAGGGGTAAAAGATGCCAAACTATCCTATATCCGCCTGGAAGAAGGGGAGAATAGTTTGGTGCAAATCAGGCTTTTTACGGGCAGAAGCCACCAAATAAGAGTCCAGTTTGCCAGCCGGGGATTTCCCCTTTTGGGGGATGGCAAGTATGGCGCAAAGGACAATTTGAAAGCCCCTATGCTATTCAGCGCCCGGCTCACATTCCCCTATAAAGGGGAAACTTTGCAATTTTCCGCGTTGCCCCCTTGGGCGCAGGGCCACTGCCTGGAGGAGATTTATGAAGAAAGCAACGGCTAAATTTTTATCAAGTATGACCATATTCGGCACCATTGGCCTGTTTGTGGATGCTATTCCCCTGCATTCCGGGGCAATCGCCCTGTTTCGGGGCATAATGGGCCTTGCCTTTTTGCTTTTGGGGATGCTGCTTACAAAGCAAAAACTTCGTTTCGGTGTGATAAAGAAGGATTTGCTCCTTTTGTGCATTTCCGGCGGCGCTATGGGGCTTAACTGGGTACTTTTATTTGAAGCCTACCGCCATACCACCGTCGCCACCGCAACGGTATGCTACTATTTGGCTCCCGCCTTTTTGATGCTGGCAAGCCCTTTGCTGGGCGAAAAACTGACAGCAAAAAAACTCCTGTGCCTTGCAGGATGCCTTGTGGGTATGGTGCTGGTAACAGGGATTGACGGCGGCAGTTTTGCCGGTGTGGCATTCGGCATCGGCGCGGCAGTCCTTTATGCCTCGGTGATGTTTATGAACCGGAAAATCGCGTTTGTCAGCGACTATGAGCGAACGGTTACCCAAATGGCAATGTCCATTCCGGTGGTGGGGCTTTATGTGCTGCTGCGGGGCGGTATAGACTTTACCGGCATGGGCGCAACCCAATGGCTTCTTATGGCAGTGGTGGGCATTGTCCACACCGGTTTTGCCTATTTTCTCTACTTTGGAGCGGTGGGCAAACTTCCCGCTACCACCGTTGCCGTTTGCAGTTACTTAGACCCGGTGGTGGCAGTTTTGCTGTCTGCTGTTTTGATTGCTCCCATCGGCATCCCCGCCATCTGCGGCGCCGTGCTGATTTTAGGCAGCACCCTGTTGGGGCAATTGAAAATGGATAATTGACAATGGATAATTGTCAGCGCAATATGCCGAAGGCATATATCATAAAACCCGGGCAGCCAATTGGCTGCCCGGGTTTGTGTTAAATAGAAAATCTATATAGGTATTCATAAAGGGGCAGAAGCGCTTTCAGCACTTTTTCTGCCCGCTTGCCAAGTTCCGGGCCGAACATCTGTTCTGTCACCGGCTCGTCCACCGTACAGGCGATATAGCCCTTCCAGGCAAAGTAGGGGGTGAGTTTGGGGTCTTCCGGCACTTGGGGCGGCCGTTTATAGGTGTTTGCCGTCACTTCCAAGCCGGTGTCCTTCTTGAGTTTACGGAGAATTTTCAAAAATTCCTTACTGTCAGCAGAAATTCCCTGGCGAAAGGCTTTCAATGCGGCCACCTTGGGCTGCCACCAGATTAACCCGTAACTGACCCCTTCCGGGCGGATTTCAAAGTACAGGCAGGGATGCTCTGCCCACCACTCCACGTCTTTCCGAATGCAGATCCAAAGACTCTCCTTGTAGGGCAGGGGATGGTGCATCCGGGCATCCCGGTAAATCCGGGAAACTTTCAAAAGGTTGCCGGGGCGGTCTTCCAGGATGGCGTACAGGTCCTTTCCCAAGTCTTTCATAGGCTCGTAAAGATACTGCACATATTCCGGCTTATGCTCTGTGAACCACTCTTTATTATTGTTCATCCGAATGCCCCAGAGAAAATCCACCGTCTCCGGGGAAAAGCCCTTAAACATATGGCAGATCTCCTTTCAGTTTGCAGGGGATAATGGTAGCATCGTCAATTTCAAACTCGTACCGGGAGCAGGCGTTGATGATGGTGGTTTGCCCGTGCGTATGGACCCGCTCCATCGCATAGTCATAACTTTTATGCACGTGGCCGTGAACCCAGTAGCGGGGATGGTAGGTGTCGATAAATTCCCGGAAACATTCAAAGCCTTTATGGGCGGGGTCGGGAAGGTCGCCGTAACCTGCAACCGGGGAGTGGGACAGCACAATATCCACACCTTTGTATTTTTTCAGTTTCTTTTTCAGTTTGCGGATGCGCTTTATCATTTGCTTTTCCGTAAACTGATGTTCACCGGGGCGATAGCGCATAGAGCCGCCCAGACCCAAAATCCGAAGGCCCTTATACACCACGATTTTGTCTTCCACATCATCGCAGCCCAAGGGGGGCTTCACTTCATAACTTTCGTCGTGGTTGCCGTGTACATAAAGAACGGGGCAACGGGCCATTGTGACGATGAAACTTAAATAGTCTGCATCCAGGTCACCGCAGGCCAAAATCAGATTGTAGTCTTTCAGCATACCCGGCACATAATGGTCATACAGTGCTTTGCAGGTTTCATCGGAAAGAGCCAGGATTTTCATAGAGAGCCCTCCTTTTCCGGCGGGATGGTATCCCGGTAGATACCCAGTTCCCGGACCATAGATTGAGAATAGGGGAGAATTTGGTCAAAGGACGGAATTTCGCCCACCACATTTTCGCAGAGCCAGTCCATATGCAGAAGGTCTCTGGGATAGAAATGCCGGGTGCCATCATTTTTGCATGTGCCGTCCTGGGCGGTGATTTTACGGAAGAAGGGGTCGATAGTACCCCTTTGCAAACCCTGCCGCAGGTGGTTTGCCAGGGCCAAAAGACCTTCCGGCAGATTGGGGGAAAGTTCCACATCTATCACGCCGCTGTCCATACCCCACCAATAGTTGACGGCACGGGTAACGTTCTTGCCGCTGTTCCAGGTGCCTTTCAGAATGGAGCGTACTACATGCTCATAGAGTTTGCCCCACATCCAGCAGGGAGAACCCAAATGGAGCAAACTGCCGTCGGGCTGGACGGTGTAGGTGCCGTAGTTGCCGTGCTCCAAGTACCCGGCGGTAGGCACATCCCGGTTGGAAATTACCGTAATGCCCATATCCCGCAGAGCCTTGACAGGGTCAGTTTCCTGGCAGGACCAGCGAAGCACCACTTTCGCCCGGGGATTTGTCAGTTGGGCGCCCAGGGCAAAGGCGTTGATGGAAGCAGGCACACCCAAAATAGGATAACTGCCCACATAGCCGATTTCGTTGTTGTCCGACATGGCGCCGGCAATGGCGCCGGTGATAAACTTGCCCTCATACACCCGGCTGTAGTAGGTTCGCACACTGCTGTAGGGAGCATCCACAGAACAGTTCAGAAATCGCACCTTGGGATACTGCAGAGCCGCTTTCAAGGTGGGGCGGCTCATTTGGGGAGTGGTGGTGAACACAATGTCTGCCCCGTTTTCTACGGCATCCGTCAAAATGGCTTCCGTCAGTTCCGGGGTATCTGCATGGAAATAGTTATGCACCGTCACCCGGCTTCCCAGGGCTTCTTTCAAGTGTTCCGCGCCTAAGGCGTGGCCGGCGTTCCAGGTACTGTCTTCCAATCCTCTTTGGTAGATAAAGGCCACATACAAATGGTCTTTGCCTGTGGGAAGAAGGAAGTTCAGCAGACTGCTTTTTTCTTCCGCAGGCTGGGTTTCCACCTTTATGGGTTTGTCGGTGGAAGCCATATCTTCCCAAAGGGCGGCAACGGATTTTTGCAGGGTTTGTCCGTCCATTTCCGTCAGTTCCCGGAAAGAATACACCTGCAAAAACAGCAACAGGGCTTCCCCGGGGAGAATGTCCACATCCTCTTTCTTGCAGGCGAAGAAAGCCTCCTTAAAGTACTGGAAGGAGGAGTTAAACACTTTCCTTTCCCGGTCAGACCAGGGCTCCCGAAGGGATTTTCCTAATTTTGCCAAAAGTTTTGCATAGGAACCGGGGGTGCGGAACTGAATTTCGTACATCCGGGAAACTTTGTAAAACTCCAAAAATTCGTAGTAGGCTTCCACTTCCGGACTGCCATCTCTTAAGGGCATAACCCGCTTTACCATACCGGGGATCCGGGGGGCGCCAAACCAGCGCAGAACGCTAAGCCGTTTATTGCCCTCCTGCACATAGAATTTGCCTAAATACTCGTAGCACAAAATGGGGTCCCGGATGCCACTGTCAGAAAAGTGGGCATGGCACAGGTCCATCCATTTGGCGGCAAATTCAGTATCCTCGTCCAAAAGGGGGAGAAAATCCGGGGTAAATGCGTGGATACGTCCGGCAGACTTGGTGCCAACAATTTTGTCTACAGGAATTTCCACCAGGCCCACATCCACCATACTTAATGTGGTATCTTCTCCAATTATCTCATCCAGTACCGCCGGGTAGGGATTTAGACCCCTGGCGGTACGTTCTTTGTAATCTTTCAGAGCCAACTTATAGGCTTTTTGATACTCAGCCTGAATATCTTCTAAAAGCATAGGATCACCTCACTGTATCTATCATACAAAAAAACCGGGAATTTTGCAATAAAAAAAGAGGGTTGCGGCGAGAGCGCCGCAACCCGGTATTTTTCTTAGTTCAGGTGGCTTTCGTTGATGAGGATATGCACATCGTCCAGTTGCTTCTGGGAGACACCGGTGGGGGCATCCATCATCAGATCCTGTGCATTCTTGTTCATGGGGAAGGTGATAACTTCCCGGATGGATTCTTCGCCGGTCAAAAGCATAACCAGACGGTCCACACCGGGGGCAGCACCTGCGTGGGGAGGTGCGCCATAGGTAAAGGCATTGTACATAGCCGGGAACTTGGCCTTCACATCCTCTTCGCCCAGGCCAACCATCTGGAAGGCCTTGACCATAATTTCAGGATCATGGTTACGAACAGCGCCGGAGGCGGATTCGTAGCCGTTAACAACCAGGTCATACTGGTCAGCATTGATGGCAAGCAGTTTTTCGTTGTCGCCTTCTGCATCCAAAAGGGCCTGCATACCGCCCTGGGGCATGGAGAAGGGGTTATGGCAGAATTCCAACTGGCCGCTTTCTTCGCCCATTTCATACATGGGGAAGTCCACAATCCAGCACATTGCGTACTGCTCTTCATCGAAGTGGCCGGCAATGCGCTTGCCCATCATAGTGCGGATCACACCGGCGGTCTTCTGGGCAGCCAGTTTCTTATTGGATGCAGCCATACAGACGAAACTGCCGGGCTTCAGGCTGAGTCTTTCCATAAAGGCAGGGGCGCAGTCCTGCAGGAACTTGGAAACGCCACCGGTAAGGGCGCCGTATTCATCCACTTTTACCCAGCAGGCCTTGTTGCCGGTCTGCACTTCCACGTCGTTTAAGAGTTTGTCGATCCACTTGCGGCCTTCCGTGAAGTTATCCACAGCAACGGCCTTGACGGTGGCATTCTGGAAGGGAGCAAATTCGGTGTTGGCCACCACATCGGAGATGTCGGTGATTTCCAGGTCAATACGAAGGTCGGGCTTGTCAGAGCCGTAGCGCTCCATAGCCTCATTGAAAGGAATGTGGCGGAAGGGGGCGGAAGAAATCCGCTTGTACTTGCCGAATTTCTCAAAAACGGGAATCAGCACTTCTTCCAGAGTGGTCAGCACATCGCTCTGCTTGGCAAAAGCCATTTCCATATCCAACTGGTAGAACTCACCGGGGGTCCGGTCAGCGCGGGCATCTTCATCCCGGAAGCAGGGCGCAATCTGGAAGTAGCGGTCAAAGCCGGAAGTCATCAATAGCTGCTTAAACTGCTGGGGTGCCTGGGGCAGTGCATAGAACTTGCCGGGATGGTTACGGGCAGGCACTAAGTAGTCGCGGGCGCCTTCGGGAGAAGAAGCAGTCAGAATGGGGGTGGTGATCTCCAAAAAGCCCTTTTCGGTCATCAGCCGGCGCAACTCGGCAACCACCTGGCAGCGCAGGATGATGTTAGACTTAACAGCAGGGTTGCGCAGGTCCAGATAGCGGTACTTCAGGCGCACATTTTCGTCAGCATCCTTACTTTTGTTGATTTCAAAGGGAAGCTGGCTGTGGCGGCACTTGCCCAGAATTTCAATCTTCTGGGGTACGACTTCAATTTCGCCGGTGGCCTGCTTGGGGTTCTTGCTTTCCCGTTCTCTGACAGTACCGGTGACGGAAATGGTGGTTTCTTTATTAACGGACTTGACAATCTTCATCATTTCTTCCGTTTCCACCACTACCTGGGTGGTGCCGTAGAAGTCCCGCAGAACCAGGAAAGCAAAGTTGCTGCCCACTTCCCGGACGTTCTCCATCCAGCCGACGATGGTGACGGCCTGGCCGGCATTTGCAAGGCGGAGTTCGCCGCAATTATGTGTTCTGGATTGCATCATATAGAGTATCCTCTCCGTATATATTATAAATTTAGCGGCTCTATTTTCTCACAAATGGGGAAAAAAGTCAACAGAAACCGCCCAATTCAGCCGGTAGTTTTTCCAAGAGATTGTTAGAATTCACATATTTTCACAAAAAATTTCTGTTTTATAGGAGAAATTGAAAAAAGTTCTATTTTTTCGCATTTTAAGATTGATTTTCTGGGGCATTTATCATACAATAGGTGGGCAGTCGCGAAAAGGAGGGGATTTTATGCTGAACATTGTGCTTGTTGAGCCGGAAATTCCCCAAAACTGTGGCAACATTGCCCGGACCTGTGCCGCCACCGGCAGCCGGCTGCATTTAATCCATCCCCTGGGCTTTGACGTTTCGGAAAAAGCAGTAAAGCGGGCAGGGCTGGATTACTGGCATTTGGTAGAGGTGCGGGAGTATGCAAATCTTGCCGACTTCTTCACGAAAAATAAGGTGGAAAAAATGTTCTGCCTTTCCACCAAAGCCCCCCGGTGCTATTGTGAAGCAGATTTAACAGGGGAGTGCTACCTGTTCTTCGGAAAGGAAACAAAGGGCCTGCCGGAAGACTTCCTGGAAGCCCACCGGGAAGCCTGCGTGCGTATTCCCATGCGCCAGGAGGCAAGAAGCCTCAACTTAAGCAACAGTGTTGCCATCGCAGTCTATGAAGCACTGCGTCAGCAAAATTTCCCCAATTTGCAAGATTACGGAAAAATGCGGGTCTGACCCGATTTATAAATGGAGGATGAATTTATGAATTACAACAAGAAATCCATTGAAGACATCGAAGTAGCCGGCAAGCGGGTTCTGTGCCGTTGCGACTTCAACGTTCCCACCAAGGATGGCAAGATTACATCCGATAAGCGCATCGTGGCTGCCATGCCCACCATCGAGTACCTGGTAAACAAGGGTGCTAAGGTGATCCTCTGCTCCCATATGGGCAAGCCCAAGGGTGAGTGGAAGCCCGAACTGAGCCTGAAGATCGTGGCTGCACGCCTTTCTGAACTGCTGGGCAAGGAAGTGATTATGGCTTCCGACGTTGCCGGTGAGGATGCAAAGGCAAAGGCTGCTGCGCTGAAAGACGGCGATGTAATGCTGCTGGAAAATACCCGTTACATCAAGGGCGAAACCAAGAACGATCCCGAACTTTCCAAGGCTCTGGCTGACCTGGCTGACATCTTTGTAAACGATGCATTCGGCACTGCTCACCGGGCTCACTCTTCCACCGCCGGCGTGGCTGATTACCTGCCTGCTGTTTGCGGCTACCTGGTACAGAAGGAAGTTTCCATTATGGGTAAGGCTCTGGCCAACCCCGAGCGTCCCTTCGTGGCAATTCTGGGCGGTGCTAAGGTCTCCGATAAGCTGAATGTTATCAACAATCTGCTGGAAAAGGTAGATACCCTGATCATCGGCGGCGGCATGGCTTACACCTTCCTGGCTGCTCAGGGCTATACC
>JAZNZO010000103.1:0-9213 GCA_045594945.1 Faecousia sp.
GTTTATCTTCTGTACTATACCTTCCTGCCGGACCAGTACCCCATAGGTTAAAAAGGATATCTTTTATCCTGCTGAAAGGGCGTTCTGCCCCGGCGGAGCGCCCTAAAAAGGATTTAATCGCCTTGACATTGGAGTAGGAAAAGGCTATAATAAGATCATCCATTTTTAGTTGCAATATTGTGAAATGTTGCAAACTATAAAAAATAAAGGAGAAAACGAAATGAAAAAGATTGTAACACTCGCACTTTGCCTGTTACTGGCACTGGGCATTGCCGTTACGGCTTCTGCAGCAGCATCCGCTTCTATGAGCGGTCTGCCTGCATCCATTGACAAAGACGGCGAGGCTACTGTAATTATTAGCCTCAGCGGCACACCCGAGATTACGTCTGCATTGGTGCAGATCGAACTGGGCGAGGGCTTGTCCCTGGTTTCCGGTAAGTGGCTTGTAGATAGCGACAATGTGCAAATTGCTAACTTTAAGGCTGCACAAAAGCAGGGTGCGCTGGCTCTTGATCCCGGCGCTACCATTGACGGCGAAGCCGTTCGCATCAAAATTAAGGGCGTAAAGCCTGCTGCCAATCAGACCGTAAAGGTCAGCTTCACCTTTAAGAACGGCGCAGACGAAGTTGGTACTGCCTCTGTCACTAAGAGTGTTGACGTTGCCTGCCCCGGCCACCAGTACGGCGCTGTGACCAAGATTGATGACAACCAGCACGGCAAGACCTGCTCTATCTGTGGCGATGTGCAGAAGGCAAATCACGGCTGGGATAAGGGCACTGTAACTAAGCCTGCTACTTGTAAGGAAGAGGGCGAAAAGACCTTTGCTTGTGCTGACTGTGGCGCCAAGAAGACCGAGGCTCTGCCCAAGGTTGACCATAAGTTTGGCAACCTGACCCCTGTGGATGGCACAAGCCACAAGGATACCTGCTCCACTTGTAACGAAACCGTTACCGAGCCCCACAAGTTTGGCGAGGGTACTGTAACCAAGGAAGCCAACTGTAAGGAAGAAGGCGAAATGACCTATACCTGCTCTGGCTGCGGCTACAAGAAGGTAGAGCCTATTGAAAAGACCGACGATCACAAGTTTGGCAACCTGACTGCTGTTGACGGCACAAACCACAAGGATACCTGTTCTGTTTGTAACAAGGAAATCACCGAAGCTCACAAGTTTGACGGTGGCAAGGTGACCAAGAAGGCTACCTGTAAGGAAGAGGGCGAAATGACCTACACTTGTACCGGTTGTGGCTACAAGAAGGTAGAGTCTATTGCCAAGACTGAGGATCACGTATTCGGCAACCTGGTTTCTGTGGACGACAAGAACCACAAGGACGTATGTAAGGTTTGCCAGAAGGAAGTTACCGAACCCCACACCTGGAATTCCGGCAAGGTAACCAAGAAGCCCACCTGTAAGGAAGAGGGCGTTAAGACCTACACCTGTACCGGCTGTTCCGCTACATATACCGAAGCAATCTCCAAGACCGAAGACCATAAGTACGGTTCCTGGCAGAAGGTAGACGATGAAAACCATAAGCGTACCTGCTCCGTCTGTGCGAAGGAAGAGACTGCTGCTCACGGTTACAAGACTTCCTGGAGCAAGGATAAGTCCGGCCACTGGCACGAGTGCTCCGGCTGTAAGGACAAGAAGGACTTTGCAAAGCATACCCCCGGTGCTGCTGCTACTGAGAAGAAAGCACAGACCTGTACCGTATGTAACTACGTAATCAAGGCCGCTCTGGGCCACACCCACAAGTGGGATAAGACTCTGACTTCCGATGCAACCGGCCACTGGTATGAATGCTCCGGCTGTGAAGAAAAGAAGGATGTTGCCGCCCACGACTTTGAAAACGGCTGCGATCCTGACTGCGCAACCTGTGGCTTCACCCGTGAAGTTGCCCACGACATTTCCGAAGCCTGGGCATCCGATGGCACGAACCACTGGCACGAATGCACCATTTGCGGCATGAAGGAAGGGGAATCTGCCCACGAACCCGGCGCAGAAGCCACCGAATTCACTGCCCAGACCTGCTCCATCTGTGATAAGGAACTGGTAGCCGCATTGGGCCACAGCTTCTCCGAGCAGTGGAACAGCGACGAAGAAAACCACTGGCGTGACTGCGCCTGCGGCGAAAAGGGCGAACTGGCAAAGCACACCTATGAAGACGGCGCTTGCTCTGTCTGCGGCGCAGAAGAACCCAAGTCCTTCCCGATTTGGATCATCATCGCTGTTGCAGCAGTTGCAGTTGTTGCTGTTGTAGTTGTGATTGTTGTGAAGAAGAAAAAGAACTAATCTCTTTTGAAAATCCTTAAAACCAAAAGCGCACATTTCCCGTCCGGGAAATGTGCGTTTTTATTTAGAAATAGCGATTTGCAAAGGTTTTTGCCCTATGGGCGGCTTCCTGCAAAAAGGTTTCCAAAGGCAGGTGGCTATAGAGATCTGCAGTATATTTGCTGGGCTTCGGCAGAACTTTTAATTCAAAGTTAAGAACAGCCTGGGGTTTGGCCTTTTTCAGCCGACTTAAAACCACATCCCAATCTGCTTTTCCATCTCCGGGGAGCAGATGCAGATCATCGCAACTGCAGATTTTAGGGCCGGTAGAGCCGTAATTGTCGTTTAAGTGGGTGAAAAGAAGTTTGTGGCCATACTTATCCAAAAGATCAACCGGGGGAAGATAGCACTGTTCATGGCCCAAATCCCAGCAGAAGCCTACTGTGGGAGTATCCTTATATCGGTCCAAAAGGGCCATCAGGTATTCCGGCCCCTGCAGATTTTCAAAGGCGATCTTTACGCCCTTTTGCGCGGCATAGTCCGTGAGTCGGTCGAATTCATCAAAACAAAGAGCCTCTTTCCGGAAGGTGTAATCAAATCTGCCCCAGGGGTGGATGACTAAAACAGGGATATTCCATTTTTCGCAGGCATCCAGGCAGGCCAGGACTTCCTTTAGCATAGGGCTTCCTTTTTGCTCCCAGAGGTCGCAAGCTCCGTTATGGGGTGCGTGCAGGGAGTGGATGGCAAGCCCCAAGGCTTTTGCGAATTGGGCAATTTCCGCCAAATTCTCTGTTCCCTGCCAGGGGGGAGAAATGCCGTCAAAGCCCGCTTCTTTCAAAAGCCGCAGAACTTCTTGCCGGGGAAGGGGATAATTTTCCTGCAAAGAAAAACCAATCTTACCCATATTAGCAGTCCAGATAGCCGCAAAGGACTTTGATGGCGTTATACACACCGTCAATATGGCTGCGTTCATAGCCGTGACTGGCGTATACGCCTGCACCGATAAGACCGTGACGCAGATCATAGCCTGCCCGCAGGGTGGCTTCCACGTCGGAGCCGTAGTAGGGATAGACATCTACAGCATAGTCTGCTTCTGTTTTCTTTGCGGCTTCAATCAATTTGCCTACCACTTCATAACTGTAAGGGCCGCCGGAGTCTTTGGCGCAAATGGAAACTTGCCGTTCGGTGCAGGCAAGGCCATCGCCAACGCAACCCATATCCACAGAAATGGCTTCTGTTACACCGGCGGGGATAGAGCCGGAGCCTCCGTGACCCACTTCTTCATAAACGGTGATGTACACGTAGGTCTTCCGCTTCAGGGTGATCTTATGATCAGCAATATACTTGGCAAAGCCCAAAAGAATGCCAACAGACAGTTTGTCATCCAGAAAGCGGCTCTTCAGATAGCCGCTTTCCGTCCGACGGGTGCGGGGGTCAAAGCAGACAATATCTCCGGTTTGGATACCCAAATCAGCCACATCTTTGGCGCTTTCCACCTTTTCGTCCAGTACCACCTCGCAACTGTCGAAGGACCGGGGGGCGGAACTGTAGTCTTTATTTACATGGACCGAGGCGTTGCAGAGTTGAAAAGTACCTTCGTAGATTTTGCCGTCCCGGGTATAGACCCGGACATTTTCCGCTTCTGCATTATTGGGGCTCATACCGCCTAAGGCGGTCAGCCGCAGGCGACCGTTGCCCTTAACCTGGGCCACCATAGCACCCAATGTATCGGTGTGGGCAGCCAGGAGCAGGCCGTCATTGGCATCTTCACCGCCCAGGTCAACCAGTACGCCGCCTTTTTGCGTAATCGCGGCAGAAAATCCAAGGGTTTCAAAGGCTTCCTTGGCCCAAAGGGCGGCTTTGGCGGTATAACCGGTGGGGGAGTCGATAGACAGCAGCTTGGCTGCAGACTCCCAGGCGTAATCCGCATAGTTCATAGTAACCATAATCATTCCTCCAAATTGGTGTTTTTACCATCATAACATACCTTTTTCTGAAAAACAAGGCAGGAAACCCCCACTTCTTTTATTGACAGATTTCCCGCCCAATGATATAATCAAGAAAATATAATAGGAGGGTTATGCATGGAAAAGGCAAAAGAAATCAATATTCTTGCCCTTTGCAAGAGCCTGTTAAGAAAAGCCTGGCTTATTGTTTTATGTGCAGTTGTGTTCGGTATCGGTGGGTATGTCTACACGGATCAGTGCGTGGATCCCATGTACCAATCCAGCATTTTGCTGTATGTAAACAATTCCATAAAGGCAGATAATGCGGATAATATTTCTTCTTCTGACCTGGCTGTTTCTCAGCGGTTGGTTAAGACCTATATTATTATTCTCCGCAGCGATCCCGTTATGGAGAAAGTGGCAGCCAATCTGGAGCGTAATACCGGCAAGAAACTCTCTGCCGGCACCATTAACGGTATGATTACTGCAGGCGCAGAAAACGATACGGAAGTTTTCCGTGTTAGTGTTTCCAGTACTGACCCGGTGCTGGCAGCGGAAGTGGCCAATGCAGTGGCAGCGGTTGCCCCCAAGGAAATCGAAACCATTATTATCGGCAGTTCTGCCAAGGTGGTTCAAAATGCAAAGGTGGCAGGCAGCCCCTATTCTCCCAATAAGACCCGGCAGGCGGTGCTGATAGCCGTTGTGGGTGCTGTTCTGGCGGTTGCCTTTGTGCTTGTCCGCGAATTCATGGACGTGCGCATCAAGTCCGAAGAGGATTTGATGGAGATTTGTGACGTTCCCATCCTGGGCTACATTCCGGAACTGAACTATGAGAACACCACAAAATACAGTTATACACCCCAAAGCGCTGACGATGAGGAGGTGGGCAAATGAAACTGCGGAAAGAGCAGGATGTAACCCAGAGTTACGTTAATCAAAGAAGACTGATCCTGAATTCCAATGCCTCCTTCCATATTCAGGAAGCCTACCGCACACTGCAAACCAACATTCGCTTTTCCTTACCCGGAAATGACTGTAAGTTCCTTTGCCTGACCAGCAGTATGGCCAGTGAAGGCAAAAGTACCACCTGCTTGAATTTGGCTATTTCTATGGCCGAAACGGGCAACCGGGTACTGCTGATTGATGGCGATATGCGTCGTCCCAGCCTTGGCAAGTTACTGATTGAAAAGACATCTCCCGGCCTTTCCAATGTGCTGGCTGGTCTTTGTGATGTACTGTCGGCAGTGCGAAAGGATATTCGCCCCAATCTGGATGTCCTGTTTTCCGGTGAAATTCCTCCCAATCCCTTAGAATTGCTGAGCAGCAAGACGATGGAAAAAATGCTGGAGGAACTGAAGCCCCTGTATGATTATATCATTATGGACACCCCTCCTGTAACCATTGTTTCCGATACTTGTGTGATTGCCAGCCTGGCAGACGGAACTTTGATGCTGGTGCGCCAGCATGAGGCAGATAAGGATGGCGTTTCTAAGGCAGTTAAGCAGCTGGAGATGGCAAACGCCAAACTGCTGGGTTTTGTTATGAACGGCATTATAGACAGTAAGGGCAAGAGCTACAAGCGGAAGTATAAGTACGATTATAAGTACAAATACTCCTACGAATCCAACAATCGGGGGAAAGCATAAATGCGCCGAAGCAGGGAATTTGTTCTGCGAGAAGTGGCCGGGAAATATGTGGCAGTTCCCTTAGGGCAGGCAGCAGAGTCCTTCCGGGGAATGATTACGATGAATAAAACCGCAAAATTCCTGTGGGACCTTTTGGAGGAGGAACAAACGAAGGAAAGCCTTATCAAGGCCCTGATGCAAACCTATGGGATTACAGAAGAACGGGCGGCAGGAACAGTGGAGAAGTTCCTGGATGCCGTTTATCCCGCCGGTGCAATCGAGTAACTGCTGTTTTGACAGCAGCGATTAAAAGGGTAGAAGCAGGCCATCTCGATAGGAGATGGCCTGCTTTTTGTCCGAAAGATGGCAACTGGCGGAGAAAAAGAGGAAAAAATGCCAAAATATGGAGGCAATAATTACAAAAATGTAATTTTTCTCTTGATTTAGAGAGACATGTGTGCTATACTCTTCCTGGTTTGCGCACCGCAAGCCGAAAGGAGAAGCGAGAAATGCTAAAAAAATGCCTTGCGCTTCTGGTTCTTTTCGCAGTTGTGATTGGATGTATTCCACTGGGTGCCAATGCCCAGTCGGAAAGTGCCCGGGTTATTGAAGAGATCCGGTCTATATATAGTAGGATTCAGCGTGCTACAGGACATCGGGACTTGAGTGGTTTGTGCGGCACAATGACGGCGTACCAACTCTACTACTTGGGAATTAATACCAGGCCAATCATTTTAGATGGAAAAAATCAGTATGATGCATATAAAGATTTAGAAGTTACCACCGGCGGCCACCCGGTTCAGGTTTATTCCGCGCAGGAGTACAGTTTGCAGGAAGCCCTTTACACCCTTAGCAACGGTGGCACCAAGGATGTCTATAATATTTTGGTGGGTTTCGAATGGACTCGCAGTCAAGCCGGTCGGCGGTTTGGCCATTCTGTGGTTATCAATGCCATTTTGGATGGTATTGTGTACTTCTGCGAAGGCTTTAACACGTCCTTTGATACCTATGTTGGCAGTCCAAGTATCTGCACGATTGACGAGTTTGCCAAGAGTTACAATAGTTTTGCCCTTTTTGAGGGTTTGGTTGTATTTGGCCGGAAGAGCCAGGCAGATTTCAGCCAAGAATATTCCTGCAATGCATTTTTGCAAGTCACCAATGAAACCCAGGCCAGGAATGAACCCAGTGCCCAGCAAAGCGCAGTCTTACGGACAGTGAAGCGGGGCGAGCGACTGGAGGCAGCCGGGCTGTATAAAAATGAAAGCAACGAGTTGTACTACCGTATCGTGGACAGCGGAAATACTGCTTATGTGAATGCGGAGGATGTCACTGTTCTTTCCATGCGTTATGACGATGTGCAGGTAGTGGATGCTACATATCCGGAAGTGCTGCAGCCCGGTGAGAATTTCACCATCAACGGTGTTTTACGGAGTACCCACAATAAAGTTCATAATGTGATGGCCCGTATCATTGACGAACTGGATAGGGAGCTGGCCTGCTTCCCTGTTCCGGTGGATGGGCGTTATAAGAAGTTGGAAGGTACGGCGCTAAGACATGAAATCAACTTCAGTCATCTGCTTCCCGGCAATTATACCCTGGAAATCAGTGCTGAGGTAGAAAACCACTATGCAAAAAACGGTGGTGTGATCACAGAAACTCAAAGATGTTTCCTGGAGGAAGTTCCCTTTGTTGTGGGCTATTCTCCTGTGGAGACCTTTGAAGAGGTAGAACCCAAAACTGCGATAAACGGATGGCAGTTTGAAGATGGGGTTTGGCGCTATTATGAAAATGGCGAAGCCCGTACCGGCTGGTTCTGCTCCAGCGGTGTGGACTACTATCTGCTGGAAGACGGTGCCGCAGCTACCGGCTGGCAGAAGATCAACGGCAAAAAGCGGTTTTTCTCAGATACCGGCGCAATGCGAACCGGTTGGTTAGACGATAACGGTGCAGTGTACTATTTGTTGTCTAACGGAGAGCCTGCAACGGGCCAGCGGACTATTGACGGCGAGGAACATACTTTTGGCACCGATGGTATCCGGGTGGACCCGGCATTCTTGAACAAATAAAAGCAGCGGACCTGTCCTTTTGGATAGGTCCGCTATGTATTAAAATCCACACCTTGGGACTCTTGCCAATAGCGAAGAGCCTTTTCAATATCCTGTTGGGGCAGGTCAAAGTAGTCCGCTAATTGCCAGGGTTCGGTGTACCCAGCGGCAAAGGCTTCCCGGAAGGCTTCTTCCGGCAGAAAGGTGCGAACGGCCCACCGATTGGCCCGGTATTCACTGCGCTCTGCCAATTCAAAAGGACTGTCTACCTTATGAAGGGCTCCCGTTGCCACATGGCCAAGTTCATGCCAGCATACACCCCGCAACAGCCGGGTGGAATGTATTTTTGAGAAATCTAAAAAAATGGCATAATTGTCTTGGTCCCGGATGGTTGCACCGGGCTGGGGACAGCCAAAATAGGGGATCACGTCTACGTGATTTTCCCGGCAGTATTCATAAAAATCACATAGTTCAAACACGGCACACCTCTTACTGACTTTGCCGCCTTTCACGCATCAGCCGGACCATATCCCGGACAGCCTCCTTTTGCGCCTCATCCAGTTCTTTGAAATCACCGTAGAATGCCACGTCCACCTGATCCAAAACATCGGCATTATCGGTTTGACCTAAAAGAGTGGCCACGCTGACACCTAAACGGGCGGCAATCTTTTGGGCGGTTTGGGCATTGACACCCTTTTTTCGCCCCATCTTCAAGTCGGTCATCAGCCCCCTGCTGATACCCAGTTCATCACAAAGGCGACCGGGGCGGATGCCTGCTTTTTCACAAAGAAGTACAATGTTCTCGTACAAATTATCCATAACCGTTCCTCCAGTGGAAGTACCCCGTCGGGTACATATTTAAAGAACTACTGTTATAGTAGTACTTGAACGTGTACTTGTCAATAGAAATTCGCACATTTTCGACATCCTTTTTTTCACAGGAACACAATAGCAAATTTCCGGTACAATATTACGGACAGAAGGGGAAAGTTGCCGATTTGCGACGATAAATTATGGGTTGACAAACAGATAGCACCGTGCTATAATACGTAAGCACCGATGAGGTGCGCCCTATATCGCGGAGTAGAGCAGTTGGAAGCTCGTCGGGCTCATAACCCGGAGGTCGTAGGTTCGAGTCCTGCCTCCGCAACCAGAAAAGAAAAAGTCATCCCGTTTGGGATGACTTTTTTCTTGTTATACAATAAAATATAAGTAATTTTTACTCAACCGTAATAAAAATGTAGACAGTCTTCGTCTAATAGGTGAAAGGAGGCGATAGGCCGTGACAAATGAGATGTTCACCCAGCGGGTGGAAGCTGCAAGGCAAAAGC
>JAZNZO010000104.1:0-17218 GCA_045594945.1 Faecousia sp.
ATTGCCGGCGAGGGCTCGACCGAGCCGAACCTTTATTTTGCCTGCGGCAAAATGCATACAGATCCCGACTCTCCGCCAATAAAAGGCCACCTTTGAGGTGGTCTTTTTTATTGCATTGGCATTCAGAAGGAGGGATTTGAATGATAATTGCAATGCGGGCGAGCATTGCCGGCGAGGGCTCGACCGAGCCGAACCTTTATTTTGCCAAAGGCAAAATGCAAACAGATTCCGACTCTCCACCACCCAAAATTGCCACCCAAACGGGTGGTCTTTTTTATTGGCACAGGCATTTGGAAGGAGGGATTTGAATGATAATTGCAACGCGGATGAACATGATCTTGTTTTTGTTGCGATTTTTTCTTGTGAATGGTATAATATTAAAAACGAGGAGGTGAGCTGATGAAAAAGTGGATAATGGCATTGGAGCCGGGGTCGTTGTTTCGTCGGCTTTTGCTTTCCTGGATGACGGGAGTAACGATTGCCTACTTACTTGTGCCGGCAGCGGAGCGTAGCCTTGCCGGACTTTCTGCCTTGGCAGGTGCATCTGCGCCGGTGCTTATTGTGATGGCTTTGGCTGTATTTGCTGCCCTGCAGTATGTATCAATCCGTAAAGATACCGAGAAGTTGGAACGATGGGGTCTTTGCGGTGTATTTTCCATTCTGGCGACCATCAGTTTGCTTTCCTCTTTTCACTGGGCGTATTTTATCTTCTGCGCCATTGTAGTTGGTGTTTTGGCCGTTTATGGCCTGATGGGCTGGGATAATACCCCGGATGCTCCCCATAAAAGGGAGAGGGCAAATCCGGTGTTTCCCATCATTACCGGTCTGCTGGCTTTGGCATTCTTTGCTTTCGTGAGTGTATGGACTGTCTATCGGGTGAAGTGCTTTTGGACACCTTCTTATGATTTTGGCATCTTCTCACAGATGTTCCATAATATGAAGACGACAGGTCTGCCAATGACTACCCTGGAGCGGGATGGACTCCTTTCCCATTTCCAGGTGCACGTTTCTCCCATATATTATTTGCTTTTGCCCTTTTATGCCATTGTGCCCCGCCCGGAAACGTTGCAAGTACTTCAGGCTGCGGTGCTGGCAAGCAGCGTAATTCCTCTATGGAAGATTGGCTCTCTAAAAAATCTATCCAACCTTGCTAAAACGTTTCTGTGCGCCCTGCTTCTTTTTTACCCGGCTTTTTCCGCAGGCGCAAGTTACGACCTTCATGAAAACTGCTTTTTAGCACCGCTCATTCTGTGGCTGATGTATGGCCTGGAAAAGGGGAGTGTACCCATTACAGCTGTTTCAGCCCTCTTAACCCTTTGCGTGAAAGAAGATGCACCTGTTTATGTGGCTGTGGCAGGCCTTTATTGGCTGATAAAGACACTGTTGGATCGCGGGGAGAACTTCAGAAGAGAATTGACTGTCAGCCTATCTCTGATTGGCGCTTCCCTTGCCTGGTTCTGGGGGGCAACAACCTATCTTGCGGTCTATGGCGATGGCGTGATGTCCTACCGCTATGATAATTTTATGTTTGACGGAAGCGGCTCTTTGCTGACGGTTATCAAGGCGGTATTTCTAAACCCGCTGAAGGCTATGTATGAGTGCGTGGATAAAGAAAAACTGGAATTCATCTTGCGCACGATGCTGCCTCTTTTGGGCCTGCCGCTGCTTACAAGGCGCTTCGAGCGGTATATTTTGCTTATTCCCTATGTGCTTGTAAATTTGATGTCGGATTATACCTATCAGCACGATATTTTCTTCCAGTATACCTTTGGCGCTACTGCCTTTTTGTTTTATCTTGCAGCGGTCAATGTGGGTAGATGGAAAATTGCCTGGGTAAAGATTGGCGCTTTGGCGGCCGGGGTTATTTTGGCGGCAGTGTTCTTTTTCCAGGTTGTCTATCCCCAGGGAAAGCAAATGTCCCGGCTTTATAAGGACTATGAAGCCTACTACGAAAGCATTGCTCAAGCGTTGGATACCATACCGGAAGATGCCAGCGTTGCGGCAACCACCTTCTATACAGTACACCTAAGCAACCGGGAAACACTGTATGATGTGAAATATTGCTCTCGTGAGCATTTGTTAGAAACAGAATATGTTGCCCTGCATACAACAAGCACTACGGACTATAGCCGCTACGGCGGATACCAAAGCCTTGCGGATATGCTCACCGCAAATGGGTATGTCCTTTATGCAAGTGTTGGAAATTACCTGGCTATTTACCAGAAAACACCCTCATAGAAGGGTAGCGCTGCCTTGCGGAGCGTTGCGCAAGAGGGAGTTTTTTACAGTTACACGGTTTGTATTGCAAAGGATGGGTTACAATGGTATAATAGAACAGCCCAAAAGGTGTTCAAAGGAAAGGAGTTTGGCACCACCGGTGCCGGTGAAGTCTATGTTTTGTAGAAAATGCGGAAAAGAATTAACCGAAGACGGAAATTTCTGTTTGTACTGTGGCTGCCCGGTTACACGGGAGGAGAAAACGCCGGTGCAGGCAGAGCAACCCAAAAAGAAACGGGGTAAGGGAAAGTTTTGGCTGATTGGTGCAGCTTCCGTTCTTTTTGTGCTGGGTGTACTGGTCGCCATATTCTATGCAGATATTGCAGCTTGGGCCGAGCGGCTTATTTTGCCTCCGGAGACCCTTATGAAAAAGGCTCTCGCTTCGGTGGCTGAGGATGTGGGAATTGGCTCGCTGGCAAGCGGCAATTCACTTGAAACGCCGCGCAGATATAAGATCGGCCTATATATGGATCAAAGCCTGCAGGAATTGTATTTTGATACAGCCGAAGACGGCGCCTGGATTTCAGATCTAAACTTACAGATTGTGTCGGGCAAAGAGGATGATTTGCAAAAGACGCAGATGTCCTTGTTTGTAAAGGATCAATCTGTTATCAGCCTGGATATTATTCAAAATGCTCAGAAAGCCTGGGTAGGCCTTCCGGAATTGAGTGAACAGTATTTAGAGTTTACTCAAGAGGACTTGTACCCCTCTGATATAAATAGCCAAAAAGAGGAACAACTCTCAAATGCAGAAACAACAGAAATTCTCCGTACCTATGGAAGCATCTTGCTTGACAGTATCCACCGGGCAACGAAAAAGAATGTCACATTGGAACTTGAGGGCGTCAGCCAGGATGTACTGCAATTGAAAGCGGTTATTCAACCGGAGGATGCCCGGCGAACCCTCTTGCAAATGGCGAAGCAGCTGAAAGAAGATGCGGTTGTTCGCAGACTGATGAACCAAGGGTACGCAGGTGATGTCCATGAAGAAATGGTGGCAGCCTTGGAAGAATATGCAGAAACAGCAGATTGGAGTTTTCAGTTGGTTGCCTACCTGGATAACCGCAATAAACTAACCGGATTAGAAGTTGCGGACGAAGATGGGGAAACGTTGTTTTTCTGGGCAAGGACTGTATCTGAAAGCGAATTTGCAACCCTGCTTACTTGCGGTGAATTGGTCCTTTCTGCAAAGGGGTTGTATTCCGATGGGAAGCAAACAGGCCAGTGCCAACTAACCTTTGAAGGGGAAACAATCGTAAATTGCAGTCTGGAAGCGTTTTGTGTCAATAAAAACGGATTTAACGGCTCTTTGATTTTCTCTGTTCCGTCAAAAGTCATGCGGATGCTCGCACCGGAATATCCTAATGAAGATCTGAAACTGAAACTCAGCCAGGACAGGGTATCCGGCCAGGATGTGTATTCTTTGATGCTGAGGTTCGGCAATATTGACTATGTGGGCTTGCAATTTACAGAAGAAAAAGTTAAGGACTTTTCAATCCAAGTGCCTGCAGTCAGCATTTCTGCCAATAATGAATGGACGATTGCAAGATGGCAGCAAAACCTCGATTGGAGCATATTGTTCCAAAATCTGGAAAATGCCGGCATATCTCTTGACCCCTCATCAGTTTTACCTGAATAATAAAAAAGACCGAGTTTAGAGCGCTACTCTAAACTCGGTCTTAGTTTATTTTTCGTTGTCTTCAAGGGAAAGATCTTCCGTTAGTTCATCGGACTTGCGGACATATACGAAGATGTAGTCAATAAAGGCAATCAGTAAAAACAGACCGTCGACAATAGTTATGCCCAATACCCAGAGCGGATGAATGTCAGGTACAAGAACCAATAAGGTCAAACTGACAAACAGGACGGTGGTACAGATTTTGCCGGAGATCTGGGCGCCTTTCAAAATTCGACCGTGACGCACGATGATGTAGCCAGCAACCAACTGGAACAGTTCTTTTGCTACAAACAGGCCGATGATGCTCCAAAGAACGGGATGGCGCATAGCAAGACAGATAATTAGTGTAAACTGGGTGATTTTGTCTGCCAGAGGATCCAGTACTTTGCCAACAGCAGTGATCATATTAAACCGTCGGGCGATTTGCCCGTCCACTGCATCCGTTAGGCAGGAAACAGCCAAAATGGCAGCAGCCAAGTGATAGTCTGCAGTGGTTTGTGCATTCATATAGATGTGTATATATACGGGGATTAAAAGTAAGCGAAACAGGCTTAAAATGTTGGGAATGGTGAAAACCTGTTTTTTCCAGTTTTGAATGCGCATGGTGTAGTTATCCTCCAAAAGATCCATACCTTCGTGTAATATATACATTATATTCTTTTCTTGCCCTATAATCAAGAGTATTTTCCCCGTTTTTTGTAAAATTCCCTTCGATTTTTAAGAATTTCCAAATCGTTCACAATTAACTTCTGTCAAGATGTTGCGCTTGCGTGTGATGGGCGTGCAGCGTAAACTGCCGGGACAGATTTTTCCAGGTAATCTTGTCTAACTGACCTGTCTCCGGCAAACCGTTTAACACTTGGAAGCCGGACAGAGAGCGGGCGGTTTCCCGGTCTAAGATGCCGGTATGGTTCGGAGAGGGGATGCCGTCAAAGTCCTCAGCGAGAAAAATCAGCATACTTTGCGCCAACAGAATATATGGACTTTTTTCTCCCAAGATAAAGACTTTTCCAGGATCCATAATTATTTCTATGGGCTCTGCCGGACCAACAATAACGAGGGCTGGCTCATAGGCATCTACAATAGCATACCACGTTTGCTCGTCAGTTACACCGGTAACAGGAAGACCCATTTTTCGCTGAAAGGCGCTAACCGCCTGCATCGTGGTGGTTCCATATATGCCATCAGGTACAACGGTGGGCAGACTCCGGTCTGCTTCAGCCAAAACACGGAGCATTGTCTGCAAACTTCTTACAGGCTGGGAAACAAAGGATTCATTCGGTCTCACCGTACCACCTCCTGCTTAATGGAGTCTTGGGTTCCCATAGAAAGGTCAGCGCCTGGGAATTGCCGCATTGTGGCAGTGCGGCTATAGGGTGTTGCATTTCGCAGCCTGGGGAAATTGCCGGCTTGCACGGCAAGCTGATTTTGCCCCGGGAAGGTTTCTCCGGAGCGCAAAGAGGTGCTTTCAATACCGGAGTATTGGTCATAAATCTCATCCCAGGTTCTTGCATCCACAACGCCGGTTTCCGGCAAACCGAAAAGCCTTTGCGCGGCCAAAACTGCAGACCGTGTGGCAGGGCCGTAAGTGCCATCTATAGTGACAGAGGGAATATAAGAAATGTAGGATGCCAAAATAGAGAGCATATACTGTAGCAAGCGGACTTTATCCCCTGTGCTTCCCACTTGCAAGGCGTTGGGCGGGGACCAGTTGATGGAATAAAACTGCTGGCCCTGGCTGCGAAGTTCGGAAAGTCGCGTGACAGCGGTGTATAGCCTCACAATAGCATACCACGTCGCAGGTCCAACAATGCCGTCCGGTGACAGGTTAAAGATTTGCTGAAAAGCCCGAACACTTGACTCTGTACGACTGCCATAGATACCGTCAACATTAGCGATTTTGGGGATGGCAGGATAGCTTTGGGCAATTCGGTTAAGGGCTACTTGCAATGTTACAACAGTCGGACCGGAAGATCCTCTGCGAAGAGGGGTGCCGGGGTAGGAAGAGGTGAGACCCCGAATGGGGGCGTTAGGTACAATTTCCACATTCCCATAGTAACTGCGAAGAATTTGTGTAGAATTATATCCCTGCTGCGCCAAATTCTGACTACCCCATTGGCTAAGCCCCTCGCAGGTTACTGTGGTGCCGTTGCAGAACTTTGCGGCAAGAGGCTCCACAAAACCGGGACGGCGCAAATAATCGTTGAAAAGTTCATCTACAATGCGGGAAATATTATCAAAGAAATTTCGTCCGTTTACAAAATACTGGTCTATGGCGGTGCTGTTGGTGATATCAAAATCATAGCCCCGACTTCGGTAGAATTCTGTATACACCCGGTTCAGGGCGAAGGATACGATGGCGTAAATATTGGCGCGCAGGGCGCTCTCGTCCCAAGTGGGGTAGATTTCACTGGATGCTACGTTCTTTACATAGTCAGCAAAATCTACGGTAACATTGGCGGCATTTGATGAGGGAGGACCCAAATGTACAGTGATTTGCTGGGGTACATAAGGCACAACCGGCGGCACAGTATCCCTCCTTACAGATTTTGGGCAGGCACCCGAAAGATTTCTGCCTTATTCCATTTTGCAGGCAATTCCGCTAAAGGAATCATCTCCAAATTTTGACTGGTTACCGTATTGGGAAATACCTGCACATCTTCAATTTCTATTTCCTCATATCCGGTTAATCTTGCCCGTATATTCACGCGGGCGAAGGGGATTACGCCAGTATCCGGTCGCAGACCTGCAGAAAGATCCGGCACGGGAATAGATATAGGCGTATCCAACTGCCCACTTCTGTTTGTAAGACGCATAGCGATGGGTTGCCCGTTCGTATCTGATACGGTGACAGATGTTCCCTCCAAGGGAATTTGCGCGTAACTTGTATAAGCATTTACCTGAATTGTTCCTGTGGCTGCCAGAGGGCATTCCTCCTTTCACAGTATGATATGCCATAAAGGTTCTTCGGTGACAAAAATAAGCACCGAACAGGCGTGCGTGCATACGATGGCTTAGAAAGGACGGGATGAACTATGTGTGCCATTGCAGGTATGATTGCATTGCCTAATTCTGTAGAACTGCGCCTTCAAATGCTGTCTACAATGAAAAGAAGAGGTCCTGAGGGAACAGGATGGTTCTCCGAAGGACAATGCACCTTACTACACAGTCGCCTTGCCGTTGTTGATGTTGCCAAGGGCAAACAACCTATGCAGCTTTTTTGCGACGGCCAGTGGTACACCATTACCTATAATGGAGAACTGTACAATATGGGCGAACTACGGCAGGAGCTGACGGCTCTGGGCCACCGGTTTGAAACAAAATCCGATACGGAATTAGTTCTCCATGCTTATGCACAATGGGGGGAAGACTGCCTTAACAAACTAAATGGCGTTTTTGCTTTTGCCATATGGGAAAACCGCACCCAACGGCTGTTTCTTGCCCGCGACCCAATGGGAGTAAAACCTCTTTTTTATATGTGCCTGCAGGAGGGTTTTCTGTTTGCATCAGAAATCAAGACGATCTTAACCTATCCGGATGCGAAAGCAGAGCTGGATGAAACGGGGGTAGGGGAACTGCTGCTATTAGGCCCAGGCAGAACGCCGGGCAGTGGTGTGTTTCGTAATATACGGGAAGTAGAGCCGGGGCATTGTGGCTACTTCCAAGGCGGAAAATGGAAAGATCACGGCTATTTTAAACTGCAAGATGCACCGTTTACAGACACCTTTCCGGAAACGGTCGAAAAGGTCCGCTTCCTTGTAAAAGATGCCATCACCAGGCAAATGGTATCGGATGTGCCTATTGGTACTTTCCTGTCCGGCGGCCTGGACTCCAGCATTGTCACTGCCCAGTGTGCCAGGCAGATGTCGCAGCCATTGGCAACCTTTTCTTTGGACTATGCAGATAACGATAAATACTTCGTGCCGGAAAAATTCCAGCCTACCAGCGATAAAGCCTTTATTGAGTTAATGCAAAAGCGCCTGCAAACGGACCACCATTGGACGGTATTAACGCCGGAAGATTTAGAAGCGGCATTGGAAGATGCAACCTGCGCCCGGGATCTGCCGGGGATGGGCGATGTGGACTTTTCCCTGCTTTGTTTCTGCAAAGATATTTCTTCTACTGTGAAGGTGGCGCTTTCCGGAGAGTGTGCTGACGAACTTTTTGGCGGATATCCTTGGTATCGGGACCCACAAGTTCGCTCGTTACAGGGTTTTCCCTGGGCGCAGAACACTGCTGCCAGGGCCAATCTGATCGCTCCTTACTACTTGCAGAAATTGCAGCCGCAATCTTTTGTAATGGACCGATATAATGCCACCGTTGCACAATGTGATATCTTGCCGGAAACTGCGCCGGAAGAGAAACGGATGAAGGAAATGATGAACTTAAATTACAAATGGTTTATGCAGACCCTGATTGACAGAAATGACAGAATGAGTATGTTTGCGGGCTTGGAAGTGAGGGTGCCGTATTGTGATCGCCGAATTGCCCAATACCTTTACAATGTGCCCTGGGCCTTTAAGGATTATGAAGGCAGAGAAAAGGGCCTTCTGCGGAAGGCGGCAGAAGGACTATTGCCGGAAGAGATCCTATATAGAAAAAAGAGCCCATTCCCCAAAACCTATGATCCCGCCTATGCCAGGAATATGGAAAAGCGTCTGCAGGACCTTCTTGCGAAAAAAGATGCTCCCATTTGGAACGTGGTCGACAGGGCCAATTTGCAAAGGTATTTACAGGAAGAAACCCCCTGGCCCTGGTATGGCCAACTGATGCGAAAACCCCAGACAGCAGCCTATATGCTGCAGCTTGATTTTTGGCTTCGCCATTACAATGTGCGCCTGCTGTGAGGACAGAATTTTCTATAATAGCGGCCTCGATGTCTACAAAAACCGCGCCCCGGCAGATAGGGCTCTGTCGGGGCGCTTTTTCTATGGGAAATGTGACTTATTTTGTCAGTTCACAGGAACGGAAATATGACATTCTATACGAAATTGCGTGGGGCTTATTGCAATCCCAACGTAGAAGTGATACTATAGGAACAACAAATGTGCGCCTATTGTGGACACGCAATCGATGAAGGAGGATCATTATGGGACGAGTGTATAATTTTTCTGCAGGCCCTGCTGTACTGCCGGAAGCCGTTTTGCAGGAGGCTGCCAATGAGATGCTGGACTACCGGGGACTTGGTATGTCTGTTATGGAGATGAGCCACCGATCCGATGCCTACCAAAAAATTATTGATACTGCCGAAGCGGACCTTCGTGACTTGATGGGTGTGCCTGATAACTACAAAGTGTTGTTTATGCAGGGCGGCGCCTCCCAGCAGTTTGCTATGGTGCCGATGAACCTGATGAAGAATAAGGTTGCAGACTATATTGTTACCGGTGTTTGGGCAAAGAAGGCCTGCCAGGAAGCAGCTATGTACGGCCAGGCCAATGTGGTTGCATCCTCTGCAGATAAGACGTTCAGTTATATTCCCGACTGCTCCGATCTGCCTATTAGCCCCAATGCAGACTATGTGTATATCTGCGAAAACAATACGATCTACGGCACAAAGTTTAAGACTCTGCCGAACACCAAGGGAAAGGACCTGGTAGCGGATGTATCTTCCTGCTTCCTGTCTGAACCGGTGGATATGAGCAAGTATGCTATGCTTTATGGTGGCGCCCAGAAAAATGTGGGCCCTGCCGGTGTGGTGATTGCAGTCATTCGGGAAGATTTGATTACGGATGATGTTTTCCCCGGCACACCTACTATGCTTCGCTATAAGACCCATGCCGATAACGGCTCTATGTATAATACACCTCCTGCATACGGTATTTATATCTGCGGTAAGGTGTTTAAGTGGCTGAAGGATATGGGCGGATTGCAGGTAATTGGGGAGTGTAACGAAGAAAAAGCGGCCATTCTATATCAATTCCTGGATAACAACCCCATGTTCAAGGGTACTGTGGAAGCCAAGGACCGCTCTTTGATGAATGTTCCCTTTGTTATTGGCGACGAGGCGATGGAAAAGAAGTTCATTGCGGAGGCTACCAAGGCGGGCTTCCTGAATTTGAAAGGCCATCGCAGCGTAGGTGGTATGCGTGCAAGTATTTATAACGCAATGCCTATAGAAGGGGTTAAGGCTCTTGTGGAGTTTATGGATCGCTTCTGCAAGGATAATCGCTAAAGGAGGAATAATCCGTGTATCAGGTACACTATCTAAACAGTATTTCTCAAAAGGGTACAGACCTTTGGACGAAAGACTATTCTTTGACTCAGGTTGCTGAGTGCGCGCAGGCTATGCTTGTGCGTAGCGCCAATATGCATGAAATGGAGTTTTCCAAAACCCTTTTGGGTATTGCCCGGGCGGGTGCCGGTGTCAATAATATTCCGCTGGATAAGTGCGCAAAGGAAGGCATCGTCGTATTTAATACGCCCGGTGCAAACGCCAACGGCGTGGTAGAACTGGCCCTCTGCGGCATGCTTCTGGGCTGCCGGGATGTAATCGGCGGTATCAACTGGGTGCAGAGCATCAAGGATACCAAAGATATTGCCAAGCAGGTGGAAAAGGGTAAGTCCAAATTTGCCGGCCACGAGATTGTGAATAAGAAATTAGGCGTTATCGGCCTGGGTGCAGTGGGAGGCCCCCTTGCCAATGCGGCAAGAAAACTCCATATGGAAGTTTATGGATGCGACCCCTACATTTCCATTGATGCTGCCTGGCATCTGGACCACCATATCATAAGGGTCAATAACCGGGATGAAATCTATGAAAACTGTGACATCATCTCTTTGCATACGCCCTTGCTGGAAAGCACTAAGGGGATGATTAACAAGGAAGCTCTCAGCAAGATGAAAGATGGCGTCATCATTTTGAATTTTGCAAGAGACCAACTGGTGGACGATGAGGCGATGGCCTGGGCCCTTCAGACCGGCAAGGTCCGCCGTTATGTTACGGATTTTCCCAATGATGTGACAGCAAGTATGCCCGGTGTAATTGCAATTCCTCACTTGGGCGCATCTACACAGGAGAGTGAAGACAACTGTGCCAGGATGGCTGTTCGTCAGATTATGAACTACTTGGAAAATGGCAATATCGTCAATTCCGTGAACTATCCTTCTTGCGATATGGGTCCTCGCACAAAGCCCAGCCGCGTTCTGATTTTGCACAAGAATGTGCCCAACACCCTTACAAAGTTCACCGCAGCCATTGCGCGGGAGAATGTGAACATTTCCGATATGCTTAACCGAAGCAAAGGGGAGTATGCTTGCACAATGTTGGATTTGGATGGCAAGATTGATGCACATATTGTGGAAGAACTGGAGTCCATTGAGGAAACCATTCGTGTCCGTGTATTTCAGTAAAATAATGGCCGATTACCTTTTGTAATCGGCCATTTGTGAGAGTTTTGCACAGATAGAAACACAAAATTTTGGCATTTTTACTACGTGAAAAATGGAAAAATCGTGGTATAATGTATATTAGTAGTTTGGAAAGGGAGGTGCAGAAGTTGCTTTCAGCAGGTCAACTGGTGGTTTACGGTATTCATGGTGTTTGCAGAATTGCCGGCACAGAAATAAAAAGCGTAGACCGAAAAAAAGTGGAATACTATGTGGTAGAGCCGGTTAGTCAATCGGGCGCATGCTTCTATGTGCCTTCCGGTAATCCTGTTGCGGTTGCAAAATTGCGCCCCGTTCTTACAAAACAGGAATTAGACACTCTGTTCTCTGATTTGAAGGATTGGAACAGTGTTTGGATTTCGGAAGAGAACCAACGAAAGCAGTACTATCGGGAGCTCATTTCCAGCGGTGACCGAAAATCCTTACTTTCTATGATTTTGGCTTTGCAGGCCCATAGAGTTGCTCAGCAGGAAGCGGGAAGAAAATTCCATTTGTGCGATGAGAACTTCCTCAGAGATGCCCAGCGCCTTCTGTGTATGGAAATTGCCGTTATTTTACAGACGGACGAGCCTGGCGCTCTTTCTTATTTGCAAGAACACATTTATGGCAAATAAAAATCCGACGTTTGACGTCGGATTTTTTATGTTCTTTTATTCGGCTTCGAAGTCCTCTTCGGCTTCTTCGCAAACATCGCAGAAGTCGCATTCGCAGTCTTCGCAGTCCTCACAGTCGCATTGGCAGTCTTCGCAGTCCTCACAGCCACAGCAGCACTTTTCGGGGATGCGGCATACCTTCTTCACCCAGGCAACGATCTTGTCGCCGTAGGTGGCAACCACATAAATGGCACCTGCGACTACAGCCAAAGCAGCCAGAACCTTCAATACAATACCTACAGTTTTCATAGATTGCCCTCCTTAGGTTATTATCTATCTTTAGTATATCCAATGCAGAGACAAAAAGCAATGAAAATTTATTGACAAATTTGTAAATTAATTGCCGCTATAGGTAACCCCAAAGCCCGCGTACGGAGGCTTCCCCGGAGGAGACAAGCATTTCTGTACCATCAGGCAAGCAAACCAAAAGACTTCCATCGGGGGTAATGTCTTTTGCAGTGCCTGTATAGGTATTATCCCCGGCAAAGACCTTAACTTCTTTGCCAAGGGTAATGCAAAGCGCCTTGTATTCTTCCATCCAGTTGTTCTTTTCGGTGAGTAGGGTGTGGGAGAGCCTTTCAAGTTCTTCCATAATATACGCGGCAAGACGGGCAGGGGCGCAGGGAATATCCTCCATAAGCAGGGAAGTGGCAATTTTGGAGAGTTCCTCCGGAAAGGATTTTTGCAAACAGTTGATGCCAATGCCGATGATGGCATAAGAAACAAGGCCGGTCTTCGGGTCAATGGAAAGTTCTGTTAAAATGCCGCCCAGTTTTTTGCGGCTCAGCACCAAATCGTTAATCCACTTTATTTGAGGTTTTACCCCTGTGGCTCTTTCTGCAGCCTTGCATACGGCCACGCCGGTGGCACAGGTTAGGTGCATTAAGTCTGTAGGCGCACAGTTAGGCCGCAAAAGGCAGGAAAAGTAAAGGCCTGTATCTTTTTGAGAGTAGAAACTTCTGCCCATACGGCCACGCCCTGCGGTCTGCTCCCGGGCGATTATTGTTGTACCTTCCGGCGCACCGGCCTGGGCTAAGATCTTGAGTTTCCGGTTTGTGGAGGGCAGGCAATCTTCAACGTGTAGATATTCTGCCCAGGGATGATCCCCGGGCAGAATGGAAAGAATTTCATTTTTCATATCAGTCAATGTCAGAAAGCACTTCTTCCGGTGCTTGGTCCAGCACTTCCGGATGATAAAGAATGCGCTTAAAATGCTTAAAGAAAGCGGCGTAATAAAAACCATCTACAATCCGCTCGTCCAAAGTAAACTTGCAGTCAAGGTACTTTTTCTGCACCACGCTGCCGTCTTCCTGGACTTCCAGGGCCCGACGCTTGCAGCCGAAAGAGCCAAAGATGGGCAGGTTACCGAAGTTGTACAGGTGGTGGTAAATGGGGGGGATACCCAAACTACCCATAGAGGTGAAGAATACGGATCCATGAAAAGGGCTGACCTCCAACAGGAAACCGGGGAGAAGACCGAAGTAATCCAATACTCTCAGAAGCCACACGGTGAACTTCAGGAAAATGCCGGGGATCATCAATAAGGCATGGGCGGTCTTGTCAAAGTCGGAATCCAAAGGCGTATTCTTTACTTCTTCAACTGCCTTGTTCATCTTGTTATAGATGTCTGTGGCAGTGTCGTAGGGGGACAGGTGGACCTTGATGATAGATTCGGGGGAATCAGAGGTCATTTCCTTTTTGATGGTCATACAGAACTGCAGGTCAGTTCCCCGGGAGTAAATTTTCTGACCACTGATAAAGCGGTTAATCCGGGGATATTTGCAGGTTGCCCGACAGTAACTGGCCAGCAGTACATGGGTTAAGCCAAAGTTTGTCAGACCTTCCCGGCGCTTTTGACGGATGTAGCGCTCCACATTGGTGATCTCGAAGGATTCAGAGAACAGATTGTTGGCATCATTACGGTGTACCATAATGTAGGGAGAAACCTGGTTCATAGGAGGCTCGGTGCGAATACGGCGGCCATCGGGGCGGTCACCCCAGGTGGGATGGTACTCACCAAGGGGATGGCGCTTGATAGCAAAGCAGGTAAGCAGCAGTCCAAGGGTCATCAGACAGTCAGCCAATGCAGCCTGATAGTAGCCCAAACGGGCCAAGGATGCCTTGCCAAGAAAAAGGGCGGCCTGTCTGCCGTTCAAAATATCCAGCCGGTGCAAATAGGCAAGGGCACCAATGGGCACAAGGAAAATAATAGGCAGAAGCCAGGTGAAACTGGCCTTTTCAGAAGTGATTTGGGTGTACAGGAATGCATAGAAGATCATCACAATGGCATAAAGCACAGTGATCATAGCATCATAATACCCAAAATCCACAGCGGAAAACACAAAGAAGAAATAAAGTGCGATCAGCCAGACGGGAATTGCGGTCTTATAAAACCGCTCTTTGCCGCTAACGATTGTGACCAGGGCATAAAGCAGGGCGGCTGCTACTGGCAGGAAAATTTGGCTCCACCAGTCGGTACCTTCCTTACCGACCAATAAGATGCGGGCCACTGCCGAGCCGACCATGCAAAGCACCATCAGCCAGGTCAGCAAGTTTTTCTTGCTGACATAAAGTCTTGTTTTATTTTCCATACATAGAAATTATACCAAAAAACGACCAATTACGCAACCAAAATTTTCAAAACCAAAGGGGTGGCCCGGAAGGCCACCCCTTGTACTTATTTTATGGCGGAAATTGCACGGATATATTCCGGGTCTGTACCGCAACAGCCACCTAAGATATTGGCACCCATTTGACGGCAATCAGAAAGGATTTTCGCAAATCCATCTGTACTTAAGGAGTACTGGGCAACACCGTTTTCGTCGATTACCGGGTCACCTGCATTTGGCTTGCAAAGAAGCGGCCCTTTCACATACCGGCGCAGCTTGGCCACAAGACCGGCTGTGAATTCATTGGCAGCTACACAGTTAAAGCCTACTGCCGCCGCACCGGCCTTTTCCAGTTCCTGCAAAATAGGGCCTGCGTCCCGGCCGGAGAACAAAGAACCATCCGGCTGCATAGTAAAACTGTACATAGCCGCTCCGGCCCCTTCCAATTCTGCTGCCGTTAAAATGGCTTCCGCTTCCAAAGGATATAAAAGCGTTTCCGCTGCCAAAAGATCTGCGCCACCGTCTATGAGCCCCTTAATTTGTCTGCGGTAGTTTTCCACAAGCAAGTCAAAGTTTTCTTCCTTATAACTTTCTGTATAGGCGGCCAGGGTGGTGAGATTTCCCGCCACCAGCACAGTTGGGGCTACACTTTTGGAAAGGGCTACCAAGTGGGCATTGATGGCCTCTGTATGGTTCTCAAGACCCTCTGCAGCCAATGCAATAGGTTGTGCCTGAAAGGTAGGGGCATACAGAACCTGACTGCCCGCGTGTACATAGGCTCTTTGCAAAGAAACAAGCACTTCCGGATTGGACAAAATCCAACTTTCTGTACATACTCCTTTCGGCATACCCATCTTTCTTAAATTAGAGCCGGTTGCGCCGTCCAAAAGCAGTGTGCTGCTACCGAATTTTTCTTGAAATTCCAACTTGGTGAGCATAGAATGCCCCCTTTCTGCCCTATATTATAAACGCTTCCTATTCATTTTGCAACTGCCGTTGACGAATGGAATGAAAAGTGCTATGATAGGCGTATCTTACAAAAAATAGGGGAGAGATACTATGAAAAAGACCGTTTTGAGAGAATATGCCCGGCTCATCGTCCGTACAGGTGTGAATGTGCAGAAGGGCCAGGAAGTTATGGTTTATGCTGACCTGGATCAGCCTGAATTTGTACAGATGGTTGTGGAAGAAGCCTACAAGGCCAAGGCAAAGAAGGTTATTGTGGAGTGGAGCTACCAGCCTCTGGCAAAGATCAATGTTCGCTATCAGTCTGTAAAGACCCTGGGCACTGTTCCTAAGTGGCAGATCGCCCGCCGGGAGCACATGGTGGAGACTATGCCTGCCCGCATTCATCTGATTTCTGAAGATCCCGATGGCTTGAAGGGTATGAATATGGGCAAGGTTATGAAGGCCCGCCGTATGAGTTATCCCATTCTGAAGCCTTTTATTGACAAGATGGATGGTCATCAGCAGTGGTGTATTGCTGCAGTTCCCGGTAAAGCATGGGCGAAGAAAGTATTCCCCGGTATGCGTACCAGTGTGGCTATGGAAAAACTGTGGGAAGCCATTTTGTTTACTTCCCGTGTCAATGGCGATGCCATCGGTGCCTGGGAGGAGCACAATAAGAACCTGAAGTCCCGCTGTGAATACCTGAACAGCCTGGGCATTGAGAAATTGCATTATACCGCTGACAACGGCACTGACTTGACAGTCGGTCTGATTGAGCAGGGCATTTTCTGCGCCGGTGCAGATACCACCAGAGAGGGCGTTGTTTACAATCCTAACATTCCTTCTGAAGAAGCATTCTGTTCTCCCATGAGAGGCCAGGCAGAAGGTATCGTGTATTCCACGAAGCCTCTTTCCTACAATGGCCAGTTGATCGAGAACTTCTCTGTCCGTTTTGAAAACGGTAAGGTTGTAGAAGTAAAGGCTGAAAAGGGTGAAGATGTGCTCAAGCATATGGTTGCTATGGACGAAGGCGCTGCCTATCTGGGCGAATGCGCTCTTGTGCCGCAGGCCAGCCCCATCGCCCAGAGCGGCATTCTGTTCTATAATACCCTTTTTGATGAAAATGCTGCCTGCCACCTGGCACTGGGTCGCGGTTTCTCTGAGTGCATCAGAGGCTGCGAGGATTTGACTTTGGATCAAATTAAAGAACTGGGTGTGAACGACTCTATGATCCATGAGGACTTCATGATTGGCTGCGATACCATGAACATTGATGCCATTACCCGTGACGGCAAAGTAGTGCCTATCTTCCGGGCCGGCAACTGGGCTTTTTGATTGAAAAAAGTTTGAATTTTTAGAAAAAAAGACTTGCAATATAAAAGGGAATATGTTATGATATCCGGGCGATTAAAAGATTGCTAGGGTGATTATGCCCTTTTAGCTTACGAGAAAGAGGTGAACAACATGAGAGAAGGCATCCATCCTAACTACGAACAGACCACCATTCGCTGTGCCTGTGGCAACGTCTTTACGACCGGTTCCACCAAGAAGGACATCCGCGTTGAAATCTGCTCTAAGTGCCACCCTTTCTATACCGGCAAGCAGAAGCTGGTTGACACCGGTGGACGTGTTGACCGTTTCAACAAGAGATTTGGCCTGAAGTAAGA
>JAZNZO010000105.1:0-7569 GCA_045594945.1 Faecousia sp.
GGCAGAGGATGAGGGATTCGAACCCCCGCGAACGGAGTCAGAGTCCAGTGTGCTACCGTTACACTAATCCTCTATGTAGGGTAGAGTGATAAATCCAAACCCGTTTTACAAAGAATGGTTTATTGCTCTATTTTCGTTAAAATACTCGCAAATACACAAAGTATTTGCTGCGTTTTTGCCTTGATAGAACAAAAACCCTCTCTTTGTAAAATCTTCGACCTTAAAGCGAGAAGATTTTGGATGATTTTCGTTCTATTGGGGCGAAGGAATGCTTTGTGCCTTTCGAGGCACAATAGGGCGAAAAGCGCCGAAATCAGCCGCTTTAAGGCGGGTTCGGATTTGTCACTCTACCCTAGGCACGGATATTATTATACCGAGGAACGGCAAAAAGTCAAGAGGTAATTTCCTGATTTGGAACATTTTTCTCCGACCTTTCTTAGGATTTCCCGTATTCAGCGGATTATTCCCAAGGAAAGGGTTTTCCTTTCAAAACCTCTTTTTTTAGATACCGGAAGGTCTCTTTTTCTCCCTTGTCCCGGAGCATGGTTAATATATAGGTCAGTTCCCGGCAGGTTTGGGGATGGAGCAACTCCTTTTCAATGCTCTTTTCCAAATAGCGCAGTTCAGAACCGGCGCTATAATTTTCCCCTTCATAGGTCATGCAGGCCGCCCGGCGGTCCATCACCATCTCCACCAGGTACTTTCTCGGCATAGGCACAGAATCGTAGCGGCGGGTTTGACGGTTCAGGTCGGTCCAGTATTCAAAATGATGGCGGTTTCTGCCCTTGTGGTGCATCCAGGCCTTGCTGTAGCCGAAGCGGCTGCGTTCTTCACTGTTGGGACTGCGGGTGCCCTGGTAATATTTCGCGCCAACCATAAACTCTACCGGGTGATATTTGGATAGATCGTGGGTCAGGCCTTGCCAGTAAAGGCCCACTTTGAAACACCCTTTCCGCACCAGATGGCGGTGGTGTGTGATGGTAATAAAATGCTTTAAGGCTTTCATATCCGCCCTCCTGTGGGGGTTGTTATAAGAATGCCCCATCCGAAAGGATGGGGCATTGCTTATGGTGGAGACTACGGGACTCGAACCTGTGACCTCATGCGTGTGAAGCATGCGCTCTAACCAGCTGAGCTAAGCCTCCATCGGGTGCGAATTGAATTATAGCACACATCTCCCAAAAGTCAACCCTTTTGTTGCAAGAACCAAGGAAAAGCCGCCAGGAGTTTTCTCCTGACGGCGTTGTATATGCAGTTAATCTTCCTCTGTCCATTCTACAACGGGCTTGTCTGCGTAATGCTTTTTGAAAATTCTCCTGCGGAACAGGAAGACAGTATATGTTGCCCACAGAACAAAGAAAATACAGCAGGCAATTATGGCATGATTTAAGGACTGAGCGGCAAATCCCAGCAAAAACAGCAGGGGGGCAATCATCACCATAGCCGGGAAGTTACTAAGAATGTACAGGCTGGAAGTGGGGGTACGCAGGCCGGGGTCGATTTGTTTCATCAAAATCACGCCGTTGGAGGCGGTGCCGGTCATTGTGCCGAAGCACATCAAAAACAGTTCGTGGTGGAAGCCTTTGAAACACTCCCGGGAAGCCAGGCGGATATACAGATAGGTAGTAAGCGCGCCTACTGCACTGAGAATAATCACAGGCAGGATGTAGTTTTTGATATCGTTGATTTCAATGGCGGCCACACCGGCAACAATCATCAGGTCAAAGGAGAAACCGGAAATGCGGTCCATCTGATAGTTGTTGATATAAACCCGGTGCATCACATTTCGCTTGCGAAGATGCTTAACAACGACCTTGATCAGCATAGCGGCAAGGGATGCCCACAGGAAATTAAAGCCCCAGGCGATGCTGTTGGTAAAGTCGGAAAGTACGCCTAAAAGACACATAAACCCGAAAGCCAGGGCGTATGCCAAAGCAACAAAGCCTGCTTGCAGGGTGAATTTATCTACGGATTCACTGTCGGGAATTTCATCGGCTTCCTCTTGCAGGGTAGGTTCCTCAGCAGGTCCGGCCTTACGCAAGGACAAAAGTCCCCGCTTTTTGCTGATGTTGATGTGCAGAACACCGAAAATAGAGGCTACCACAAAGCCGATGGAAGCCAAAGAAAGGCCAAAACTGCCGTTGCCGGCAAACTGGGCTGCGGGGGTGTTGGTGAAGTTAATATCCCAACTGAGGGCGTTGCCGGGGCCTTGCCCGTAAGCCAAGGGCAAAATCAAACCGCAAACATAAGAAACAATTTGGTCACTGTAGCGAGTCAGTAAAAACAAGACGATTGTAATAGCAAGACCGGTAAAAGCCTGCAGCATGTAGCAGCCGCCCTGCAGCGCGCCAAATTCCAGCACCTGTGTTTTGTTGGTTTTGTGGGTGCTTTTTTCTGTTTTCAGGGACATAGCTGCAAAGCCGATGGCTAAGCAGTGGTAAGTAATGGTTTGCATCAGCCGGTTATCCACCAGGGGCGCCCCAAACTGTTTGCAAATAAAGTCCACAATCAGCAGAAGAGTGCCCCCCAAAAGGGCGGAAGGGATCAGACATTTGCGGAAAAAGGGCACAGTTCGACGCAGAACATTGCCCAGCATTAAAAATAGCAGCAGCAGACCAAGTTGGACCATAAATGCCCATACAGGGCCGTAATTTGCCAGTGTAAAATCCCAATTCATAAGAAAAATCAACTCCCAAAAACGAGAATACCATACAAATATACTTAAAAAACACCTCTGTGTCAACAAAAAATGCTGTATGGGCCGGATAATAAGAAGATAAGATATGCCCATTTACGAAACAAAAAAATGTGCTATAATAAAGAAAATACAAACAGGAAAGGCAGAGCATTATGGCAGAAATTAAGGCTTTTGTGGAAGAAAACCGGGAACGGATGCTCCGCACACTAAAAGAGTTGTGCGCCATACCCGCTCCCTCCCACCGGGAAGAAAAGCGGGCAGAGTATTGCAAGCGCTGGCTGGAAAATGTGGGCGCGAAGGGCGTGTATATTGATGAGGCTCTGAATGTTGTGTTCCCTTTGAACTGCGAGGGCAGCAACGAGATTTCTGTAATCGCCGCCCATACGGATACGGTGTTCCCGGATCTGGAGCCTATGCCCTACGAGGACCGGGGGGATACCATCCACTGCCCCGGCATCGGTGACGATACTGCTGCGGTAGTTATGATCCTGCTGGCAGCCAAGTACTTAATTGCCAATGATATCCGGCCGGAAAAGGGCCTTTTGATGGTCTTAAATTCCTGCGAAGAGGGCCTTGGAGACTTGAAAGGCACCCGGCAGTTATTTAAGGAGTATGCAGGCAGAATTTCCCGTTTTGTCAGCTTTGACAGCACCATAAACACCATGCACGCGGTGTCCATCGGCTCTCACCGGTACCAGGTGACGGTCCGCACCCCCGGCGGCCATTCCCTGTACAAATTCGGCAGTCCCAATGCCTTAAACGAGCTGGCAAGTATGATCACCAAGATCTATGCCATCCAGGTGCCCCAAAAAGAAGGAAGCATCACCACCTACAATGTAGGTGTGGTCAATGGCGGCACTTCTGTCAACACCATCGCCCAGGAAGCAACCATGCTTTGCGAGTATCGCTCCAACGACCATAACTGCCTGGAAACGATGAAGGGTTATTTTGAAGAAATCTTCCGCCAGGGCGAAAAAGAAAATGTCTGGGTGGAGGTAAAGCAGGTGGGCGACCGCCCCTGTGGAAAGGGTGTTGATCCGGTACGGCAGCAGAAACTGACACAGCTTTGCCGCTCCATCAGCGAAGGCGTTTTGGGTGAATCCGTAAAAATGACAGCCGCATCTACTGACTGCAACATTCCCCATTCTTTGGGCATTCCCGCTGCGGCAATGGGCATCTGCAAATGGAATGGCATCCACACCCGGGAAGAATGGATCGAAAAAGCGTCTTTAACTCCCGGCCTGGAAATCGCCCTTCGGACAGTACTGGCACTGACAAAATAAGAATATGAGAAAAGCCCGGTAAGGATACGCACCCCAAAAGTTAGACACTTTTGGGGTGCGTATCCTTACCGTTTGGTATTCATTACAAAAATAAGGTAAGCTGCTCAACCAGGAATACGGCAGCAGAACTGGCAGTTGCCACCACGATCAGACTACTCTTTCGCAGAGAAAGGAGAATGCCGACCCCAAGGCCGATGGCACCGCTGACCATATTTTCCGTGGCATACAAAATGGCCGGGAAGGTCATAGCCGCCAGACAGGCGGTGGGCACATAGTGGAGAAAGGACCGCAGAAAGCGGTTTTGGATAGGCTTTTTCAGCAGGGTTAGGGGGATGGCGCGAATCAGATAGGTGGTAACAGCCATCACCAAAATGTAAATATATGTATTCATTCTGCGCCCTCCTCTTCTACGGGGAACAAAACAGCGCAGATGGCGGCTGCCGCAACGGTGCAAAATACGATGGCAAGGCCTGCAGACACTTGATTAAGCAAAGGCACCCACTGAAAGAGACAACTGAAGACCAGGGCAAGGGCAACGCACACAAGAATGGGTTTTTCCTGCCGTGCCTGGGGAACGACAATGGCAATAAACATACCGTAAAGCATAACACCCAAAGCCGCCCGAATGGAAAGGGGCAGTAGTGACCCTGCCAAAGAGCCCAGGGCCGTGCCGGATATCCAACCAATGGCAGCGATCGTGCCTGCGCCCACAAAGAACCCGGGGGTCAGGCTTTTCCCTTGGGACATTCCCAAAGCAAACACTTCATCTGTATTGAAAAAGGCCATTGCAAGCCGCTTGCCAAGGCCCACATTTGGGCCAAGTCGCTGACCGAGGGCAAGGCTCATCAGGGCGTAGCGGCTGTTGATCACCAACTGGGTCAGCACCATTTCCAAAAGGGCTGCCCCTGCGGCAATGACTGTAAGGCCTGCAAACTGGCCTGCGCTGGTAAAGTTGGAGGCGGAAATCAAAATGGACTCCCAAATGGTCAGGCCCTGGGCAATGGCCATTGCCCCAAAGCCAAAACTGACGGAAAAGTAGCCGATGCACACCGGCATTCCGGCCTTCACGCCAGCAAAAAAGGATTTTCGTTTCATTGCTTTTGTCTCTTTTCAAGAGGATTTTTCCTATCATACCGCAGACAGCAAGGAATGTCAAAGGTTTATACTGCCAGGAAGAAATATTCTGTGACCGTTTCCGGGGTTTCCTGCAAGCCCTGGCCAATCCACCAGCGCAGCGTCTGCACAAAGACGGAAACGATATGGTCAATCCAAAAATCTTCCGGCAAGCGGCTATCTTTCCGGTGGGCAAACAGGGAAAGCTGACTGGTCACCAACCGGGCAAGCCCTTCCCTGAAATAACTTAAAAACAGGTCGTTGTTTTGGCAGGAGAGCAGTTCTAAAATTTGATTATCGTTCTTTTGCAGGTGGCGAAGCAAGTGCAAAAACACCGAGTCCGGCGCATCACAGTCAAAAATATGTCGGTGCCCCGGGTGAGAACCTTCCATTTCATCAAAAATATGGCAGAAAAGTTCCCCGCACAGTTCCTTCAGCAAAAAGTCCTTTGTTTCAAAATGGGCATAGAAGGTGGCTCTGCCCACATCAGCCTGGGCAATAATCTCGCCCACAGTGATGTGGGCGTATTCTTTTTGGGCAAGAAGGCCGATAAAGGCCCGGAATATGGCTTCTCTTGATTTTCTTTGCCGTCTGTCCATAAGCATCTCCATACAATTTTCAAAATTTGTTCCGTAAGGAATAGAGGAAAAACATCGTTTGTTGCAAAAGACGGATGCTCTGCTACAATAATAACAGAACAGGCTGTTCGGTAACGAATGTATTGTATCCTATTCTTACTTGGAAGTCAACGGAGGGACGCTATGAAAACGGCTGGAAAAATACTGATTGCCTTTCTTCTGAATTTGGCATTTTCTGTCTTTGAGTTTGTAGGTGGCGCGATTACGGGGAGCATCGCCATTATTTCGGATGCCATCCACGATATGGGGGATGCCTTCAGCATCGGGGTGTCCTTTGCCCTGGAAAAACTTAGCCACAAAAAGGCGGACAAAAAATATACTTACGGCTACTACCGCTATTCTTTGTTGGGAAGCGCCCTACAGTCGGCCATATTGCTTTGCGGCGCATTGGTGGTGGCCTATAATGCAGTGATGCGTTTTATTTCTCCCCGGCCCATCGACTATAACGGGATGATACTGATTGCCGTGATTGGCTTTTTCATCAATTTCGTGGCGGCCTGGTTTACTTCCGGAGAAGGGTCTCTTAACCAAAAGGCCATCAATCTGCATATGCTGGAAGATGTGCTTGGATGGGCCATTGTGCTCATCGGCGCAGTGGTGATGCGCTTTACGGATTGGTGGTTTTTAGACCCGGCCCTCAGCCTTGCCCTGGCGGTGTTCATTGGGTTCCACGCCCTCAAAAATTTGAAGGCTGTAGAGGATGTGTTCCTGGAGAAAACGCCGGAAGGCATCGACCCGGAGGAAATTACCCACCATTTGGAGGAACTTCCCGGGGTGGAAAGTATCCACCATCTGCACATTTGGAGTATGGATGGCTATCGCCACAGCGCAACCCTACACGCGGTAGTAACCGGAGAATGCGGCCCTGCGAAGCGGGCCATCAAAGAAGAACTGCACGAACACGGCATTACCCATTCCACTGTGGAGTTGGAAAGCCCCGGCGAGCACTGTGAGGACACCTGCTGCCAGTCGGCAACCCATACCCATCATCACCACCATCACCATCATCATTAAAAAAGGCGGCACGGTTGTGCCGCCTATTTGCAAACATACTTTACCTTTAGAAAATACAGTGATATAATACTAAAAACCAAGTTAAGCGGAATAAAGAAAAAGACGGTCTTGTATGAGCCTTAGGAGGAGCAACATATGGAACTGAAAAAATTAGACAAAAGCGTACTTAAGTTATGGTACATTTATGCAGCGATTGTTTCGCTGGCGCTGGTGGGTGTCTTTACCGGTACGGCAGTCATTTTGAATATAGCGGGTGCATCCTGCGATGTAACGCTTGCCGTTTTGTTGGGGGTAGGGATGCCTGTTGTTTTACTTCTTGGAATTACTTTGATCCTGCCGGCATTGCGCTATCAAATGTATGCATGGGGCTATGACGACAAGCGGATTATTGTAAAGCAAGGCGTGATTTTCAGAAAAAGAGTTGTAATTCCTGTCTGCCAGATCCAGGATCTTCACAGAACCCAGGGCCCGATCATGATGATGCTGAACTTAAGCGATGTTACCATCTCAACGGCGGGCTCCAATTTTGATATTTCTACGCTCACCACCGACGAAGCAGACCGCATGATCGACGAGCTTGAGTGTAATCTGGAAACGAGAATTGAGGAAATGAAAAATGAAGAGATTTGACAAAGGATACATCTATTCAGGTTTATTGACGGATTTCTTCTACAGCGTTCTCTTGGCTTTCGTTTTTCTGGAGGACTTCTTTTTTAACGAGGAATCAAATCCTGAGGATATAGCGGCGGCTATTCCGTTTTTCGCAGTCGGGTACATAGTAATCTATTTGTGTTTTATTGCCTACAGAATTCTATATTACAGG
>JAZNZO010000106.1:0-16295 GCA_045594945.1 Faecousia sp.
AGTCTGTATTGCGGTTGTGTCATAGGCGTTTTCCTCTGCTAATGGAAATACTTTTGTTCATTATAGCATTCTTCTTTTCGCCTTGCAAGCAAATATATAAGATTTTGCAAGAATTATTGTAAACTACAGTATTAGAAAACAGCGTTTTTTGTTGCTTTCCGTCTATCCCTGTCGTATAATAATGGCATCCCATACAAGTGGAGGCTATTATGATTCGCGGTGTTGTTTTTGACCTTGATCACACTCTGTTTGATCGATACGCTACTTTGAAAAAAGTCCTTCCCACATTCTATCACCAATATCGAAGCAAGATCCCTGCTGAGATGTCCGTTGATGCGTTTATTGATCGTTTCATTTTGGCAGAAAAAAGGTATATCCACTTCGGCTGGCGCAAACAGATAGAAGCTTGCATCGAAGATGGCATCCTAATATCTGTTGCGGAAGAAGAATACAGCGAAATTATACATTTCATCCTTCACTCCTGCTGGACAATGGATGCTGTTCCCTACCCCTTTACTGTGCCAATGTTGTTAAAACTGCGGAATATGGGCTGCAAAATCGGCATCATTACCAATGGCAGCCACGATGTGCAAGCAAAGAAAATTCAAATTCTGGGGCTTGAAGCATACTGCGATGAAATCATCATCAGCGGCGATATCGGTGTGCATAAGCCGAATGCGCAGCCATTTCTTTTAATGAGCGAACGGCTGAATATCCCCCCGGAAGAGCTTATGTATGTTGGTGATAATCCTGTAAATGATGTGGACGGCTCCAGAAATGCCGGTTATATTCCTGTTTGGGTGAAAACAACCGGTCACTGGTGCTTTGAGGATATTCCCCACGCTGAATATGAAGTGGAGACTGTTGAAGAAATCCCCTCCCTTGTAAAGAGAATTAATGGAAAATAATCTTTGCTTTTTCGACAAAATATGCTATAATACCTCAAAAGGAGGGATACTTCATGCCCCAAAACGATTACAAAGATTTAGACCGTTATATGACCTATGTGCTGATCAGCACAGGCATTGCTTTTGTACTTTATCTCCTGTTTGCGCTACTGGGTGTCATTTGGCTGAAGGTAGTGCTGAGTGTTCTTATTTTTCTGGTCTGTGCCGGTGTGCTGGCTGTTTTGTATCTGTCCGGTGAAATCAATAAATTACGCAGCCGCTGGATGACGTTGGGCGCGGCCTGCACTGCACTTTGCCTTTTGGTATCTTTGATTACCGGATGTCCTTAAATAACAAACTACCCGAGGATTTCCTCGGGTAGTTCTTTATTTGCAACAGCCACCGCAACAGGCGCAGTTTCCACTGCATTTTTTCTTTTTGGGGCGAAGCAGATAGACACAATAAGCCCCAATCAGAGCAAGGATACCCCAGTCCAATACATTCATAGCAGCACCCCCACTTGATAGACAATCAGCGCCACCAGGTATGCTACCAGGCACTGAGCAATCACCACACCCACCGTTTTGGATGTGGATTTTAATTCTCTGCGAATGGTAGCGACTGCCGCCACGCAGGGGGTATATAGAAGTGTGAACGCCAAGAAACTGCAAGCAGCAGGCAGTGTAAACAGGCTTTGCAAGGCAAGGGGCAGTTGCTCGCTGCCAACTCCCAGCACAACACCAAAGGTACCAACGACCGCTTCTTTGGCAGTAAAGCCGGAAACCAACGCCGTCACCATCCGCCAATCCCCAAAGCCAAGGGGGGCGAAGATGGGCGCCACAAATCTGCCAAGAGAGGCAAGTATACTGTCGGAAGTATCTCCGGCCAGGTTAAAACGCAGGTCAAATGTCTGCAAGAACCAAATCAGCACTGTGCAAAGGAAGATAACGGTAAATGCTCTTTGCAGGAAGTCCTTTGCCTTCTCCCACATCAACAAGCATACACTTCTGGCAGAAGGCAAGCGGTAATTAGGCAGTTCCATTACAAAAGGAATGGGTTTCCCCTTAAAAGCCGTATTCTTCAGAAGCAGAGCAATCAGCACGCCCACCGCCGCGCCTCCGAAATAAAGAGCCAGCATAACCGGCAGTTCTTTTCCGGGGAAAAAGGCGGAAGAAAAGAGGGCGTAAATGGGGATCTTTGCAGAACAGCTCATAAAGGGCGTAAGCAAAATGGTCATCTTTCTGTCCCGGTTGGAAGAAAGGGTGCGGGTTGCCATAATGGCAGGGACACTGCAGCCGAAGCCAATCAGCATCGGCACAAAACTTCTTCCGGAAAGGCCGATTTTTCTCAGAAGTTTATCCATAACAAAGGCCACTCTTGCCATATAGCCGGAGTCTTCCAAAATGGAAAGGAAGAAGAACAGGGTGATAATAGTGGGAAGGAAAGTAATCACACTGCCGACGCCGGCAAAAATGCCTTCAATAATCAAACTATGTACCACAGGGTTAATGCCGTAATCTGTAAGCCAGTTATCCACAAGAATGGTTAGCCCGTCAATGCTGTAAGCAAGCAACTCATCCAGCACCGGCCCAATCACATAGAAAGTCAGCGCAAATACTGCCGCCATAATTGCCACAAATAACGGAATGGCAAAAATCCGGTGGGTCAGCACCCTGTCGATCGCCATACTACGGCTATGCTCTTTGCTCTCTTTGGCTTTCTTCAGGCAGGTACTGCAAACAGTTTCAATAAAATTATACCGCATATCTGCCAGGGCCGCATTCCGGTCCATGCCGGTCTCTGTCTCCATTTCCACTACAGAGTGCTCAATCAGTTCCTGTTCGTTTTCACTCAGTTCCAACATTTTTGCGAAGGAGTGCTCCCCTTCTATCAACTTAGTTGCGCAAAATCTCCGGGAAATAGACACCTTTTTGGCATGGTCTTCAATGATATGGCTCACTGCATGGATGCAGCGGTGGACAGGTCCATCAGGGCAGAAGTCTTTAATTTTGGGCTTGGTGCCTTCCTTTGCCGTAACAAGCAGAGCATCCAGCAGATCTGCAATACCCTCATTTTTGGCTGCACTAATGGGAACAACAGGTACACCCAAAGCCCTGGACATTTTCTCCACATCCACGCTGCCCCCGTTGCCGGTCAGTTCGTCCATCATATTCAAGGCGATAACAGTTGGCACCCGCAAAGTAAGCAGTTGTAGCGTTAAATACAAGTTTCTTTCCAGGTTGGTGGCATCTACAATATTGAGGATGGCATCCGGCTTCTGCCCCAAAATGAAATCCCGGGTCACAATTTCTTCCTGAGTATAAGGACGGATGGAGTAAATTCCAGGCAAGTCTACAATCTGATGCTCTGTGCCTTTAATGACACCGATCTTTTGGTCGACGGTTACGCCGGGGAAGTTGCCTACCCGTTGGTTGGCGCCGGTTAGCGCATTAAAAAGGGTGGTCTTACCGCTATTTTGATTGCCCGCCAATGCAAAAATCATACTGTTTCCTCCCGTAAGGTAATCTTTCCTGCATCCTCCAGCCGAATAGTCAATTCATAGCCCCGTAAGTGAATTTGGATTGGATCACCCATAGGCGCAATCTTTTGCAATGTCACCTTTGTACCGGGAATCAATCCCATATCTAAAAAGCGCAGACGCAATGCTCCTTCCCCGCCAACGGCGGCGATGGTACCACTCTGCCCTATTTTCAGTTCTGCAATCGTCATAGCATTTCCTCCTTAGTTAGCATATGCTAACCGTGTTTAATGATATGTCAATTTGCAAATTTTGTCAATAGGTTTTTGCATAATTTGTCAAAAAAACTTATTGCATTTTCCAAAAAGCCTACTTCCTGATCCAGCAGCATCCGCCCTATACCGGTAAAACATCAGGATTGTAATTTCAATACGAAAGTGGTATAATAATTTAGATTATATAGAGAAACGGGGGCTACCGTCGTGGAAGAAAACATTACACCGATTGAACGTCAAGGACTTTGGTCAAAATGTAAAGTCGGTTTTCAGTTCTGCAAGGACAAAATTGCAAACAGCAAAAGTAAGATTTGGCATTTCATTCTTTTATTCCTTGCCTTCTTTGCCATTGAGTTTCTGGCATTCATTATGCTTTTGCCGAGCGTCGGTTTCTGTCTGCTGTTTGGTCTGTTTTGGTCTATGCTTTTTGCGGCTATTCTGCTGACCATCCCCCGAAAGGCAAGCAGAATTGTTTTTGGCATTCTTTACTTTCTGTTTCTGGTGTGGACTCTATCCCAATTGGGATACTATCAGGTCTTTGACAAATTGATGTGGTTGTCCGCTCTTGCCTACACCGGCGAAGGTATGATGTTTATCTTTGATGTGCTTAGCAAGTTCCCTCTGCTCTGGTGGTTTGCAGCCGCAGGCCTTATTACTTTAGGCGTTGTAATTATTATTAAATATCCCGCCACCACTAACGGCTGGAAGCAAAGAATCCCCTATCTTGCTATTTGCGCTATCTGCATAATCACTATCGCCCTGATTCCCAAATTCATTGTGGCTATGGATGCCGCACCCAAGCCGGAAGAAGAAAACTATACTGATGTAACATCGTATGAAGATACTTACGAATCTCTCTACGATGTGAAGAAAATTTATGACCTTTGCGGCATCTACCATATGACCTTCCGGGATCTTTGGACCTTTAATTTTTATAAGTTAACCCCCGGATATGAAAAGGAAACGCTGAGTGATGTTGAGGAATTGCACCATTATTTTGCCAGCCGCCCCAACCACCGGGACAATGATATGACAGGTCTGTTCGAAGGCAAGAATGTAGTGTATGTGCTGATGGAGTCTATGGATGACTGGCTGATCACAAAAGACGGCACTCCTACCATTTACCGGCTGATGAATGACGGCATTCAATTTACCAACTTCTTCACTCCCGGCTACGGCAGTGCACGAACCCTGAACACCGAATTCTGTATGAACACCGGCATATATCTTCCCACAAACGGTGAATTTATCTTTAACTACACAGAAAACTCCTTCGACCAAGCCATTGCTTCTCAGTTTCGCCACGCTGGCTACACCGGCTATGTGTTCCACTACAACTCACCTGAGTATTACAATCGTGGCATTATGGAGCCTATGGTTGGCTACGAAGCCTATTTAAGTTACGAAGATTACTGTGAAACGGAAGATGATCTGTTTAACGATTGCTACCTCTTTGACAACAAGGAAATCAAGGACATCTTCTTCCGGGACGGAGCTAAATTCAACACAATCATTACCCGCGCTGCCCATCTTGGTTACACCTACGACGAAGTGCTCAGCGAGTACGCACTAAAACAATACCCCGACTGGAAGGGCTCTTACCCTACAGAAGAAGAGGATGTTGCCCGGCTAAAAGCAAGACTGGTTGACGATATGTTTACCCGCCTGCTTGCCGAATTAGAAGCCGCCGGAGAACTGGAAAACACGGTCATCATCGGCGTAACCGATCACTATACCTATGGCTGCAAAGATATTCCGGCTCTCTACCACCGCTCCGGTGTAGACCCCGACCATAAACTCCTTTTGGAACGAACCCCCTGCTTTATTTGGTCTGTTAACGGTCCTAAAATGAAAGTGGAAAAGACCCTGCAGACCGCCGACCTTGTTCCCACTATTTTGAATCTCCTTGCCATTGAAAGTCCTTATGAGTATTTGGGTCAGGATGCATTTGATCCCAATTATGAAGGCTATGCCCTGTTCCCCAACGGCAGTTGGATCAGCGATGGCGTGGTTTGTGTGGTAGACACTGACGGCAAATATGACATCCTTTACAACGAAAAGGACAAGTTGCTGTCCCCCGACTATATCAACCGGCTGTGTTCCACCGCTTTGGAATTCATCCAGGCAGGCAACAAGATCATCACCACAGATTATTACGGCCTCACGGAATAAAGAATGTGCTCCGTTCAAAATACGGAGCACATTTTCTTCTTGCACTGTGACGGATTATTTGGTATATTCTTGATAGAAAATATCCGCAAAGGAGAACTACAATGTTAAAAAAAGTAACTGACACCATTTTCTATGTAGGTGCTAATGACCATGAGGTAGATCTTTTTGAAGGTCAATATGTTGTTCCCAATGGTATGGCCTATAACTCTTATGTGATTTTAGATGAAAAAGTAGCGGTCATGGACACCATTGACGCCTCTAAAACACAGGAGTGGCTAAAAAACATTGCCACTGTCCTTGGTGCCCGCCAGCCGGATTTCTTAGTGGTACAACATATGGAACCCGACCATGCCGCTTCTATTGAAGCCTTTGTAAATCAATATCCCAATGTAACTGTGGTTGGCAACGTCAAAACCTTTGTTATGATCGGCCAGTTCTTCCCCAATCTGAAAATGCAAAATACCCTGGTTGTGGAAAATCTTGGCACACTGTCTTTAGGCAAGCACCAACTGACCTTTGCTTTTGCACCTATGGTCCACTGGCCGGAAGTTATGATGACCTACGACAGTTACGATAAGGTGTTGTTCTCTGCTGACGGTTTCGGCAAATTTGGCGCTTTGGATGTGGACGAACCCTGGGATTGCGAGGCCCGCCGTTACTACATCGGTATTGTTGGCAAGTACGGCAAACAAGTGCAAAACATTCTGAAAGTTGCCGCCACTTTAGATATTCAGATTATCTGTCCTCTGCACGGACCGGTATTGACCGAGAACCTGGGTCATTACATTCGTCTTTATGATCTGTGGTCCAGTTATACCCCTGAATCCGATGGCGTTGTAATTGCCTACACCTCTGTTTACGGCCACACCAGGGATGCCGCTTTGCTTCTTGAAAAAGAACTGCTCCGGCGCGGCGTTCCTAAGGTAGCAGTGCACGACCTTGCCCGGACCGATATGGCTGAGGCTGTGGAAGATGCCTTCCGTTATGACAAACTGGTTCTGGCAACCACCACCTACAATGCCGACGTGTTCCCCTTCATGCGAACCTATCTGGACAAGCTGACTGAGCGGGCTTTCCAAAACCGTACTGTGGCTTTTATGGAGAACGGCTCCTGGGCACCGATGGCAAACAAGATTATGAAAGAGAAGTTTGCAAAGTCCAAGAATTTAACTTTTGCAAAGAATGATGTTACCATTCTTTCTGCTCTCAATGAAGATTCCACCAATCAGATCATTGCTTTGGCGGAAGAGTTGGCTGCTTCTTATGCCCCTGTAAAAGTGCAAGATGACTTTATTGATCCCACTGCCCTTTTTAACATTGGTTATGGCCTGTATGTGGTCACCTCTAATGACGGCACCAAAGACAACGGTTTGATTGTAAACACTGTCACCCAGGTCACAAATACCCCCAACCGGGTAGCCGTCACCATCAATAAGATGAATTACTCCTGTGAAGTAATTGCCAAGTCCGGCAAACTGAACATTTCCGCTCTCTCCCAGGATGCGCCCTTCAAAATCTTTGAACATTTTGGATTCCAGTCCGGACGGAATGTGGATAAGTTCGCAGAGTTCCAGCATGCTCAGCGCTCTTCCAACGGCCTTCTGTTCCTGGACAGATACGCAAACAGTTATATTTCCTGCGATGTAATCAGTCAGGTTGATCTGCAGACCCATGTAATGTTCATCTGCGATGTAACCCAATGCGTCAACCTGAGTGACACAGAAACAATGACCTACACCTATTATCAAAAGAACGTAAAGCCCAAGCCCGAAACAAAGAAAAAGGGCTTTGTGTGTAAGATTTGTGGCTATGTGTATGAAGGCGACACTCTGCCGGAAGACTTTATCTGCCCCCTGTGCAAGCACGGCGCTTCTGATTTTGAACCTATTAATTAACGTATCATAAGAGGCCCCCTCGTCCGAGGGGGCCTCTTATGTAAAAACAGGATTGCTTTTCCCTATTGGCTATCAATATGATACTTTACTAACCGGCATTCTTTGCTCATTCGAGATTAACAACCTTTATCGCAGTAATTTCCCTTTTCGTTTTACGCAGAATACCCCAAACACCCAGAAGTGCAAAGGCGATGCCCATAAGGCAGTTCCGAATCATGGCTGACCGATACAGCGGATCGTTGGTAAAAAAGTAGCCAATGATCATGGGAATATCACCGTAGGATACAGGGATCTCTACGCCGTTAAGAACGATAGCCGCATCGGGGGCATACTTGGCAATCTCTGTAGCCCAAACCACAGCATCATAGCCGATAATTCCCAGCAAAACGCCAAAAATAGTGGCACCTCCCAAAATCCAAATCTTTCCCTTGCCTCGTCTGCCTTTCAGTAGCGTATAGCCTTTTTCAGCAAGGAATCCGATCAACAAACCTACAATGGAGGCCATAAATCCTAAATGCAATACCAGCCCCCATACAACAGCGCCCAACATTGCCCCAAGCAGTGCACCGACAAGGCCTGTGATATACGAGCCAGTTTCTTCCCGCCGAAGTTGGAGTTCTTCAGTATCCAGTTGCTCCTGCAATTTTTCGCCGCAGGACCTGTGCATGTGGTTGGCTGTTGTGTTAAGCAACTTCCAGCAACCATCATCCACAATGGGAGCACCACATTCACAACAGATATCTGTCCCTGTTGCCCCATAAGTTTTCAGTTGGGGGAAAAACCATTGACAAAATGTGTCAATTCTTTTCATTGTGCCGGGATTATCCAAGAACCGAATAATTATCCCATTTTCCATTATTTCCAAATATTTGACCCGATACTGGATGGTCAAATTCGATTGTGCCAGTACGGTGCGAAATGCATCACGCTTATCCGGGTCGGGAAACCGGGTGGATACAACTATGCTTTTCCAGCCAGCGCCTTCTTCGAAGGTGGCTGCATAACCATAAAAGTCGCCGTAGGCAACGCCGCGAGCAATCTTCATTCCGTGTTGTTTAGCAAACTTTTTCAGTCCGGATCCGATCATAGGAAGCCCTCCATTTCTAAATATACATAATTATTTTATCATATGACAAACATTATGTCAATTCGCTCACGATCATTGGTACTTCTAAAAGTATGCCGTTTCCCGCCGCCCGTTCTCAGCAGAAAAGTATAAGTCATACAAAGCCGGAAGATCAAACAAACGATCTCCCGGCTTCGCATATGGTCTGCTTTTTAATCAAAATTTAGGTGTTTTGGCAAGACTGGCGGCGATTTCTTCATCGGTGGGAATGTAATCGCTCATTTTGCCGTCATTAAACCGCTGATAAGCAAACATATCAAAGTAACCTGTGCCGGTTAAGCCAAACACGATGTTCTTATGCTCTCCGGTTTCTTTGCAGCGAATTGCCTCATCCATAGCCACTTTGATGGCATGGGCGCTTTCCGGTGCGGGCAGAATGCCCTCTACTCTTGCAAATTCTGTTGCCGCTTTGAACACTTCTGTTTGGGTGACGCTAACCGCCTCCATCAGCCCATCCTGGTACAGTTGGGAAACAACACTGCTCATGCCGTGATAACGCAGTCCACCTGCATGGGAAGAAGAAGGAATAAAGCCGCTGCCCAAGGTGTACATCTTCTGCAAGGGGCATACACGGCCTGTATCGCAGTAGTCATACACATAACTGCCCCGGGTTAAACTTGGGCAGGAGGCCGGCTCAACAGCCACAAGACGCATATCCGCTTCCCCCCGAAGTTTTTGGCCTACAAAGGGAGAAATTAAGCCGCCCAAATTGGAGCCGCCACCGGCACAACCGATAATTACATCGGGCTTGATATCATACAGGTCCAAGGCAGCCTTTGTTTCCAGGCCAATAATGCTCTGATGCAGCAACACCTGGTTCATCACACTGCCAAGGACATATCGGTAGCCTTCCATACTACCGGCTGCTTCCACCGCTTCAGAAATTGCGCATCCCAAAGAGCCGGTGGTGCCGGGAAATTCTTCCAAAATTCTCCTGCCCACATTGGTAGTGGTGGAAGGAGAGGGTGTCACATCTGCCCCGTAAGTGCGCATTACCTCTCTGCGGAAAGGCTTTTGCTCATAGGAGACCTTTACCATAAACACCTTGCAGTCAAGGCCGAAGTAAGAGCAAGCCATACTGAGGGCTGTGCCCCATTGGCCGGCTCCGGTTTCTGTGGTAACGCCCTTTAGCCCCTGTTCTTTGGCATAGTAGGCCTGGGCAATGGCGGAATTCAGTTTGTGACTGCCGGAAGTATTGTTGCCCTCAAATTTGTAATAAATATGGGCCGGGGTATCCAGCATCTTTTCCAGGCAGTAAGCCCGGACCAGAGGTGCCGGACGGTACATCTTATAGAAATCGGAAATTTCCTTGGGAATGGGAATATAGGCAGTGGTATCATCCAGTTCCTGCATTGCCAATTCCCGGCAAAACACCTGGCTGAGTTTTTCCAAGGTGATCGGCTTTCCGGTTTCCGGGTCCAGCAGGGGCGCCGGTTTGTTTTTCATATCTGCACGGACATTGTACCAAGCCTTGGGCATTTGGTCCTCACGCAGATAAATCTTATACGGAATTTCTTGTTTATTCATAACATTTTCCCCTTTCTTGGGACAAAAAACGCTCCTGTCCCAGTAAATGCTGGGACAGGAGCAAATACTCTCCTGCGGTGCCACCCGGCTTGGCGCATTGCGCCCTCTTTGTGCGTACTACCATACGCAGGCTTTGATAACGAAGCGCCACTCCGTCTTCCATTTCCGGTCGCCCTCAGGTGCCCATTCTCTCTGCCGGAAAGACCACCTCACACCAACCAGTGGCTCTCTACGCATTCCAAAACAAAGGTACTTACTCACCCTCATCGGTTTTATTCATTAAATCATATTTCTGTATCCCTGTCAAGGGGTTTACAAGAAACTGCACTGATTTGGCTGCAGCGCACTCAAATCTTCAAGAGTCTCCAAGGAAATGGGCTGTGCGCCTCTTTCCAGGAGTGCCCCTATCCCCCGGGAACCATCCTGGAAGCAAAACACCGGGCTGTACCCGTTCTTCAGATTGCATTTGGTGCCGTCCCAAGTGCCGCCCCTTTCAAAATTACATTGTGCCACCATTGTAACCTGACCCATCGTATGGATTAACCGATTGCGGCTTAATGCCCGCAAACCGGAAAATGGCAGGTCAAATCCATCCTCGCTGATATAGAGAATTCGGTCATTCGTTTCTTTATCCGCCAGAGCATCTGCCACAATGGAAATCACTTTTCCTCCGGCTTCCAGGCAGGCATTTTGTGCCGTTTGATCCGCGCCTTTTGCGTTCCCGGAAACCAAAACATAGCCTTGGCGTGCGGCCTGGTGGCCAACCTCTCTGGCAAAGGCAGTGTTCTGTTCTCCCAATTCCCGGCTTCCTACCAAAGAAACGGCAGGCTTATTTAGCAGTTCCAAATTGCCCTTCATCCAAAGGCAACCGGGGCAATCCAGCCCCAATTTCTTTCGCAAGACAGGAGGATACTTTTCACTAATGCGGGTAATGGGTATACAGCCGTTTTTAGCCGCCTTTTTCAAATACCAGTCAAGCTGTTCTTTCCCGGAAAAAAGGCCAACAATTCTATTTGCCATTTCAAAGTCATAACCCAAAGCGAAAAGGTCTTCACAGGTCAGTTCCCGATTTTGATTGGAAGTGTCTGCCGCCCGGACCCGTAAAGACAGATTGCGCAACTGTGGGGCAGTCAGCACTTTTCTTTGGGGATCGCCCAAATGGCTTGTCAGAAGCAGGAACCCCTGCTCCCGGGCGTTCAACGAAACCGCTTCTTCACAACCGGCGCTTTGACTTCATCCGGGGTCAAAGTGCCGTCTGTGCCCAGAAGCACGGGCGTAATCTGGTATTGAGAGAATTTAGCAATTTCGTCCAATTTTGCTTTCTCGGGGAAATTGCCAATAATCGAAAAGGCTATTCCTTTCCGCTTTGCGCGGCCTGTGCGGCCAATTCTATGGACATAATATTCGTTTTCTTCCGGAATATCAAAATTTACAACACAATCCACATCATCCACATCAATGCCCCGGGAGGCCACATCCGTCGCAATCAAAATCGCCAATTTTCCATCCCGATACTTCTGCATCGTCTTTTCCCGCTGGCTTTGACGAATATCGCCGTGAATGCAATCACAGTCTGCCCCGGCTCTTTGGAAATCGTCACACAGTCGCTGGCACATATGCTTGGTGTTGCAGAAGATCATTACCCGTTCAAATCCCTGCGTGCGAATTAAGCGCAGTGTAGTTTCTGCTTTCTCCAGAGGAGAAACCGTGATGCTGAACTGCTGAATATCCGGCCGGTCTTCTTTCTTGGGTTCTACCGTAATCTCCACTTCGTCTCTTTGGTACATCCAGGAAACCGTCATAACTTCCTGGGAGATGGTAGCAGAAAACAGGCCCAAATTCTTCCGGTTCTTCACTTTTTCAATAATCTTGGTTACATCCTTGAAAAAGCCCATATCCAGCATCCGGTCTGCCTCATCCAGCACAACCGTTTGAATTTTATCCAGCCGGATATTCTTCCTGTTGTAATGATCCATCAGTCTGCCGGGGGTAGCCACCACAATCTGCGGTTTCTTCTCTAATTGTTTTGCCTGCCCCACGATGCCGGCGCCACCGTACAAAACTGCCACACGAATGCCTTGATAATAGGTCAAAAGGCCCCGCAATTCATCCCCAATCTGAATGGCCAATTCCCGGGTAGGTGCCAAAATCAGGCCCTGCACCTCCTGGCACTGGGTGTCCACGTGTTCAATCATAGGAATGCCAAAAGCGAAGGTCTTGCCGGTGCCGGTAGGTGCTTTGGCAATTACGTCCTTCCAAGCCATAAAAGAAGGAATGGCCTGTTGCTGAATGGTTGTGGGATAGCCATATCCCTTCTTCTCCAGAGCCTTCAACATTTCCTGTGAAAGGCCCAGGTCTGCAAATGTCATCAGTTTCTCTTCCATAGTAATATCCTTTGTTCTTTATTTTTCCATATTGTATCAGTTTTTTCCGGAATATGCAACCACTTGAGCGACTCCCGCGCCAAAAGGTGCTAATTTTCTGTTGTAAGCGCAGTTTTAGTGGACAAACAGAATAGTTTATGGTATATTGTATGTTGATAATTTATGGGAACACAATTATGGAGGCAAAAGGAAAATGGGCAAACTAATTGTAATTGAAGGTACAGACGGTTCCGGAAAGTCCACCCAGTTCCGTTTGCTTTCTGAACATTTGGAAAAAGACAATGTGGCATTCAAACACATTGTTTTCCCCCGGTATGACCAGGAAAGCTCCGCTCTGATCCGGATGTATCTGGGAGGTGCTTTCGGTGGCAAGCCCTCCGATGTAAACGCCTACGCGGCATCCTGCTTTTACGGTGTGGACCGATTTGCATCCTATAAGATGGACTGGGGCAATTATTATGAAAATGGCGGTGTAGTCCTTTCTGACCGCTACACCACATCCAACGCAGTACACCAAACTTCCAAAGAACCGGAAGAAAAACGGGAAGAATTCCTTAAATGGCTTTATGATTTTGAGTATAACAAGCTGGGGCTTCCCCAGCCGGACTTGATTATTTACCTGGATGTTCCCACCGACTTTACAGAAAAACTTCTGCGACACCGGGAGCAGGACACAAACACCAAAGCAGATATCCACGAAAAGGATATGCAGTATCTTGCCACCTGCCGGCAGGTTGGCCGGGCTGCCGCAGACTTTTACGGTTGGACCGTTATCTCCTGTGTGAAAGACGGTGCTATGCGAACGATTGAAGACATTCATCAAGAAATTTACAGTTATGTGAAATGCTGTTTGGAGGCATAACTATGGTATATGTACTTTTGGGAAAAGGCTTTGAAGAAACAGAAGCCATTGCTCCCGTAGACCTGCTTCGCCGGGCAAACATCCCGGTTTTGACAGTTGGCATCGGTGGCAATGTAATCGAAGGCAGTCATGGCATTCCGGTAGTTGCCGACATTACCATCGAGGAAATGGATTTAACCCAGATGGATATGTTGGTGCTGCCCGGTGGCTTGGGCGGTGTGGCATCCATTTTGGCAAGTGAAGCCGCTATGGATGCAGTGCGCTTTGCCTGGGAAAACGGAAAATTCCTCGGTGCTATCTGCGCCGGGCCCACCATTTTGGCAAGTTTAGGTATTTTGGATGGCAAAAATGCCACCTGCTACCCCGGTTGTGAGGACAAAATGGGAAATGCCAACATTCTCTGCCAGGCCGCAGTTACAGATGGAAGAATTATCACCGGCACTTCCGCCGGTTGCGCTATCCCCTTCGGTCTTGCCTTAATTGCCGCCCTGAAAGGGGAAGCAGAAATGCAAAGAATTCAGAGCCAAATTGTAATCCGCTGACAGGAGGTATGAGATATGGAAAACGAAAACAAAAAGAAAGAAGAAAATTTCTCTGCCCTTGAAGGCAGCGATTGGTTAAACGAACTCTTGGACGCCAACGAGAATGCCGAAGAACTAACCGGCGACGAATTGGCTATGGCCGCCGCAGGGCTGACTTCTCCTGAAGATGCAGAACTGGAGAAAATTTTGGCAGAGGATTGGGACAGTGTTCCGGATGTGGATGCCGGCGCTTTGCCCAACCAACTATCCTTCGATCAAACCCAGGCCTTCACCCCTGCAGAAGTGCCCCAAGAGGCTCCAAAGGAAGAGCCTGTTGTTTCTGAACCCATACCTGCAGGCAAAAAAACGCGCCCTGCCAGAAAAAAAGGCTACGGTTTCTTTGCTATCCCCCACCTGGCCTCTGCGCTGATTTGGCTGAGTATTACGGTTATCATTGGTGTTACCCTGGGTCGGGCATTTTGGGCCGTCTGTACGGACCTGATGGCCTTTGGCAAGGAATCCACCCGTATTACCGTCACCATCACGGAAGACGACATAAACGACCCGGATGCCATCGCCAAGAAATTGGGTGATGCAGGCCTTGTTAAATATCCCGACCTTTTCGAACTGTTCTACCGTTTCAAACTGAACAACACCAACAAAGACCGGGATAAGGACAAGCAAGTAAAAACCTTGATCACTGCCGGCACTTTTACGCTGAATAGCGCCAACGACTATAACGCAATGGTTAAAGCAATGGGCTCTTACGAAAAGGCCCGGGAAGAAATTGAAATCACCATTCCGGAAGGCTACACATGCGCTCAGATTTTCGCCCTGCTGGAAAAGAAGGGCGTCTGCTCCGTTAAGGAACTGGAAGAATACGCCGCCAATGGCGACCTGGGTAATTACTGGTTCCTGGAAGGCGTTCCCAGAGGAACAAAGTACTGTCTGGAAGGTTACCTCTTCCCCGACACCTACCGTTTCTACACCAATGACAGCCCCCGGAGCGCATTGCGCAAACTCCTCAATGGCTTTGAATACCGGTTTACCAGCCGTATGAAAGAAAAATTTGAGGCTATGCAGAAAAATGGCAAGGTGAAACTGACTATGCACCAGGTTATCATCCTTGCTTCTATGATCGAGAAGGAAACTTCCAACCGCAACGAAAGTTATGACATTTCTGCGGTTTACCACAACCGTCTTGCCAATGCAGCCGCCTTCCCCTATCTGGACTGCGATGCCACTGTTTACTACGCCCTTGGAGACTACTTTGGCACGCACGGTCCTTTGACCTACGAGGATCTCGCCATCAAGAGCGACTATAACACTTCCTGGAGAGGTGGCCGGACCGGTCTGCCCATTGGCCCCATCGCCAACCCCGGTTCTAACAGTATTGACGCCGCCCTTGCTCCCAGTGATGTGAATTATTACTACTATGTGTACTATCCCGCAGCAGGCAAGCACCTCTTCGCGAAAACCCTGAATGAGCACAACGCCAATATCAGTAAGGTAGGGTAATTTCGTGGGAAAGTTGGAGTTATTAAGTCCCGCCGGAGATATGGAACGGCTGAAAATGGCCGTTCTGTACGGTGCGGATGCAGTATATTTGGCTGGCACTGACTTTGGTATGCGATCTTTCGCCGGAAATTTCACCGCCGAGGAACTTCCCAAAGCCGTTGCCTTTGCCCACAGTCACGGTGTAAAAGTCCATGTGACTGTAAACACTATGCCCCGCAATGAAGAAGTAGCAAGCCTGCCCGCCTACCTGGAAAGCCTGCAGGATGCCGGGGTGGATGCCCTGATTGTTGCGGATTTGGGCGCTTTTATGCTGGCCGGCAAATATGCCCCCAAGTGTGAGCGGCACATTTCCACCCAGCAATCCATCGCCAACTACGAATGCGCCAACGCCTGGTATGACTTAGGCGCAAAGCGGGTAGTACTGGCAAGAGAATTGAATTTAGAGGAAATCCGTACCATCCGGGAAAAGACACCCAAGGATTTGGAAATCGAAACCTTCGGACACGGCGCTATGTGCGTCAGTTATTCCGGCCGGTGCTTGCTTAGCAATTATATGACCGGGCGGGACTCCAACCGGGGTGCCTGCGCCCAGCCCTGCCGCTACCAATATGCCCTTATGGAAGAAAGGCGCCCCGGCGAATACTTCCCC
>JAZNZO010000107.1:0-5275 GCA_045594945.1 Faecousia sp.
GCCGCCTCTGCCCCCTTGCCCAGGTTTCCATACCCAACAATCCCAACCTTCATCCTCATAGCAAAACCACCTTTCCACAATAGTATATGCGACTGCAAAATGTGGGTGCTACAAACCCGACCGGCCCGATCCGGCGACATCAAAAAAGACGACCCTTTCAGGTCGTCTTTTTTGGTGCCGGCAACCGGAATCGAACCGGTACGGATTTTACTCCGAGGGATTTTCTTACCACTATAGCTTTCGCTACCCAATCGGTTTGTGGTCTGGACCATGCCTTCACCTGTTCTAGGTGGTCAGTGTCTGGCCTCTACACCTTCCGGGGTTTCCCCTGGCTTGGCTCGGCGTTGCCACTATCAAAGGTTTCACCGAATTTACTGACATTCAGAATAGTCATCCCTGGCTATCTGCTCTATTCTTTGACCGATAGTATTTTTGTAACGAATGGCAATTGGGGCAATATAAACGCAAGTTGCTAAAAGCGTGATTTCTGGGATTTCCATCAAGATGATGCAATTCACATGGAGTAAATTCATCTTCCGGGTCCCGTTTTTCCGCCCAACCGCAGTTTTGGCATTTATCCTCAAAATATCCTTCTCGTATCAACCGTCTTTTCAACTTATAGGTCTCATAATCAGGATATTTCCCTGCCAAAATGTCCTCCGTAGAGATTGCCGGGGTTCTGGGTTTTGATACGCCCTTGCCGCTGGGATTGGTTGCATAGCATCCTAACTTTACCGCATACCGCTTAAAAGTATTAAAATGCATGCCCAATTTTCTGGCGGCTTCTGCCATTGTCAAAGAATTTTGGCATGTTGCAATAAAAATCTGCTCGTTTATCTTTTTCATATTCCATAAACTCCCGCAAACACACAACAGCCTTTGTTAAAGTCCCTTGTGTCTACCTATTCCACCATGCCGGCGTAAAAATGATATTACCACAATTTCCCCTTTCCGTCAAGTAGAAAAAGGCTGTCGTTTTTTACCCCCTATGCAGGATTCTGCACAGGGGGCTTTGTTTTTAGTTTTTTTCCATCTTATGGCAAAGTCTGCTTTCTGCGATAAGAATGGCTACTGTGAGCAGGATGCTCAGCCCAATAATGAGGGCGCAGGATACCGCAGCCTGGGTCAGCCAGTCCTGGACGGAGGCATCCCCCAGCGTAGCCATAGAGGCCGTAATTCTTTGAAACTCCCCTACATAATGGGAAATATCCAAAATACTCTCCTTTGGCAGCAGGGATGCAGGCAAATCAAAGCATTCTGTCAACAAAGGTACAGCGGTCAAAAGCGCCCCGATACCGCAAATATTTCCCACATACACCCACTTGCTGCACTGCTTTTTGGAAAGCCGGAAGGTGCCGGCCCAAAGGACAATACTGCAAATTAGCGCCGTAAATACCGCCGCCACCCAGGGCAGCGCCTGGCAGAAAGTCTGCACATCGTTCAGGCTGTAGATACGCACTTCTTCCCCAACCTTATTTACGGTAAAGGTGTACCACATATTATGCTCAAAATAGGGATTACCGCCGTTGCGGCAGGCAATCAGCGCCGTATTTTCTGTACGGTTTAATAGGGTCATGGAATTGGAAAGGGGATTAAGTTCTCCCAGAGTTTCCGGGTGCCACAGAAGATAGGTATCATTTCCGTAGCGCACCTTCACCGCCTTCACCCGATCTCCCGGTACCGGGTCCCGGGATGCGGTGTAGATGTAGCGGTAATCGTTATAGGGGCCGATAGCCATATAAGAGCCGTAGTCAAAATAGTATCTGGAGGGCACAGCGGCAATTCGCTGTCCTGTTTCCCAGCCTGTACCTTCTGCGATGTTGTAGAGCAGCCGTTCCGAGGTCTTCCATTCCACCGCAATTTCCCCCACATTGGTGTTCAGGGGGCTATTGGGGTCCGTTCGCTTGATCTCCACAAGGGTCATCATTTCCTCCTGCGCCTTGGGACTCACAAAGGTGCAGAATACCAAAAGGATGAAAATGAAGGTAAAAATACATAAAACGGTCCGTTTCATCTTACTTTTCACCTCCCAAAGCAATGCCTTCCGTCAGTTCCCGGTTGAAGAAGGAGAACAAAAACAGGGGCGGCAGAGTGACCAGCACGCAGGCTGTCAGCAGAATTGTGGGATCTCCTGGAGGCACAGATGCCAGCGCCACAGAGATTGGATAGTCCATAAAATCCTTCAGGTAGGTAATGGGCTGTTCCACCATATTCCAGGCATCCAAAAAGGAAAGCAGGAAAATGCAGACAATGCCATTTTTGCTCATAGGGATTACGATCTGCCACAGAAGCCTTGGCAGTTTGCACCCGTCAATGCGAGCCGCTTCCACGATGCTGCTGGGTACTGCCTTAAAACTCTGGGTAAGAATAAACGTACCCAAAGGCAGAATAATAGCAGGCAGAGCCAGGGCCCAGTAGGTATCTAAGATGTTTGTCTCCCGCAAAACGATGTAGTTGGGCATCAGAGTCACTTGCAGAGGCAAGATCATCAAAATCATCAGGATAAAGAAGAGGAGGAACTTGCCCGGGAACTTATACTTGGCAAAGGCATAGGCCGCCAGCACAGAGATAACCGTCTGCCCCACTGCGATGAAAAGGCTCATCCCCACACTTTTCCAAAACTGGATAAGGTACTGGGTCTGCCCCACGAACACCTGGTAGTAGTATTTTACCGTGAAGTTGCCGTCTATCGTTTGGAAACTGGAATAGAGTACATACAAAAAGGGCACAATGCACAGCGCGCACAGGAAAAAGGAAACAAATGTCCCCAAAAGACTGGATTTTTTCATTCTTTGTAGGCCTCCTTTCGGTTCACCCAGTAGTAACACAGGACAAACAGTCCGGTTACTGCCAGGGTCAAAAGGATGCTGGCAACTGCCATTTTGGAATAGCTGAGCTTTTCAAAGCAGTTGTTGATAAAATGCTGGAGCATATAAATGCTTTCGTGGGGGTAAGTGCCGCCAATCAAGAAGATCTCCCGGAAGCATTTGAAAGCGTTAATCAGGGCAAACACCCCTGCAAAAAAGACGCTGTACCACATTTGCGGGGCGGTGATGTAGCGAAACAGTTTCCAGCCCCCTGCCCCGTCGATGGAGGCCGCTTCGTAAAGCTCATCGGGAATGGTGGCAAGGCCGGAGAGGAGCAAAATCACGCTGTAGCCAATATTTTTCCAAAGATAAAGCCCGACCACCACCCAAAAGGCGGCATTGCTGTGGAGCCAGTCTTGGGTAGGCAACCCCAAAGCATTCAGCAAGATGTTGCCCAAACCTGCCTGGGAGAAAAGAATGTCCACCAACAGCACAGTGCCTACCACCGGCATCACATAGGGCAGCAGGATAACTGACTGCAAAGCCTGGTGCTTTTTCACCCGGTTTTTGAGAAACAAAGCAATGGCATAGGCAAGAAGCAAATTCAGTCCGATGCCAACCGCCAAAAATTTTAAGGTGTTGCCCATAGCCATTTGGAATATATCGTTGGAAAACAGGTTGCCGTAGCCGTCAAAGCCGATAAAGGTTTGGGAATGGCCGCTGCCCTTCAGAAGAGAATACCGGGCAACCATGACAAAGGGGAAGCCGTAGAAAATGAGACAGCCTAAAAGCAGAGGGGCAATCAGGCCGTAGCCGGTGAGGGCATTTTTTGTTTTCAGTTTCATATCCTCACCTCACCCTTCTGCAACAAACCAGCGCAAATTCCACAGAAGATCTTCCGCTAATCGGGGAATATCCACTTGGGTAGGTGCGCCTGTTTTCTCATCATTCAGGGAAGACAGCGCCTCGGCAAGGGTATCGGACAGGCCGGTGTTAAACCGGACTTCCCCGATCTCTGCCCCCAAAATGGGAGCACTTTCTTCCTGCAGTTCCATCAGGCCGATCTCCCGCATCCGCTGTTTGCTGTCCTGGGTACCCATATAGGCCGGTTTTGTGTAGATCTGCTTTCTGCGCACCAGCCACAAAGGCTGCAGGGAATTGGTGTCCCGTACCGCCCAGCCTTCTTCGATAAGACCTGCGTACTGCAGTTTATTGGAAGTATTGCCTGACCCCTTCAAGGGTTTTTCAAAACTTTTGGTGGGGCGGTTTGCTTCCCACTGGGACTCTTCCAGCAAGAACTGCCGCAAAAAGTCGTAAGCCAGTTCCGGGTCGTCACAGCCGGAGCCAATGGCCCCATAATAGGTCACTGTGGCGACCACATCGCCCCCAATGCCCTTTACCGGTGTGATTACCGTATCCCAACCGGCGTGCTGGGTAACTGGGCCATAGGCCAGGGCATCCTGCATATCGCCCAGCCAAAGGGGGTTATAGGTGTAGAATTTTTCCGTGGCGTTGGTGTAGATCACTTCCCCATCCACGAACTGTATATCGTCTGCGCTCTCCACGTACATAACAATTTTATTGTAACTGTCAGAAATATAAGAGCCGACGTTTAACTTGGCCAAAGTAATATAGGTTTCGCTTTTTGCCAGAGCCACCAAATTTTGGTATGCCTGCATATACCGCACAAGGATCTCTTCATCCAGCAAAACATTGCCGGAAGTGTAGTCCACAAAGTCGGAAAAGGCGCTGAAGGTGCGCAAAAGCATTCCCGCCGCCAGCACCGTGTCCCCACTTTCATAAACCGCTTCCATAATGGTAAGAATATCTTCTTCCAAAACAGCGGGATCTAATCCCACATTTCCTATGGCATCTTTCAAAGCGTAAATCACAGGGATATCATAGCGCAAAGGCAGCACATAGCGCTTGCCGTCTACCACGCCGGCGTCCATAATTTTGGCATTCAGGCTTTCCTTACCAAGACTTTCATCCCGGTCGTAGAATCGGGAAATGTCATAAAACAGGCCGTTGCCCATAGCCAGATGCACATCGGCAAAAAGGGGCTCCACTTCCACATTGGTGTATTGGATAGGCTCGTCCAAAATCAGGGTGTTGTCGGTGGGCAGTAAGTAAAGATCCGGGCCGCCGCCCTGCAAAATCTCCGTACGCAGTTGCTGCAAGTAAGTAGCGCGACCCTGCTCATCTGTGGGCAGATATTCCACCCGGATGGTTACATCCTCGTGCTGCTTTTCATAGGCCTGCCTGACGGCATACAACTGCCCGTTCATCCGGGACCAGGTGGATTTTTCCGTAACAACCCACAGTTGCCGTTTGCCGGCAGCCTTTTGGCCCCCGCAGCCGGTAAAGAAGGGCAGGGTAATGCCCAGCAAAAGGCAGATTGCAACAATGCCTTTGATGCCCTTCCTAATTCCTTTTTTCTTCATTACCATCCCTCCTGTTCTTTTATT
>JAZNZO010000108.1:0-8173 GCA_045594945.1 Faecousia sp.
TCGCCCAAATATTCCTGTACCCCTTCCCTTCCGATGGCTAAAAGCCAGTTTTCTCCGGCATAGAGTTGGCAAAATCTTCCCAAATAGGCAAAGGCCTCTTTCTCCCAGCCGATGGCAGGGGCCATTTTTTGCCGCCGTGCAAAGTAGTCATCCGGGGTAACCTTTTGGGCAGGCAAGCCGGGCTCGCTCTTTTCCAGATACTGTGCCTTTTCAAAGGTTACAAAGCCTGCCTTTTCATAGTAGGCGCAAAGTGCTTCCTCTCCGGGCACCAAAATTGCCCCCGCATATCCCTGCTCTTTCAGATCTTCCAGCACTTTCTTCAAAAGGGTTTTTCCGACGCCTCTGCCCCTGAACTCTTTCTGCACCGCAAAGGCATACAGGTATGCCACCTTTTGCCCGGCAATTTGGGCATCTATCCAATATATGCCGGCAACCGGATTTTGCTCCTGCACAAGAAGGGCCCGGTCAAAGGAAAATGCAGTTTCATAAAAGAACGCAATATCTTCTGCGCTGTCCCCAAAAGCTTCTTGCCAAAGATCTGACAGCCGGGGCAGGTCTTTTTGCGTGGGTTTTCTAATAATCATAGCATTCATCCTTCAGGCAGGCCCAGTACTTTTCCGTCAAACGGACAGGGTGGTAAGAAAGTTTTGCTTTCCGCAGGCCCTCAAGTCCCATATCATCTTCCCGGTTCAGATACCGCAAAGCGGGATATTTTCCCATAAGATACCCGGCAAAGGCCTGATTGATCCGGGCATACGCCCCTTCTTCTGTGTCCAGTGCCTTCTCAAAGTGAATATCAAAGGTATCCTCTGCCAGACGGGAGCCTATCGTCATAGCCAGCACCCGGTTTTCTTCCATCAAAGCAACGCCTTCCAATCCCAATTCTTCCATATGGGAGAGGGCCTTCTGCAAGGCCGCCTTTTCCATATGATAATCTCCCTGGGGGTCTTTCTCCCGGCGGCTTGTATACCAGGCTTCCAGCAATTCTTTTACTGCTTCTATATTCTCCTGCCCAATGGGTACCACCCGGCAGTCCGGGTGGTTCTTACAAAACCGGTTGGCAAAATTCCGCTTGGATTGATAGGCTTTTCCTTTCAGATTGGCCAGGTCCTCTACATTATATATATAGTCGTAGTCGCTGCGGGCATTGTGAAACCGAAATCTGCCCGGAAACAGGCGTTCCAGTTCCCGGCAGTCTTCTTCCATAAGACCTGTGAGCCGCAGGGGAATGCCCCGTTTTTTCGCATCTTCCATCAGCCGCTCTACCAGAGCCTTTCGGTTTGCCCCTAAGGGAAACAGATAGACGGTCTTTCGGTTGAACTGGGAGAAAAACACCAGGCCTTCTTCCAAAATCGCCCCCTGTTGGCGGCCCCACATGCATAAATTGGCAAAACTGTACTCACAGCCCCGGTTTTTGGCCAGGGCAAGATAGGGCGCATATTTTTCCCGGTCGCCGGGAACAAATGGCTGAAATGTAATCATATCTTTCCTCTTACTGAAAAAGTTTCCGAAGCTGAGGTTTTCTTACCGCATAAAAAAGGGCTGTGCCAAGAGTGTAAAGAACAATTGCCTCCCCTGCTGCCACATACAAACTATTTGCCCAAAATGCGCCGCCTATATACACATGCAGTTCCCAGCCCACCAAAAGGCCGTTAAAAAGGGCAGGCATAGCAAGTCCCAGCAAGGGAAAGCCTTTCACCTTGACCCGGCGGCACAGGTACATCGCTTCCGTTGCCAGTACTGTCGCCAGAGGGCCAACAAGCCAGTCCAGGGGCAGCGCCCCGGCATACAGAATATTAAACAGGAAACACCCGATGCCCAGTCCCCAAATGGCAGAGGGGGTAAAGAACGCCAGCACACACATACATTCTGACAGGCGCATTTGAATAGCCCAGGTGGCCGAGCCGGGCAAGAGCAGATTTTGGGCGTGAGTCAGCACTGCGTACAGTGCTGCAATAATGGCCCCTTGGGTTAAAAGCCTGGATTTATTGTTCATAATGCCTCACAATGCAAAAAGATGGGTATAGCATACCCATCTTTTGCTTTTCCATAGTTTTGTTTTCAGACAGGATGGTTTCGAACTGTCCTATTCGGTTTTGCTTATTATACCCATTTACAGGCACATTGTCAATTATTTTAAGGGATTGTGGAAGAAATGGTGTTTCGGGGCGTTCTGCACACGGGCGCTGGTCTTGCCCTCGGCTTTGATTTCTCCCGCTTTTGTCAGGGCGATCTTGGTAAGCATGGGGCCAATCAGTTCATACACCAGCACAGAGAACAGTACTACACTGCGCACCAATTCGCCCCCTTGCAAGGTTGCCGCCGTCATTGCCATGCCCAATGCCACACCGGCCTGGGGAAGGAGGGTCACGCCCAAATTGTTCGTGATTTTTTTATTGCAGGCAGTCAGCTTACAGCTTGTGAAAGCACCGCCGATCTTGCCGGCAGACCGGGCGATGATATAGGTCACACCCACCAAAAGGACCATAGGATTGGTCAGAATAGAAAGGTTCAGTTCTGCGCCGGAAATCACAAAGAACAGGATGCTGATGGGTGCCGTCCAACGGTCTGCCCGCTCCATCAGTTCCTCGGAAAAATCACAGATATTGCAGAATACAGTGCCGGTCATCATGCAAACAAGCAGGAGGGAAAATCCGCAATGGACGCCGCCAATGGTGAATTTCACCATAGAAAGGCCTACGGTCAGAAGCACAAAGGCCACAGAAACGGAAAGCCGCTTGCTCCGGGAGTGGAAGAACCTCTCCACCCAGTAAAGGGCCAGGCCTGCCAGACTTCCCAGGCCCAGGGACAGAACGATCTCCAAGATTGGCTCCAAAACCACCGCCAAAAGGCTGATGGTGCCCTGCTCCAGAGCTCTTGCAATGCCAAAGGATGCAGAGAACAGCACAAGACCCACTGCGTCATCAATGGCTACCACCAAAAGGAGCAGTTTGGTTAAAGGGCCTTCTGCTTTGTATTGCCGGACAACCATCAAGGTAGCCGCCGGTGCAGTAGCAGAGGCAATGGCGCCCAGGGTAATAGCCACAGGCAGGGAAATCACATGGGGGAACACAAGGTGCAGGGCAATCAGCACAATGTCAACCAGCACCGTTGTCAGCACCGCCTGCAAAATACCGATGGTCACCGCCTGTCGGCCCATCGTTTTCAGTTGGGAAAGGCGGAACTCATTGCCGATGGCAAAAGCGATAAAGCCCAGGGCCACCTTGCTGATAATAGAAAAGCCCTCCACTTCTTCCAAAGAGCCAAAGCCCAATCCGGGGATATGAAGAAGTCCCAGGCAGAAAGGCCCTAAAATAAGACCGGCCACCAGATAAGCCGTCACCGCAGGCAAGGAAAGTACCTTTGCCAGCCGGGAAAGCATCAATCCCGCGATCAGACACAAAGAAAGGGTAATCAGTATATATTCCATAACAAACACTTCTTTCTGTTTGCATTATTTTAGACTGCCATATCATAGCACTTTCTTATCTGCTTTACAACATCAATCCTGCATAATTTACCGTTTTTTTGCCACTTTCTTTTGTATAAAAGAACAACGGCACAATACTTGTGCCGTTGTTTGCTGTATTACATTTTGGAAAGCAGCGCCTTGCCGCCCTGGATAATCCGCTCAGCAACGCCCCCACGAAAACGGGAGGTTCTGGCTTCATAACCACCCTCGTCAAAAGCAGACTGCATGGGGAAGTAACCCAGGTAGCCATTTGTCAGCGCGCAGGGTAAAATCAAATCCCAGCCGGGGGTGTCCTTGATTGCTACACCCACATCCGTGAAGGGCTCGCCGGGGATGCCCACCAGCGCCACCGGCCCTAACTTCACACCGGTCAGCCGGACGGTAAAGTCTTCCGGTCCGTTTTCCAGTTCACACATCCGGATGGCTTCTGCCACCACAGTGGTCAGTTCCATAGCGGTATAGGGGATTAAATCATCCCGGCCTGCATCGTGGTATGCCTTATATTCTTTTGCCAGGGGCAGTTGCTCCGCTGTGGGCATATTGGAAGGCACTTTAATGTAGTCATTGGTAATGGAAATGTCCACATTGTCTACATAGTTTACTTTGTCATAAACCTGCAAAACTGTGCCTGCCAGCGCACGGCCTACAAACCGGGCCATGCCGGGGCTCTTCATCTCGTTGTCGAAGCTGATCTCGGTGTCGTTCATATCGCCGCCGGATGGGTGGACATTGGTGCTTCCCACATCCCCCTGAGCACCGCAGATAAACATACACTTCACCCCATCCAAAGCCTTGTCCAGGGTCTTTGCCATCCAAGCGGGCCAGTCAGCAGAGAGCATCTCACCGTTGACCGTATCGGTGTGAACGCCGTAGTTTACCAGTACTACCGTCTGTGCGCCCTCTCTGTCAAAACGGATCACATTCACTCTTTGATCCAGTGTGCCGATGGGATGGTCGATATTGGGGTCATTGATGGGCGGGCAGGTCCAGGTGCTGCCATCTTTCATCTTATACCGGCGGATATAGGCTACCCGTTCCGGGGCATAGCCTACAATGTAACCCATCCGGGCAGGCTTTACATCAGCAAGAGCCAGTTTGGCGGCTTCTGCCACCTTAGTGCCCAAAAATGCGGAATAAGCCAAAATAGGTTCCGGATCTGCTTCAAACATAGTGGTGGGTGCCAGGAAAGGACCGGTATGGGTGTGGGTGGCAGAAAGGAAAATGTTGTCCGGGGAGACACCGGTTTCCTTTTCAATCAGGGCAGAATATTCTGCCACTTGGCTTTCGTTGACCATACAGCTATCTACACTTAAGAGGATAATCTTGGTATCCCCCTGCTGCAAAGCAATGGCCCGGACACCGATGTCATCCAAATTTCCCTTGGCAAACCGGGGCACATAATAACCGTCGATACCAATACCCAGAGGAGGATTGGCTACCACAGCACTATAACCGACTTTTAACTGTTCCATATTTATTCTCCTTATCTTACCACATTGCCGCCAACCAGGACCCGCTGTACCTGGAAGCGGTCATTTACAAATACCAAATCTGCTGCCTTGCCCGGCGCAACAGAGCCGATCGTATCGTCCATTCCAATCACCTTTGCCGGGTTGGTGGAGGCCATCAAAAATGCCTGGGCAATGCCGCAATTTGTAGCGGCCATAATGTTCTTGCAGGCCTGATCCAAAGTCAGCCGACTGCCGCACAGATCACTGTTATGGTCGAAATTCAAATCTGTGATGTGTGCCAAAGCAGGGGGATTTGCGCCTACTGCCACAGTACAGTCGGTGATCAGCACCACTTTGTCTGCGCCCTTGCTGTGAAGGAGCAATCTCTGCATTTCCGGATGAACGTGAATGCCGCAAGAATCGGAAATCAGTTCACAGTACATTTCCGGGGTCTGAAGGGCATACTCATCCGGTCCGTATCCCCGGGTGCCAATCAGCACCGGCTGGCGGCCGGTTGCGTCAAAAATGTGGGTCATCAGGGTAGGCCGGTACTTGCCCAAAGCGCGGACCTGCATAGGCGTGGCCTCAGAGTGACCCAGGGCAAACACCACATTGGGATTTACCTTCCGGGCATAGGCCATAAAGGGCAGAAGATCCGGCCGCTCCGGGGCAACGGTCCAAACCTTAATGTCTGTGCCGCCCAGGTCGGCCATCGCCTGAAATTCCCCAGGCGTAATTTCGTGCCGCCAGGGATTGATGTCCTGGTTGGCGCCATAATCCGGGTTGGTAAAGGGGCCTTCCATATAAATCCCCTTGATGGTGGGCACATGGGGCATCGCCGCCTTTACGCTGGCAATGCTGTCCATAATTTCCTGAAAGGTCTGGGAATAAAAAGGCGTGGGCAAAAATGCGGTGTGGCCGCAATCCAGGAAGTATTCCGCCACTTCCTTGGGGTGTGCAAAACTTTCCAGGTCGTTGCCGGCGTGAACGTGGATATCTACAAAGCCGGGACCCACATAGGCCCCCTGGGCATCAATTTTCGCTGCGCCGGCGGGACAGGGCAACTCCCGCTCCTTGCCAACAGCCTGGATTAGGCCATCAGCGATCACCATCGCGCCGTCCCAGATAATGCCGGTTTCCAGCACAATTTGACCGTTATATATGTACGTCAGATTTATCATTTCTTCTCCTCCTAAAAGGATTATTTACCCTTTTAGTATAAGCCCCCTGCACCCGTTTGTCAAACCCTGCCTATTGCTTTTCTTTTCATTTTATGATATAAGGACAACAGAGAATTAGAAAGAAGGCATACTTATGAAAATTTTAATCGTTCGTCACGGTGACCCCTACTACCCCACCGACTCTTTAACGGAAAAAGGCTTCCGGGAAGCGGCGCTTTTGAAGGACCGTCTTGTGAAAGAAAATATTGACGATTTTTACTGTTCCCCCTTGGGAAGGGCCCAAAGAACAGCCGAGCCCACACTGCAAGCCCTGGGCAAAACCGCTGAAACCCTTCCCTGGCTGGCAGAATTCCGGGGGCAGTTTGTTTCTCCTTTTACCGGCAGCCCCAGAATTACCTGGGATCTTCCTCCCTATATGTGGTGCAAAGATGCCAGAAACTATGACCTGAATGCTTGGGTCCATTCTGACCTTATTAAATTGGGTAATGCTGAAGAGATCTTCCGGGAAACGGCAGAAGGGGTGGACGAAGTACTCTCCCGCTACGGTATGGTAAGAGAAGGGATGCTCTACAAGGGTGGCCAGGAGAAGACCATTGCTTTTGTTTGCCACTTTGGTTTGGGCATTACTATTCTGGCATACCTGCTGGGTATCTCCCCGGTTGTAGCCCAAAATAATTTCTTTTTAGCGCCCACTTCTGTCACTACTTTGGTAACAGAAACCGATTCCCAGGGCTATTCCCACTTCCGGGCCACCGGCGTTGGCGATATTTCCCACCTGTATGTAGCGAGTGAAGCCCCTTCCCAGTCCGGCCTTTATCCCGACTTTGAAATTTAACAGCAAACGGCGAGAGTTTCCTCTCGCCGTTTTTTTATTGGTCACACAATGTTCGAAAGACCTCCGAAAGGCCCTCCCGGATTACCAGTTCTGCCTGGCTGTCATAGGGTGTGGGGGTGCGGTTAATAATGATCAAGTGTTCTCCCCGGAACTGCCCCACCAGGGAGGCCGCCGGATGAACCGTCAGAGAAGTGCCGCCCACAATCAGCACATCTGCGTTGGCGATCTCCTCTTGCGCATCATAAAACGCATTGCCGGGCAAACTTTCTCCGTAAAGCGTCACATCGGGGCGGACAACACCCCCACATTTTTCACAACGGGGGATTTCTTCGCCGCCCTCCACATAGGAAGGATCGTAAAGTTTACCGCAGCGGCCGCAGTAATACCGCTCCGTTGTGCCGTGAAGTTCAATCACTCTCCTGCTTCCTGCCTTTTGATGAAGGCCATCAATGTTTTGCGTAATCACCGCCCGGAGTTTGCCCATTTGCTCCAACCGGGCCAACGCCAAATGGGTATCATTGGGCCGGGCATCGGGATATAGCATATTGCCCCGGTAGAACCGGAAAAACGCCTCCGGGTCTCCTCGTAAACAGGCATTGCTTAAGTAGTATTCCTTGCTTTCATCTGCACCGTAAACACCGCCGCTGCTGCGAAAATCCGGAATGCCGCTGTCTGTAGATACCCCAGCACCCCCGAAGAACACTGCATATCGGGCATTTTTTAAAATCTCTTTTGCCTGCAAAACACCTTCCATCTTTTCTCCCCCTTTTCTTTTATTGTAACATACTATCAATGCCAATGTAAAGAAAAAGCAAGTGCTGCTACGCACTTGCTTTTCTCTTCCTTGTAAAGGCTATAATCCCAACAATGGACGCTACGATAGCAATGCTTTCATTCATAATGCCGCCAATGGTGGGATGGGCCATAAAAATGTTGTATGTAAGAATCAAAGAGGATGTGCCGATGACACTCTTGCGGAGCAGTTGCGGATCGCCAAAGGACATAAAGATGGTGTTGGCCATCAGGGCGACCACCATAAGAGCAGAGATCGGGCCTTCCCAGGAGAGCATGCCCATACCACCCATGGCAAGGGCTAAAATCACCGCCGCGATCCGGTTGGCCTTGGACTTGGGATCTAAAAAGAAAAAGGTCAGATTTCTGACGATGCAGACGATGTTCAGTGCAAAGCCGGAATTGCCTCCCAGCAGCAAATAGGAAATGCAGATCGTCACCG
>JAZNZO010000109.1:0-10030 GCA_045594945.1 Faecousia sp.
TTTAGAGCCCGGCGATAAATTCGACTGGCCGGACCTGACAGCCCCGGAAGAAGAAGGGCCTTACTTCTGCAACGGCCTGGGGGATCAAATCGGCATTGTGTGGGACGGCACAGTAGTTCCCTGCTGTTTGGACCACGAAGGAGATATTCCCTTGGGCAACTTACTTACCCAATCAATGGATGCTATTTTGGAAAGTGACCGTGCAAAGGACATATATAACGGTTTTTCCAAAAAAGAAGCCGCCGAGGCCCTTTGCCGGCGGTGCGGATATGCAAGAAGGTTTAAGTAGCATTGTGCTTAAGCACAATGCATCGATATAAATCCCAGCCGGGATTTTCGATATGTTGCTTCGCAACTCGATATAGGCTTTGCCTTCGATATGCCTGCGGGCAAGAAAGGATTTATATCATATCGAATGGGCGGTAGCCCATATATCGAATTTGCGACGCAAATATATCGAGCCGAAGGCATATCGACACAAAAGCGACCCGGAAAAATCCGGGTCGCTTTGTCCTTTATTGCATCATACGGGCCAAGGTCAGCGTGACGGCAGCGCACCGGTGGGCGGCCTGCTGTTCAAAGGCAGGGTAATCCATTTGGGCACTGTTATCCGCCTTGTCGGAAATGGCCCGCAAAATCACAAAGGGAATGCCGTTCCGGTAGGCGGTATGGGCAATGGCTGCCCCTTCCATTTCTGTACACAGCGCCCCTGTTTTGGCAATAATGGCATCTTTTTGCTCCTGATTGGAAACAAATAGGTCACCGCTGGCCACCCGTCCTTCCCGGCTGTGGCCCGGGTGGACTTCCTCCACCGCCTTTTGGGCAAGAGCAATGAGGGTTTCGTCTGCCGGAAAAGCCACAGGCAGACCCGGCACCTGACCGGGGGCGTAGCCAAAGTGGCAGCAGTCAAAATCGTGGTACATGGCATCCCGGCTGATCACCAGGTCACCGATGTCCAAATCATTGCTGAGTGACCCTGCGATGCCTGTATTTACAATATGGGTCACCTGGAAGCAGTCGCAAAGGATCTGGGCGCAAAGGGCGGCATTAACCTTGCCGATGCCGCAGCGGACAACAACGGCCTGCACCCCTTCCAGTGTTCCTTCATAGAACGCACTGCCTGCCTTATTTTGGCAGGTTTTATCTTTCATTTGGCGGAGCAAGGTTTCCACTTCCTGCTCCATAGCGCCGATAATTCCTAATTTCATCCTAATCACCTCGGATAGTGCATCCGGCTTTCATCCATTGTTTCAAGTAACGCTTTATACTTTGCGCCCCAGTAGTTTGCCATAGGAAGGTTCATATCCAGATAGTTTCCGCAATCGCGGGCGCTGGCACCGGGCACTTCTCCCCGGTAGTTCCCAATAAAAGCAAAACAGTCTTTCATCAAGCCCACAATATCTTCCGGCTCTAAATCTCCCCAAAGGAGCAGATAAAACCCGGTACGGCAGCCCATCGGGCCAAAGTACAGCACTTTTTCTTTCCAGTTTGGCTCGTTTCGCAAATAGGTTGCCGCCAAGTGCTCAATGGTATGCATCTCGGCAGTATTCATCACCGGCTCATCGTTGGGCTTTGTCAGCCGCAGGTCAAAGGTAGTAACGGTTTGCTCCCCCATTTTGTCCTTTCGGGAAACATACAGGCCCGGCTGCAGCAAAATATGGTCAATGGTAAAACTGGTAATCTTTTCCATAAAGCACTTCCTTTGTTTTTCTTCCTGTATCATACCCCAAACAAGGCTAAATTGCAAGGGAAGATTCGTCAGTCAACCGGCAGTTGAAAGGATTACAACTGCCGGTTTAGAAAAAAAGTTGGGGAAATTAACGGATATTTGATAGATTTTTCCGTCAGTTTATGGCACAATAGGGTCAGCGGCTAAGAGGACCCGAACCCAAACAGGTTTTCAGACATTTGCATTCCCCAATATTTCAGAAAATCCCTTGATAATACACAAAGTATTGTCTGCGTGATTTTCTTTGTCTTGGAAAATGCAAATGGCTGAAAACTGCAAAGCACCTCTCAGCAAGGATTTTTTGATTAATTTTTGGCGCAGATGACGCCGCCTTGCTGACGCAAGGCAAGGAAGATAAGGCAAAAAGAAGCAAAAAGGATTGCTGAGAGGCTATTTCGGTTCGAGTCCTCTCAGCCTTGAGAACGCGCTCTCATCGAAAATGGAGGAATACATTATGGAAGAAACATTAGGTAAGCGAATTGTCGCCCACAGGAAGCGACTGGGGCTGACCCAGGACCAGTTAGCGGAAAAAATGGGCGTGACCGCTCAAGCGGTGAGCAAATGGGAAAACGACCAGTCCTGCCCGGATATCTCTGCCCTTCCCCAATTGGCAGATATATTCGGTATTACAATAGATGCCCTGTTAGGTCGTGAAAGCACAAAAGAACCTGAACCGGAAGCACCTGCGCAGGAAAAACCACAAAAAGAACCTATATTTGAGGCAGTGGTAGTAGATGATAATGAAGAGGATGACAAGCATCATTTAGAGTTTCACTTTAACGGTGGCAAGAAATCCTACATAGGTCCTGCCGTATGGGTGATCGCCGTTGGCCTGTTCTACCTTGCAAACATACTATTTCAGTGGCATCTTTCCTTCTGGGAAGTACTCTGGCCTACCAGTCTACTAACATTCGGTCTATTCAATCTGTACCCCAAATTCACCTTCTTGTCCTTAGGATGCATTTTGGTGGGCGGTTATGTGATCACATCCCATTTCCTTCCCAACCCGGTCATTGAGGATAACCGCATCATTTGGGCCGCGATCATCATCCTTTTAGGTATCAGCCTGCTGGCAGATGCCCTGCGGAAAAAGAAAAGAGCGCACCGTTATAGCCCAGTCTGCAATTACAGCGGAGATAAGGAATTCTGTAAGACTCTGGACTTCGGGGACGATTCCTTCCGCTACAGTGCATCCTTCGGTTCTGACCGTGTATGCGTAGAGCTGCCGGTTATGAGAGAGGGCGAAATTGATGTGAACTTCGGTGACTACACCGTAGATCTGCGGGGAGTGGAAACCGTAGATGCTCCCGCGAAGCTGGATGTGAATGCCAGCTTTGGAGAACTTACGCTCCTTGTTCCCCGCCGTTTTATGGTGAATATGCACCAGGACACCTCTTTTTCCGGTGTGGAAATTAAGGGTCATCCCGACGAAGCCCCGGAAGGCACTATCTACATGGATGCCGATGTGAGTTTCGGCAGCTTGGTTATTGAATATGTGTAACGCAAAAATGCACACCTGGCGGTGTGCATTTTTTCTTATCCTTTGCGGAAGCGGGAGAGGAAATCTTTGGTTTCCTGCTTTTGGGGATTGCCGAAAATTTCTTCCGGTGTGCCCTGCTCCCAAATATAGCCATCATTCATATAGACCACTTTGTTGCTCACATCCCGGGCAAAGGCCATCTCGTGGGTTACCACCAGCATGGTCATTCCTTCGGCGGCAAGGTCCTGCATAACGGCAAGGACTTCTCCCACCATTTCCGGGTCAAGGGCGGAAGTAGGCTCGTCAAAGAGGAGCACCTCCGGGTCCATTGCCAGTGCGCGGGCGATGGCAACACGTTGCTTCTGACCGCCGGAAAGTTGCCGGGGCTTTGCCTGGATGTAGGGCGCCATACCCACTTTTTCCAGGTAGTACATTGCCTTCTCCCTGGCTTCGGACTTGCTTCTTCCCAGCACCTGTTGCTGACCTACCATGCAGTTTTCCAATACGGTCATATTGAAAAACAGGTTAAAAGACTGGAACACCATACCCACATTGGCCCGGTACTTGGTAGGATTGAAAGACCGGTCCAGCACATTCTTGCCCCGGTAGATAATCTGCCCGGAAGTGGGGGTCTCCAGCAGGTTGATACAGCGAAGTAAGGTGGATTTACCGGAGCCGGATGCGCCGATAATGGATACCACATCTCCCTTTTTTACTTCAAAATCCACATCTGCCAGCACTTTATGGGCGCCAAAACTCTTGGAGAGGTGGTTGACGGATAAAATCATATCTTCCATATTACCGCTCCTTTTTGTATTCTTTGCTGCGCTCATCAAAGTTACTGCCCCGCTTGGGGTGGCTATAGGTGCCTGCGCTCATAGCCAGGGCATCCTCCTGCACCAGATCATAGTTGTCTGCTCCGTCCATCTTTCGCTCGATGAACCGAAGCAGGAAAGAAAAGGCCAAAGTCAAGGTCAGGTAGCCCACCATCTCAATGATGGCAGAGGGGAAATACTTACTGTTCAGGCCCACAATATTGCGGTGGGTGGCGAAGAAATCCACAAAGCCGATGACGAACATCACAGAAGTATCCTTGATGTTGATAATCAGGTTGTTGCCGATTTGGGGAATAATGTTGCGGATCACCTGGGGCATAATAACTTTCGTCATGGTCTGCACGTGGTTCATACCCAGGGCTTTTGCGCCTTCTGTCTGGCCCGGGTCAACGGAAATAATGCCGCCGCGAACAGACTCTGCCATATAAGCGCCGGTGTTGATGGAAACCACGATAATGGCCGCCGTCCACACATCGGCAAGGGCATAGGTAAAGCCGAAGCCGTAGAAAATAAACACTGCTTGCAGCACCATAGGCGTTCCCCGGAACACTTCCACATAGACCCGCACGATAATACGGATGGCCTTAAGCAAAATCCGCTTGAAAATGTTATCCCGCTTGGTATAGGGAATGGTGTTCAGCACGCCGCAAAGAAGGCCGATCAGGCAGCCTGCCAGGGTGGCAACGGTGGCAAGTATGAGGGTATTTTGAATACCCTTCAGGTACGCCTGGCCGTATACATCCCACAGCCGTGCAATATCGGATAAAATCTTATTCCAGTTACCCATCTCAGATCTCCGGCTGGATGGCAATGGCCTGATTCATCAGGTCGTTGAAATCGTCTACATCCATATCCTTCAGCACTTCATCCATCATATCGGCAAGGCCGGTGTTGCCCTTCTTTACGGAGATACCGATGTTGATATCGCCTTCGGAGGCATTAAAATCGTCACCTGTGCCGGCGAAGTTCAAAATCACCAGATTATCATAGATGGCGCAAGCACCCATAGCGGTGGGCAGGTCAGTGCAGGCAAAGTCTACCTTGCTTTCCGCAACGGCCATGATCATAGCGGTAGCTGTTTCTGCAGCGCTGGTCTTGGTGATGCCGGGCATTTGGTCCAGGAAAGTGTTGTACCAAACAGTGCCGTCCTGGGCAGTGCCGGTGCCGGTCATGGTGGAAATGCCGGTGGCAGAAGCCTGCACAGTGTCCTTACGGGCAAGGCAAACGATGTCCGCATAGAAGTAAGGGGCTGCCATAGTAACTTCCTGCATTCTTTCTTCCGTCATAGACTGGCCTGCAATAACCGCATCCAAAGCATCTTCTGCCAAGGCAGGGTTCAGACCATCCCAACCGATGGCCATGACTTCCAGGGCCACACCGTAGTGGTCAGCGATCTTCTTGGCAATCATCACATCGTAACCGTTGGCATAGGCACCGGCATTGTTGGCGATGGGTACAGCGCCGTTGCTGTCATCCATCTGCATCCAGTTGTAGGGAGCATAGGCGCATTCCATACCGACAGTCAGAACGCCGTCTTCCAGGCCAGGAATATCTTCGTACTTCTTGCCGGCCTCGGTCTTTTCACCGCAAGCACAAAGGCACAGGGTCAGCATCAGGGCCAGCATCAAACAAACAAGTCTTCTCATTTTTTCTTTCTCCTTTTGTTTTGAAACTAAAAAATCGGACCGCATAGAAGCGATCCGACAGAAAAAGGCAATACCAACAGTATCTTTTTCCGCAGTCGATAGCGCTTCACAAAATGCTTTGTGACAGTCCGGCAGATGTTCTCTGCCGACCCAGCAAAAAAACTTAGGCAGGTTTTTAAGCTTCGGCGGTTTCCCCTTTGGCCTGTGACGGCTGCCTGCCTTGCCACAGGTTACTAATGAACCCCGCGCCTCTATCTAAGCGATTCGATTGAGCATATACTAACATTAGAAGATAGGAATGTCAACCTTTTGTGCTATTTTTTGTGGTTTTATCCAATATACAAAAAAGGCACAGCAGAAATACTGTGCCTTTTGCTTATTCTGCATCCCCTACAATGCGAATGTTTGCACCCAGGGATTGAAGTTTCTCAACGATATTCTCGTAGCCGCGCTCGATAAAATGGATGTTTTCCACATAGGTAGTGCCTTCTGCGCTTAATCCTGCAATCACCAATGCGGCGCCTGCACGCAGGTCCCTTGCCCGGACAGTGGCACCCCGAAGGCGGGGCATACCGGTAACAAAGGCGGTTTTTTCTTTGATAAGAATATCTGCGCCCATATTAATCAGTTCGGAGCAGTAACCAAAGAACCGGGTTTCATAGACGCTCTCCGTCAGGCGGCTGATGCCATCGGCCTGGCTCATACACACGCAGATCTGTGCCTGCATATCTGTGGGGAAGCCGGGGTACGGCCGGGTCTTAACGGTGGTGCCTTTCAGCCGGCCGGTTTGCCGGATGCGGATGGCATCGTCATAGTTGATAATTTGGGCGCCCATTTCCTGCAATTTGGAAGTGATGCAGTCCATATGCTTGGGGATTACATTGTGCAGCAGTACATTGCCGCCGGTAGCCGCAACTGCCGCAAGGTAGGTGCCTGCTTCAATCTGGTCGGGAATAATGGCATATGTGCCGCCTTCCAACCGCTCCACGCCCCGGATTTTCACCGTATCCGTACCTGCGCCGGAGATGCTGGCGCCCATCGTGTTCAAAAAGTTAGCCAAATCAACGATGTGGGGCTCCTTGGCTGCATTTTCGATCACCGTTTGCCCGGGAAGCAGGCAAGCGGCCATAATGATATTCATAGTGGCACCCACACTGACCACGTCAAGGCTTACTCTTGCGCCTTGCAGGCCGTTTTTACCGGGCTTTAATGCCACATATTCTTCTGTTTCTTCCACATCCGCACCCAGGGCGGCAAAGCCCTTGATATGCTGGTCAATGGGGCGGCTGGCAAAGTTACAACCACCGGGCAACGCCACTTTTGCTTCATGGAAACGGCTCAAAAGCGCGCCCATCAGATAGTAACTGGCCCGCATTTTCTTCACCAACTCTGCATTGGGGCAGGTGGTGTTAATATTGCGGCAGTCCAAAGTAACGGTAGAGCCCTCCCGGGAAACCCCGGCGCCCATATCCTCAAGGATGCTTAAAAGAATGCGGACATCAGAAATATCCGGCACGTTTTCCACACGGCAGACCCCGTTAATCAGCAGGGCGGCTGGCAGAATGGCAACGGCCGCATTTTTTGCGCCGCTAATGGAGATCTCGCCCTCCAGGGGCGTACCGCCAATTATTTCATATCTTGCCAAGGATGACTCACTCCTTGCGAATTAGCATTTTTGCGCCGTTATTATACCATAGTATTGGAATTATGTAAAGCACAAATTTACCCTTGCCGGCGAAGCCCCTTCGGATAATGGTTTTTCAGCACGCTGCCGTCGGATTTGCCCCAGCCAAGGCTATACCCATCCACCTGCACAAGAGTCCAGCCCTTTTTGCTGCAGGGCAAGGTTTGCCCGTTCATATAGGCGGCAATTTCTTCGCTCTGAGCCCCAAAAGACAGGCAGTTTTTGGCTCCCTTCAGCCATAGGGCCAAGGCGTGAGCCGGCTCAAACCGGTCCTTTTTCAGTTCGCCCAATTCAAGACCCGGGCGGATTACCCGCAGGCCCTTCAGTTCCGGCGTATTTTCCGGCACCCAGTAGACGGTCTGCCCAAAAAGCAGGGCTTTTCCGGCAGGCAGGGAAATGGCATTTTCCTTTGCAAACTGCTCCCAGGCTTTGGGAAGTTTGGTTCCTTTCAAACAATCCGGCTCCTCTTCCTGCCCGGTATGCTTGCGCAGTACGGCAGCAAAGTGGCCCTCCCCTTTTAACTTGTGGGGCCAAAGGCGAAACATCCCTTTCCCCACTTTTGTAAACCAGGGGGCAGACACTTCTTCCAGGGAAAATGCCGGGTTGCGGGCCAAAAAGCCCTCCACTGTCTCTTCGTTTTCCTGGGGCGCAAAGGTACAGGTAGAGTAAACCAGCAGGCCACCGGGGCGCACCATAGAAGCGGCACTGTCCAAAATTTCCGCCTGTCGGGCCGCGCACATCAAAACGGTATCTTCGCTCCAGTCGGTAACTGCCGCTTCTTCTTTGCGGAACATACCTTCTCCGGAGCAAGGGGCATCTACCAGCACCCTGTCAAAAAAGCCTGTGAATTTCCGGGCCAAATTTTGAGGATGCTCATTAAGTACCAGGGCATTGGAAACGCCCATCCGTTCGATGTTGCGGCCCAGGATTTTCGCCCGCTTTGGGTTGATTTCATTACAGACAAGCAGGCCCTGCCCTGCCATGCGGCCGGCAATTTGGGTGGTCTTGCCACCGGGGGCAGCGCACAGATCCAAAATGCACTCACCGGGCTGTGGGTTCAGAAGCCCTACCGGTGCCATAGCGCTGGCCTCCTGTAAATAGTATACGCCGGCTTCGTGATAAGGGTGCAAGCCCGGGCGGCTTTGGGGATCATAATAGACGCCCTGTTCCTCCCAGGGGACACTTTCCAGGGTAAAGGACAACCGGGGCACCTCCCCTTTCAGGGGATTAAACCGCAGAGCCACTGCTCTGGGGCGCTCCAAACTTTCCAGGAAAGCCGGATACTCCTGCCCTAACTGGTTTTGAATTCTATCTAAAAATGCCTGAGGCAGCATGGTTTCACCTTCTTTTCAAAAAAACCACCCGAAGAAGGATATCATAACCTTTTTCGGGTGGTGATTTCTGTGAAGTTAAGTTTCTGCAAGATTTGCAACGCAAACTTCACTGCAAGGCAACTTCACTATGAAATAACTTCACTTGTCCGAAAGGACAAACTTAGTTGCGGCGCAGCCGCTTAAGCAGTGGGCTGATTTGCAGCCTCGATGATCTGCACGAACTTCTCGGGAACCAGGGAAGCGCCGCCGATGAGGCCGCCGTCGATGTCGGGCTTTGCCAGCAGTTCAAAAGCGTTCTTCTCGTTCATGGAGCCGCCGTACAGGATGGAAGTTGCACGGGCATTCTTGGAACTGTACAGCTTACGAACAACGGCGCGGATGTTTTCGCAAACTTCCTGAGCCTGCTCGGGGGTAGCGGTACGGCCGGTGCCGATAGCCCAGATGGGCTCGTAGGCGATAACCACCTTGCGGATCTTATCTTCGGGTACATTCGCAAGACCCAGTTTGATCTGCATAGCAATCCACTCGTCGGTGATGCCGGCTTCTCTCTGCTCCAGGGTTTCGCCACAGCACATAATGGGGGTCAGACCTGCTTCCAGAGCAGCCAGAACCTTGGCATTGACATCTGCATCGGTTTCGCCCATAGCGCGGCGCTCGGAGTGGCCGATGATGACATACTTACAACCGGCATCAACCAGCATATTGGTAGCAATCTCACCGGTGTATGCACCGCTGGGATTGGGGTTGCAGTTTTCAGCACCGATGCCAACTCTGGTCTCACGCATAGCGCGAACAGCGGCAGGAATGCAAACGGCGGGAACGCACAGAGCGATGTCGCACCAGCGGCCCTTGGGCAGCATGGTCTTCAGCTTGGTCATAAACTCCTTGGTCTCGGTGGGAGTCTTGTTCATCTTCCAGTTGCCCGCAATCACGGTCTTACGATACTTTCTGTTCATTTCTTAAAGTCTCCTCTTTTCCTTTTATCAAGCAGCAAGGACCGGGCCTTGCCGCGTATTTCCAAATTATTTATCCTGCAGGCAAGCGATGCCGGGCAGTTCCAGACCTTCCAGGAACTCCAGGGATGCACCGCCGCCGGTGGAAATATGAGTGATCTGGGAAGCGAAGCCCAGCTGCTCGCAAGCAGCGGCGCTGTCACCACCGCCGACGATGGTCACGGCTCCACTGTCAGCCAGGGCCTGTGCAACAGCCTTGGTGCCCTTGCTGAGAACAGGGTTTTCAAACACGCCCATAGGACCGTTCCAAACAACAGTCTTGGCAGCCTTGGCAGCAGCGGCAAATTCCGCGCAAGCCTTTTCGCCGA
>JAZNZO010000110.1:0-11557 GCA_045594945.1 Faecousia sp.
CATATCGTAGAACCAGACCTTGTCCGTGCCGCCGTGACCGGTCTTGGTAAAGATCAGAATACCGGTGGACACACCTGCATAGGGCTTGAACACGCCGCTGGGCATAGAGATAACTGCTTCCAGCCGATTGCCTTCCACCAATTCCTTACGAATAGCTTGGTGCGCACCGGAAGAACCGAACAGCACACCATCAGGAACGATGCAGGCGCACCGTCCGCCGGTCTTCAGCATCCGCAGGAACAGTGCCAAAAACAGCAATTCTGTCTTCTTGGTCTTGCAGACCTTCAGCAGGTCAGCAGATACGGTGTCCGCATCCAGGCTGCCCTTAAAGGGAGGGTTGGCAAGAATCAGATCAAACTTCTCCTTATCCGGATTTTGATCACTGAGGCTATCCCGGTACTCAATAAAGGGGCTGTCCACACCGTGAGTCATCATATTCATCGCGCCGATACGGAGCATGGTCCGGTCCATATCGTAGCCAAAGAACATGTGGTTCAGGAAGTGATCCTTCTTGACCCGGTCGAAGAAGATCTCTTTCTTGTGGTTTTCCATCAAGTATTCTTCCGACGCCACCAGGAAGCCGGCGGTGCCGCAAGCAGGGTCGCAGATGGTAAACTCCGGCTTGGGCTGCATCAACTCCACCATCATCTTGATAATATGGCGGGGCGTACGGAATTGGCCGTTCAGGCCGGACTGGCTGATCTTGGAAAGCAGATATTCGTAGACATCGCCACGAATATCGCTATCCTTCACCTTCTCCATTTGATCGTAGATCTGATCCAGGCAGTCCACCACCTTGCTCAGCAGCAGCGGTGTGGGCAACTTAAAAATAGCATCTCCCATATACTTGGAGTAGGCACTATCCTTGTCGGAGCCCAGGTTCTTAATAAAAGGGAACACCCACTCCTGCATAACAGAGTACATTTTGCCTGCATCAAAATCGTGGAATACAGACCATTTCAGTTGATTTCCAGCAATCCTTCGTTCGCCTATCTCCACTTCATCAGAAAAAATGCTCTTATAGGGCAGGCCCAGCATAGCACTCTCTTTAGCACGAAGATTATCAGTAGAGTCCAAATCATGGATAAACATCAGGTAAGTGATCTGCTCGATCACATCCAAGGGATTTACCAAGCCGCCTGCAGCAAAAATGTCCCACAAGCCGTCAATTCTATTTTTCAGTTCACCTGTAATCATATCATTCTCTCTCCCTGTTCCAAGTATAAGAAGTGTAACGGCCACCGCCGATCTTCAGCACCTCGCCGCTTTTCACCAAATCATTCAGTGCCCGCTGAACGGTGATTTGACTGATATCCGGACACTGCTGCATAATTTCTGTTTTGGTAATCGTTCCAAGGTGTCCCCTGATTAGTTCCCGGACACGGTTGGGCTTTTTGGTGTTCTCGCGCACCATTCTGACCCGGTCAAACAACTCCCGATAAGCAGCCAAGATTACCCCTAACAAGTAGGTCACAAAAGGAAGGTAATCATTTTCTTCCTCATGCCAGCAGGCAGAACTCTCCTGCAATTCCTCGTAATATGCACCTTTGGTTTTTTCAATCAGCCGCTCTATGCTAATATATTTTCCTACATTGTACCCAGCCCGATAAAGCAGGAGCAAAGTCATCAACCGGCTCATCCTGCCATTGCCGTCGTTAAAAGGATGGATGCAAAGAAAATCCAGGATAAATACCGGGATCATCAGCAGAGGGTCATACTGCCCATTATTGCAAAGTTCATTGTATGCCTGGCACAACCGCTCCATAGCATCCGGGGTTTCCCATGCGGATACGGGCTGAAAGCGAATGTGCTTGTTTCCTTGGGTATCTTCTTCGCTAATTACATTATCAGAAGATTTATAACTGCCCCCCATATTCATTCCGCTAAACTTATACATATCCCGGTGCAACTGCAAGATCATTCCCGGTTTTACGGGAATATAGGCATGGCTTTCGTGGATGGTTGCCAGCACATCCCGGTAGCCTGCAATTTCTTTTTCGCCCCGGTTTCGGGGTGTGGTCTTATCCTTGACAATTTTTTGCAAGCGCTCATTAGAAGTATAAATTCCCTCAATCCGGTTGGATGCCTCAGTGCTTTGAATACGGGCGACCTCAATCAGGTGCGTCAGTTCGTCCTCTTGCACATTTGCATACTCTCCCTTGTGTTCATGAATCTGCGCCAGCATCTGCACGATCTCAGGAGTCAACAGCGTGGTATATATTTTCTCGTAATTGAAATTGCGCATAGTTTTCCCTCGCCAAATAAAACTACTTATAGTATATCCTTATTCACATCAATCGTCAAGGTTAATTTGATCATTTTTCGCAGAATGATCAAATTAACCATTATCTATGATGTAACAAAAAGGTCCGCCGGATGGCGGACCTACTGTTATTCTTTATTCTGAGGATTTTCTGTGGGAACGGAGTCGTTTGCCAGGAGCGCGTCGAAATCAAAGAAGTCGTCCTGAGTAAACAAATCCTGATTAGACAGTTGGGGTTCTTCTTTTTCCTCCACTTTCTGAACCTGGGGCTCCGGTTTAACCTGCTCTACCTCAGGTTGGCGGTAAGGTACATAGCGCAGGAAGAAGAACCGTCTTCCCGGACGCAGGCAACCTTCTTTGTCAAATTGCAGGCCTATAACCACTTCCACCGCCACGATAGCAAGCAAAAGTCCAACGCCTTCCACGATCAGCCAGGTACACATATTGCTGACTGCATCTCCCACTTCCTTAGCGCCCATTACGAAGCACTGGATAATAGCGAGCAGCAGGAGCAGACCCCCAACGCCCATAAACAAGGCGCCGCTGACCCATTGGGTCACCTGCCAGGCGTAGACACTGCCCATACCGAAGAAGGTGCGGTAACCTACAAAGCGGTTGGCCTCTTGCGCTGGGCGGAAAAACCGCAAAGCGCCCATACCAGCCATAAGGATGGGGACAAGCAGCAAAAACAGGCACAGATAGAAACGAATGTCTCCCAAGAAACCACCCATTTCCGGCAGCAAATCATTGATGCCGAAATTATCTGCAGGTGAAAACATTGTGATCATTACTGTTCCTCCAAGAACTTATTGATTTCTGAAATAAAACTCTGTACATCCTGGAAACGGCGGTACACAGATGCAAAACGGATGTAGGCCACTTCATCAAGGGGCTTGATGCGTTCCATAACCATCTGACCAATTCGGTCGGTAGTCACTTCCCGCTCTAAGGTATTTTGAATGGTTTGCTCAATTTCGGTGGTGATGCGGTCCAGATCTGCCATATCCACCTGCCGCTTATCGAAAGCGCGAACCATAGAATTGAGGATTTTGTTTCTGTCAAAACTCTGGTGGGAGCCGTCCTTCTTCACAACAATTACCGGCAGGCTTTCCACAATTTCATAAGTGGTAAATCTTTTTTGGCAGGCCAGGCACTCCCGGCGGCGGCGAATGCTGAGGCCGTCTTCACTGTGGCGGGAATCCACAACCTTGCTTTCCGGATCACCGCAAAAAGGACATTTCATATCTTTGGTCCTCCCCTCTTTGATTTTCGTATTATACCATTTTATCTCCCCTATGTCCAGTATTTTTTGGCTTTCGCCCCTTTATCCCTTGCCATTTTTCGGAAATTAGGGTAAAATATAATTATCCTTGTATAAAGAGGGGTTTACCATGAGACAAAAACTGATTTATCTTCTTTGGTTATTTCTATATATCATCTGCGTGGGGCTTGGCACAATCCAGGCACACATCCCGGTGCTGAACATCTTTCAAGGGGTATTTGCCGTTCTGTTTTATGTGCCGCCGGTACTGCTTACCCTGGAAGGACTGAAAAAGGGGCAGCGAAAGTACCTTTTGCAAATCCGGGGTATCAGCATAGCAAGCCTTGTGCTGACCCTTGTTTTTATGATTGCCAACATCGCTTCCGTATATGCTACCGAAGCCGTAGGCAACACCTTAAATCAGCTCTATATTTTGGTTTCTGCGCCTATGCACTGCCTGCCCTACGGCTTTATTAGCATCTTCCTTTGGGCTTCCCTTCTAATGTTTACTTTCCCAAGCATTTGGAAAGAAAAGCACTAAAAGCCGGTTAAATCACCATAAATACCCACTCTCCCCAGGGTAGAGTGGGTATATTCTCCTGTAGAGAGGGCTCTACTTTGGCTTTTCTCCGGCTGGTAGGTAGTGTTTTTCCCGTTTTGCGGTAAAATAACCCTGTAGAAGCGGGACAATGTCCCAACTTTCCTAAATCCCACAAAAGGAGTGTTTCCCATGTCCTATCGTATCATCACAGACAGTTGCTGTGACTTCCCTGAAAAAATGTATGATGAACTGGGTCTTTCCTATGTTCGCCTGACGGTGAATTATAACGGAAAGGCCTATAATCAATATACGGAAAGCTGGCTGCAGGAAATGTATGCCGGTCTTCGCAAGGGTGCAACCACCCAGACCAGTGCCGTTAACCCGGAAGGCTGGAAGGCTGTTATTGAGCCCATTGTGCAAGGCGGTGAGGATGCCCTTGTGCTGGCATTTTCCTCCGGTCTGTCCACCACCTATCAAAGTGCCTACATCGCCGCTCAGGAGCTGATGGAAGTCTATCCCGGCAGAAAAGTGCTGGTGGTGGATACCCTGTGTGCTTCCCTGGGTCAGGGCCTGTTTGTATACTATGCCTGCAAGCAAAGAGATGCAGGCCTGTCTTTGGAAGACCTGCACAAATGGTGCGAAGACAATAAACTCCATCTGTGTCACTGGTTCACCGTTGACGATCTGATGTATCTGAAGCGGGGCGGACGTGTCAGCGCTGCCACCGCATTGGTTGGTACTATGCTGCAGATCAAGCCCGTTCTTCATGTAGACAATGAGGGCCACCTGATCAATGTGGGCAAGGTTCGCGGCAGAAAGGCATCCATCGAAGCCATTGCCAAAAAAATGGGTGAAACTGCCCTGCCCGGCAAGAACGATACCGTGTTCATTTGTCACGGTGACTGCATCGAAGATGCCAAGCATCTTGAGAAGTTGGTTAGAGAAAACTACGGTGTGAAAGATGTGCTCATCTACTACACCGGTGCAGTTATCGGCTCCCACTCCGGCCCCGGCACCTTGGCTCTGTTCTATCTTGGCGAACATAGATAAACGTAAGGCACGCTTCATAAGTGAAGCGTCCCTTTTTCTTAACTTATTTTGTTCTCATAGGTGGGCACTTCATTTTCCAGTTCTGTTGCAAAATACACATCCATAATTGCCTTTGCCACAGTTGCAAGCCGACCGCCGGAACCGGTGTACTCACCATACACTGCAATAGCAATTCGGGGATTCTCTGCAGGGGCAAAGCAAATAAACGCGCCGTTATTGGTTCTTCCTATCTGGCTGTGTTCGGCTGTGCCGGTTTTAGAGGCCACTTTAATGGGGTAGCCCCGGAATACGCTATAGGCCGTACCGCCTAAAGTATGGGAACAGTCAATCATACCCTGCAGGTAGGATTGATGGGCCAGATCGCTGATCTCCAGCCGGGAAAGAACGCCCACACTGCCTTCCAGCAGTTTGGTCCGATAATCGGCAGACTCAATCCGGTTCAATAGCGTTGCCTTATACCGGGTGCCACGATTGGCAAGGGCCGCTGCATAAGAGCAAAGCTGGATGGGGGTAAAGCGGTTATCAGACTGGCCAATAGCCGCCAGCACCTGGTCACTGACAGACCAGTACCTATTATTGCCGGAATACAGTTTGGCTTTGGTTTCTGCATTTGCCCGGTAGCCTGTGTACTCAAAAAGTTCAATGCCGGTTGGCTCACCCAAGCCCAGGGCTTTGGCTGTGGTGTCAATGGGTTCCATATTCATCCGGTAGCCCAATTCATAGAAATAGTAGTTGCAGGAAACCCGAATGGCTTCCGCTGCATCCACGTGATAGTGAAGCTGTCCGTACTTGGTATAGTTCAAGCAAGATGCGTAGAAGCCGGGAATTCTTCTGAAGATACCCTTATCCTGAATTTCCTCCTCTGCGCCCACATAACCACTGTCAATGGCAGCAATTGCCACAGACACCTTATAGGTGGATCCGGGAGGATAAATCTGCAGCAGGGCCCGGTTATAGGTGGGCCGCAGGGGATCTGCAATCAGGTCGTTATAGGTGGCGTGGAACAGTTCCGGGTCATAGGTAGGGTAACTGCCGCAGACCAAAACCTGGCCGGTTTGCACATCCATCGCCACAACAGACATACCTTCGGCATCTCCGCCGTCACCAACTTTATGTGTGGTGGTCAGTTCTTCTGCCAGGCGGGCCATCTCGTCCTCTGCTGCCCGCTGCAGGCTCAGGTCGATGGTAATTTTCACATTGGCACCGGCCTTGGGCTCCTGAATCCAGCGACGGGAGACCAGCGTGCCATCCATTGCTACCGTGTCTTCCCGAAGTCCATCAACGCCGTGAAGGTAGGTTTCATAGGCCGCTTCCAGTCCGCTTTGGCCGATATCAGCATCCATCGCATAGCCGTCTACATCCTTGTAATGCTCCCACTGCTCTGCAGTGATTTTACCAACGTGACCCAAAATATGGGCTGCATAGCCGGTAGCATACTCTCTAACTGTGGACTCTTCCACATTCATGCCGGGCACGCCCAATTCTACAACTGCACCCAGGGCATCCTCATCGGCGTCATAAATAAACACATAGTTAGGCAGAGTGCCCACGCAGTTTCTCAAGGCCATCTCATAGCGGATGCCGATAACCGCTCTTGCCTCTTCATCCGTCCACTCCTCGGGAAAACCGTAAATAACCCGAAGACGCTGAATAAGCACAGGCGCAGTAATATCCGAATCCAGGCCGCCAATGTATTTCAGATATGCCTGGTAATGGCTTTGCTTGGTGGAAGACTGCTGGTTCAAGGTATAGGTAAAGGGTCGTTCCATCGTAATGGGGAAACTTTCGCTGTACTGAATCCCCAATTCCTGGCACTGCTTTACCAACCGGTAAATATGGTTGTTGGTGCCACTGGAACTAAGAAGCACATAGTGGTTCAGTTCCAGGTTAAAACTGGTACGGTTACCAACAAGCACATTGCCATTGATATCCAGTATATCGCCCCGCGCCGCTTTCACCCGGGTATAGGTGGTAAACGTGCTTTGGTTTTTGGCGTAACTATCCGGGTCCAAAACCTGCATATCATACAGTTTGAAACCGTAGAACACCATAACCAGCAGGAACGTCAAAATTACAAATATGGTCCGTCTGCGGGTTACTCTCTCCATATTTCTCCTCCTATAGCCTGTATCCGCAGGAAGACAGGATACAAAACAGGAACCGCCAGCACACTGCCCAGGGCAGTGACTAAGAAGGCCAAAATTCTATATCCGTAAGTTTGCCCTAAAAACAGGCCAATGCCAAATACCGCCAGTTCGTAGAAAATCATACAAACACCTACGCATAGCAGAGCCGTACCAAACCCCCGTTGCAAGTAGGTTTGGCGGAATATACTCATTCCTATGCCCAGCATCGTGATAAACACAATGCAGTAGGGGCCGGCGGGTGTGCCGGTGTACAAATAAATCCAAGCAGCAAGCAAGGTAAACACCGAGCCGCCTTCTGCGCCCTCCAAAATGCAAATCAGAAAAATGCCGCAGGGGACCAATTCTGTGGTTGCCCCCAGTAGGCGCACATTGCTGAGCATAACATCCTGAATCACGCTGATAAAGACCAGCACAAGGCTGTAAAGACTCCATTTTAGGATAGTCTTTCGCTGACTTGGGGAAATATACAGTTTATGCAGGACGGTGGTACCCACCTTGTCCGGTCGGAAACTGCGTTCTTTCTTCATACCTTACTCGGCCTCATAATCCAAAATCACAAATACCTGCTCCAATACACCAATGTTAACCGCAGGTTCCAAAATAGCATACTTTGCAACACCGGTTTCTTCGTGACCGGCATCAATAACATACCCCAAAATCAAATTCCGGGGATAGTAGGTGGAGCCGGTAGACACCACCTGGTCGTAGTTATGGGGGAAAGCGGACACTGCCAGGTGGCTCATCCGCAGTTTTGTGGCAGCGTTGACAGAATAGCCGCCCTTTACCATGCCGCTGTCGCCGGAAGAGGAAATCGTTGCACGGATTTCCAAAGAGGGGTCCAGCACTGTTTTAATTACCGCATAGTTGGGGCCTACTTCGCTGACAAGGCCCACCAATTCACCGTTGGCAGTAATGGCGCACATATCCTTTTCAATGCCTGCATTGGTGCCCTTGTTAATTGTAACCGTGTTTTTCCAGTCCACAGAACTTCTGCCAATTACATAGGCATCCAGAAGCACATAGTCTTCATTGGCTTCCTTCAGTTCCAAAAGCGCCCGAAGCCGTTCATTTTCCCGGGTAACAGAGTCTGCCCGGCGGGCATCGTCTTCCATCTTGGCAATCTGCTGTTTCAGCGCTTCATTCTCAGCCGCCACCGCTTCATAGCGGAACATATAGCTGTAAAGCTGCTCTGCCCCATCGGTCAAGCGGCTGGCACCGGTCCGCAGAGGGCTGAGCAGGCCCTGGACCACATTGCTGCCCACATCCGTCTTAATCATACTGCCCAGGATGGCCATAACCACCACCAAAAGGACGGATGCAATCAAAACCACCTTCACACGGGTGGACAAATAATGCTTCATTTTGTTTCCTCCATGATTTCCTCCAGCATAAGGCCCAGCCTGCACACCGGAAGCCCCACCACATTGTAGTAGTCTCCCCGGATGCCTTCCACAAACCGGGCGGCGCCGCCCTGGATACCATAAGCGCCAGCCTTGTCCATAGGCTCATTGGTTGCAACATAGTCTCGGATTTCTTTTTCCGTCAGGGGTCGAAATGACACTTCCGTCACTTCCGTGTGAGTTCGTACCTTCTCCCCTTTTAATACACAAACACCGGTCATCACCTGGTGGGTTTTTCCGGAAAGACTCCGGAGCATCCGCAGTGCATCTTCCCTATCCCGGGGTTTTCCCAGCACCTGCCCATCCAGTACCACCACTGTATCAGCACCAATCACAATTTCTTCTGCCGCTGCGTCAATGGCGGCGGCTTTCCGGTGGCTCAGCCGGGCAACCGCTTCTGCAATAGGCAGATCATCCATCGTTTCATCAACAGAAGCCACCTGCACCCGGAAGGGACGGCCCAAAAGGGCCAATAGTTCCCTGCGACGGGGGGATTGAGATGCCAAAACCAGTTCCATACTTTGGTTCCTTTCAGTCAAGTCCTCTCAGGTACAAACCTCTTGTGGATGTACCCGGGTCGAAGGGCTGGGGATTATCGCAACTTGCCAGCACCTGGTCCACTTCATTGGGATTTTCTGTGGTAAAGGAAAGCCGGACAGCCCAAAGGCCCAAGCGGTACAGATCATATGCCCGGTCCAGCCAATTCAATTTCTTGCCATTCAGAAGCACACTGCGGCAGCTGTTTCCATCCTTGATCACCGGGAAATCTGCCCCGGTTTTGTCCGTCAGCTTTGTGCCGGACAGGTGGCAGGTGCAATTTCCGGTACGGGAACGAATCAGGCAATTTTCCGTCACCATAAGGGGCAGTCTGCCATAGGCAAAGGCCTCACAGGGAAGGGCTTTGCTTACATCCCGCATTTGCGGAAGGGTCATTTCAAAACTGAGGCAAGCAGAACGCAGTTCCATCTGTTTCGCCATATTCACAGCCGTAGAGTTATATAAATTCAGGCCGAAATCGCCCCGAATTGCCATACCGCATTCCCGAACGGGCAAGAGGTGGCCCAAATTTCCAACCAGTGCTTCCCGTACACCGGATGCTTTTACGAGACGCAAACTCTGTTGCAGGCCGCTTACTTCCCCATCGTGAACAATTCGGGGAAGGACTGCGCACACCTTTACCCGTTTGGAAAGTTCCTGGGTAAACTGCAAGTCAGATGCCAAAATGTGCAAAGGTACATACAAAACTGCCGGTTTCATTTGCAGCAGTTTTCTGGTGATCTGTTCCCGGCTGGTCACCTGGACCGTATAAACCGGTTGTCCCCGTTCACCGGTATAGATGACCGGCTTGGACCATTTCCCCAGCTTCACACTTTCCTGTCTGCCCCGCACCGCCGTCAGTTGGTTGAGAGCATCCCGGCGCATAGCATTGATGGAAGAAGCGGACAAAGTAAGTCCCGGTGTCAGGTTTACCTTCACCTGTCGGCAAAGATAAGGAGTGCCGCCGGTTTTTTCCAGGCGGTTTGCCAATTCTTCTGCCGTCAGTTCCTTCATTCTTGCCTGCTCCGGCACAGGACCATTCACCATGCAGGACCTTCCCTGCTCATCAAAGACAGTCAGGCTTGCGCCATCCTCTTTAATCCGCACTTCAAACCGAATAGGTACCAACGGCTGCTCTGTTGCTTCATAGGTCTGCCGCATTTGCTTCAGCCATTGGGCGCTTTCTTCCTTCTCATCCCGGACACCAAACATCCCCTGGCCCAATTTCCCTGCATAATACCCATCGGTAAATCCCTGGCGGTTAAAGGCAGTATGCAGCCTCTGCATCATATCCTGGGTCACCGGGTTGCCATTGGCTGCCTGCCGGTATACCCCGGTCACTGCCGCCACATATTCCGGCCGCTTCATACGGCCCTCCAGTTTCAGAGATCTGACGCCCATATTTTCCAGTTCCTGCAGATATGTAACCAGGCAATTATCTTTCAGGCTCAAGGGATAATTGTCTGCCTGGTGACGGCCGTAGCCGTAGCTTTGCCGGCAGGGTTGGGCACAGCGGCCCCGGTTTCCGGATCGGCCGCCAATGGCCGCAGACAAATAGCATTGGCCGGAATAGCACATACAAAGGGCGCCGTGACCGAACACTTCAATTTCAATGGGAGAGTTTTGGCAAATGTAGCGAATTTCCTCCCGGCTCAGTTCCCGGCTCAAAACCACACGGGAAAGGCCCCAGGCGCTACAAAGTTGCACACCTGCCAAAGAGTGGATGCTCATTTGGGTAGAGCCATGAAGGGGAATGTGGGGCGCAATCTGCCGGCAAAGGGAAATCACGCCTAAATCCTGCACAATGAAAGCATCCACACCGCACTTGGCTGCGTGATGAATGAGCGCAGCAATGTCCCCGGTCTCTTTGTCCGATACCAGGGTATTCAGGGTCAAATGCACCCCAACGCCCCGCACGTGACAGTATTTCACTGCTTCTGCAAGGGTGTCCGGGGTAAAGTTCTTTGCGCCTTGCCGGGCATTGAATTTACCGCAGCCCAGATATACTGCGTGGGCACCGTTTTGAACCGCCGCACGAAGGGCATCCATAGATCCGGCAGGTGCTAAAATTTCCAACATACCCATCTCTCCGTCTTTTCGTAGTGGTTACGCATAGTTTTGTTCATTATAGCACAATTTGCTTCTGTCTTCTACCCTGTTAAGAGAAAATTCCAAAAAATTTTATACTTTTCCCAGAAAGTGGAAGACCCGGAACCTACAAAGGTTCCGGGTCAGAGCGTCAAAGAACCACCAAATCGTCAAAATGCAACATAGCAAAGAAGGGTTCCCTTAAAGCCTTCTCCCTGGGGAGTAGTTTTCCCCGTCGGCGGGGGAATATGTCTGCGAAGCAGACAAAAT
>JAZNZO010000111.1:0-5766 GCA_045594945.1 Faecousia sp.
AACTCTTTACAATAGACAAACCGGATTTGCTGAAGGTAAAGGGCCCACCACTGGGTATGCTGGGGTCCGGGGTGGGCTCAGCCGTCGGTTCCGGTGTAGCTTCGGGGGTAGGCTCCGGCGTAGGTTCCGGAGTGGGTTCCGGGGTAGGTTCCGGGGTAGGTTCCGGAGTGGGTTCCGGTGTAGGCTCTGGGGTAGATGCCGGTGTAGGCTCCGGTGTAGTATTCAATGTTTCTTGGCCGGGCCCTTCGTTTTCCGCGTAAACAGTGGGACTTTGCATCAGGACCAGGCTAAAAAATATCGCCAATGCCATCATCAGGCAGGTGAGTCTTCTCATCGTCACGGCGCTCCTTCTTCATCATATTTCGTCGCCATTATAGCAGAGCCCCGCGATTTTTTCAACCCCTTCCGGCGAAAAAATTACATATTTGTTACCATTTATTCGATGTAAATGTTGTAAATTTTTACATTTTATGGCAATTTTATTGCATTATTTCCATATCTTGTGTTTGGCTGTTACAATATGTCACACTATATAGTGGCTATCCAAAAATTACAAAAGGAACACCCATTGCAATTTTTTATGGGATATGTTACAGTTAAAGCACAAAAATGAAGGGAGGATTTGCTTTGACCAAGAAAAAAGCCATGATTGCTATGAGTGGCGGCGTAGATAGTTCTGTAGCAGCTTATCTGACGCAGGAAGCCGGCTTTGACTGCATAGGCGGCACTATGCTTTTGTGCAACGAAGCCTTGCTTGGCAAAAAAGATGTCCCCTCCCCGGCCCGGGATGCATCCCTGGTAGCTCAAAGGCTAAATATGCCCTTCTATTCCTTTGAGGAAAGCAACGCCTTCTGTCAAAAAGTTGTTGCTCCCTTTATTTCTTCCTACGAGCAGGGGCAAACCCCAAACCCCTGTATATCTTGCAATAAAGAAATCAAGTTTGGCCTGCTTTTGGAGAAGGCGCTGTCCTTGGGCTGTGAGTATATCGTCACAGGTCACTACGCAAGAATTCGCCAGGATGAGAAAACCGGAAGATTTCTTCTCTATAAAGCCCCGGATGAAAACAAGGATCAAAGTTACTTCTTAGCCGGGCTTCGGCAGGAGCAGTTGGCCCACACCCTATTCCCATTAGGGGAACTGACCAAGGAGCAGGTACGGCAAATTGCCCTGGAGCAGGGATTTGTGACCGCCACCAAAAAGGACAGCCAGGACATCTGCTTTATTCCTGATGGAGATTACTTTTCCTTTATGAAGCGTTACACAGGCAAAGAATATCCAACGGGCGAGTATTTGGATCTTAACGGAAAAGTGGTGGGTACACACCAAAACGCCGTCAGCTATACCTTAGGCCAAAGAAAGGGCTTAGGTGTGGCTTTGGGCGCGCCAATGTATGTATGTGCGAAAGATATGGCCCGCAACACCGTAACCCTTGGGCCGGAAGAAAACCTGTTTGCCACTACATTAATTGCTGAGGAAGTTAATTTCCTGCCTTTTGAAAGGTTGGAAGCGCCTATGAAGGTCACCGCCAAGGCGCGCTACCGGCATAAGCCCCAGGAAGCAACTGTCTATCCTATGGAAGACGGCAAAATGAAGGTGGTCTTTTCAGCACCCCAGCGGGCGCTAACACCAGGCCAGGCCGTTGTTCTCTACGACGGTAACCTCGTCGTGGGAAGCGGTACTATTACAGAAGTCATTGAATAAAACCAGGTTGTGCTTCCCTGTCGGTTTTGCTGCGCTACAGGTAAGTTCTATCAAATATTAAAAACACGCCCGGGAGATCCGGGCGTGTTCCGTTTTATAGGATTTTGCTATCTGCTGAATTGTGCTATCGACCGGGGGACAACAGAACCGTCCCCTTGTCCCTTTTGGATCGTGCGGTTCACTTTATTGCCTCCAAAACCTGTTTCATATCCGGCACACTGGAAATACCGCCGGACTTAGTGGTGGAAAGGCCTGCGGCTGCACAGGCAAAAGAAACGATCTGCCGGAGTTCTTCTTCATTCAAGTCCTCCGGATTTTTAGAATACTGCAACAGCCGGGACACCGCGCTGCCGCCGAAAATATCACCGGCGCCGGTAGTGTCTACAACCTTAATGTTTTGTAAACTTGGCACATGACCTTCTGCTGTCTTGTTCTTGAAGAAACAGCCATTAGCACCGCAAGTCACAAAGACCAACTTCACCCCATAAGCATCCAAAATGTGCTTTGCGCCCGCCTCGACACCCAGGCCAAAGAGGAATTCTACCTCTTCGTCACTGATTTTTACCACATCTGCCTGAGAAAGGCCCCAGAGCAGTTGGGTCTTAGCCTCCTCCATACTATCCCAAAGGGGCTTGCGCAGATTGGGATCGTAAGTAATCAGTTTGCCTTGCGCTTTGGCGTAGGCAACCGCCTTATAGGTGGCGGTACGGGCAGGCTCGTGGGTTAAAGAAAGGGTACCAAAGTGGAACACCTTTGCTTCCTCAATCAGAGAAAGATCCAGTTCCTCGAAGGAAATACAGGTATCGGCGCCGGGCTTCCTTGCAAAAGCAAACTTCCGGTCGCCGCCTTCATCAAAGGTTACAAAGGCCAGGGTGGTAAACACGCTGTCAGTACGGATCATCCCCTTTGTTTCAATACCTGCATTTTGCAGGGTATTCAGCAGAAGGTCACCAAAGGTATCCGTGCCTACCTTTCCCAAGAGGGCGGTCTTGCAGCCGTACTTGGTCAGTGCCGCCAGGAAATTTGCCGGTGCGCCGCCGGGGTGGGCCGCCATAGTGGGATAGCCGTCTGCATCTGTGCCAATGGTGGCAAAATCAATGAGGAGTTCACCTAAAGCAACAATATCCATTCTTTTTACCTCACTTGGCTGCGGGATACTCATTACACAAAAGCCGGTAAGGGGCTTCGTCTTCCTCAATGGTGGGGAAACGGCCCACAGGCGGATTGAACCGATTATCGGTATTGTCATCGTTACACTGGCTCACCTCGCCCAACAGTACCGCTCCTGTACCCTCTTCCACAGAAAAGTCGTGGTAAAGATACTGCTGGATAAAAATGCTCTCACCGGGCGTTAAACGGATTTGAGAACCGGCAGGAACGGTATAGGTTTTACCATCGGTGTGAACAGTTACATCGCTTTCGTAGTCAATTTCTTCGTTGGGAAGGCTGTTGTAGACACGAATGAGAACATTGCCGCCGCCACGATTGATAATATCCTCTGTCTTGTACCAGTGGAAATGGTTGGGAGCGTACTGGCCTTCTTCCAGATAAAGGAGTTTTTCTGCATACACCTTGGGATATTTCTCCTCCATCGCCCGGTTGCCGTTGCGAATGGTAATCAGAGAAAACCCAAACTTGTCAAAATTGCCAAGGCCGTAGTCGGTAATATCCCAGCCCAGCATACAATCCCGGACTTCATCATATTCGTGGCCGGCCTTTTCCCAGTCTGCGGGGGTCATATGGCAGAAGGGAGGCAGATAGCAATGGTACTTTTCGCACATAGCTTCCAGTTTTTTAAGTGCCCTGTTGACTTCAGATCGTTTCATCGTTTCATTCTCCTTCGTTAGATCACAGAGGTTTCTTCCGTTTTTCCGCAGCGCAAAAGATCATTTCCTTTCCATTTTCACATCTGAAAAGTACTCTTTTACAAAATCCACATCCTGTACCTGGAAGGACTTTCCGTTTAAGTAGGAAAGTTCTCCTGCATCCGTTGTGAAACAGAAAGTCAGTTTGTAAGAATAAAGAGCCTGGTAGGTTCTGTCAAAGCGCTTATCCAATTTTCCATACTTGCCATCGCCCAGCAAAGGGTGGCCTGCGTGGGCAAACTGGGCGCGGATTTGGTGCGTCCGCCCGGTAATCAGTTCGCATTCCACCAAGGAAAGGTCCTTCCTTTTGGCAAGCACTTTATAATTGGTTTGGCAAGTTTTAGCACCGAGCTTGGGGGTATCGCTGACAAACACCCGGTTTTTCTTTTCATCCTTAAATAGATACCCCTTCAAACTTCCACTGTCCGGTTTGGGGCAACCTTCCACAATGGCAAGGTATCGCTTGTCCATTTCCCGGTCCTTGATTTTTTGGTTCATCACCCGCAGGGCTTCCGCTGTTTTTGCCGCAATCACAATACCACCGGTATTGCGGTCAATCCGATTGCACAGCGCAGGGGTAAAGGCATTTTCTCCCCGGGGGGTCCATTCCTTTTTTTGATAGAGATAAGAAAGGATATGGTCAATCAAAGTGCGGCCATACTCTGCTCCATCGTGGGGATGGACTGCAAGACCGGGCCGTTTGTCCACCAAAAGGATATGGGCATCTTCATAGACAATATTCAGTTTGGGGCTTGCTACCGTTAAATAGGCATTATCCTGCCGAGGCTTTTCAAAGAACTCGTCATTGATATACAGTTGGAGCACATCTCCCTCTTGCAGGCGGGTGTCCCGTTCTGCCCTTCCCCCATTGCATTTGATCCGCTTGATGCGGATGTACTTTTGGGCAAGGGAAGCAGGCAGCAAAGGAACAGCCTTTGCCAAAAAGCGGTCTAATCTCTGCCCTGCATCGTTTTTGCCGATGATAAATTCCTTCATAATGACTCCGGTTGGTTTTTCGGATTATTCTGTTCAAAGTGTCTGTCCAAAATTTGGGTGAATTCCAGGGCCGGGTTGTAGCCCATACGGCGCTGGCGGTTGTTCATAGCCGCCACTTCCAAAATCACCGCCAAATTTCTGCCGGGGGTGATGGGAATGGTGTTCATAGGTACATTTACGCCCAAAATTTCCATATACTGTTCATCAACGCCCAGCCGGTCATAGTCCTGCTGGGTATTCCAGGGAACTATGTTCACCACCAGGTCCACCGTGTTTTCCAGTTTTACAGCACCCATACCGAAAAGTTTTGCCACGTTGACGATGCCAATGCCTCTTAGTTCCACATAGTTGCGAATGAGTTCCGGGGATGTACCCATCAGGGAAGTTTCAGAAATTTTCCGAATTTCCACTGCATCGTCGGCAATCAGCCGATGGCCGCGCTTGAGCAGTTCGATGGCAGCTTCACTCTTACCCAGACCGCTTTCACCCAGTAAAAGCAAGCCTTCACCGTAAACTTCCACCAGCACGCCGTGACGGGTAATACAAGGGGCCAAAGCGGCCTTCAGGTAAGCAATAATGGCAGAAACCACCGTGCTGGTGGCCTCGTGGGAGCGAAGGACTGTTACATTATACCGCTTTGCCATCACCAGGCATTCTTCCCATACAGGCAAATCCCGGGCAATCAGCAATGCCGGGAACCGATAGGAGAAAATCCGCTCAAAAGCCGCAAGGCGATCGCTTTTGCGCATTTTTTCCAGGTAACTGGCTTCTGCGTTGCCGATAACCTGCAGACGCATAGGCTCAAAGTGGTCCATATAACCGGCGATTTGCAGACCGGGACGGGTCACATCCTCTACCGTTAGCCGCACTTTTTCAAAATCTGTGGCTTTGTAGGCAATTTCCAGATGGAATGCCTCAGAAAGCACAGAAAGAAGTACACCGTTACTGTCCATAAATCCACCTCCAGTAGTCTTATTTGTATTATAGCGGTGGAAAAATGGAATAGCAACAATAATATTTTGAAAAAAACAAAAAAATTCCAAAAAAAGACTTGCATTTTTGAAAGAACTCTGCTATCATATCAAAGCGCCTGATTTTGGGCGCTATTTCAGCGAGCCATTATCATGTGCGGATTGGAGGTGCAATGAATGGCAAAGTGTGATTATTGTGGCAAGGGCGTTACCTTTGGTATCAAGGTTTCCCA
>JAZNZO010000112.1:0-4460 GCA_045594945.1 Faecousia sp.
GCACTATGCAAAATGCGCCGAAGAAGCAGGTCTGGACGGTATTGTTTGTTCTCCTCTGGAAGCAGGCAAGGTTCACGAGACATGCGGAAAGCATTTCTTGACTGTTACTCCCGGTGTTCGTTTTGCTGATGGCGACGTGGGGGATCAGAAGCGGGTTATGACGCCCGCGCAGGCCAAGGAAATTGGCTCTGACTATATTGTTGTGGGTAGACCTATTACTGCGGCAGAAGACCCCGTAGCCGCTTACAGACGTTGTGTTAATGAATTCTGCGATTAATGGGGGAGAAGAGATGGAAACTTACAAAAGAGAGTTTATTCAGTTTCTGCAAAGCGCCGGCGTGCTGAAATTCGGTGATTTTACAGCAAAGAGCGGAAGAAAAATTCCTTATTTTATCAATGCCGGTATGATCAAAACCGGCGATGAAATTGCCAAGTTAGGTGAATTCTATGCCAAGGCTTATTTTGAGAAGGTCGGCAAGAAACCCACCGTTCTCTATGGCCCTGCCTATAAAGGCATTTCCATTGCAGTGTCTGCTGCAGTAGCCCTGAGCAAGAATGGCCTGGATGTGCCTTTCTTCTTCAACAGAAAAGAAGTAAAGGATCACGGTGAAGGCGGCGTTTTTGTTGGCTATGTACCTCAGCCCGGTGAAGAAGTGGTTATTGTGGAAGATGTGATTACTGCCGGAACGGCAATTCGTGAAAGCATGGCCATTCTCAGTAATCTGGAAGGTGTGAAGGTTGCTGCAACTTTCGTTATGGTGGACCGGAAAGAGAAGGGCAAGACCGAACTGTCTGCTATGGCAGAAGTTGAGCAGGAATTTGGTTTCCCGGTATACAGCGTTGTGGATGTCTATGATATTATTGAGTATCTGGAAGAGGACCCTGCTAATGCCGAAAATGTAGCAAGAATTCGCAATTACCTTGCAGTGAATGGAGCAAAAGTATGAGAAGCCTGATTGACATTACAGATTTCTCCATTTTGGAGTTGGAAGAACTGCTCCATACTGCCTGCGATATAATTGAAAATCCTTCCAAGTATGAAAATGCCTGTCGCGGCAAGAAACTGGCCACCTTGTTTTTTGAGCCATCTACCCGTACACGCCTGAGTTTTGAGGCAGCTATGATGGAATTGGGTGGCAATGTGATCGGTTTTTCTGAAGCCAGCAGTTCTTCTGCATCCAAAGGTGAGAGTATGGCTGACACGGCTAAAATTCTTTCCTGCTATGCAGATATTATGGCTATCCGGCATCCCAAAGAAGGCGCACCCTATGTGGCAGCCAAGAACGCTACTATCCCCGTTATTAATGCCGGTGACGGCGGACATTGCCATCCAACGCAGACACTGGCGGATCTTTTAACGATCTACCGTGAAAACGGACATTTTGATGGCTTGACCATTGGCTGCTGTGGCGACTTGAAATATGGCAGAACAGTGCATTCTTTGCTGGCCGCTATGAGCCGATACAAGAACGTAAAAGTTGTGTTGATTTCTCCGGAGGAGTTGCAACTGCCAGAGTACATTAAGCGGGAAGTCCTTGAGAAGAACAATATGGACTATGTGGAAACCACCTCCTTAGATGAGGCTATGCCTTCTTTAGATGTTTTGTATATGACCCGTATCCAAAGGGAACGGTTTGATGATCCCTCCGCCTATGAAAGATTGAAGGATAGTTACATATTGACACCGCAAAAACTTACATCTGCGAAGGAAACAATGCGGATACTGCATCCTCTGCCCAGAGTCAATGAAATTAGCGTTAAAGTGGATGCTGACCCAAGAGCAGCCTATTTCCGCCAGGCTCTAAATGGCAAGTATATGCGCATGGCTTTGATTCTAAAACTCTTGGAAGAGGCTAAGGCCGGCAAGCAGATGGAGTCGGAGGGGGAAACTCTGGTCAATCGACTGTTCTGCGAGAATAGCCGCTGTATTAGTTCTACCGAACAGGAATTAGACCATGTATTCAAATGCGTGGATGCAGATAGGGGTATTTATCGCTGTATTTACTGCGAAGCAAAGAAAACTTTGTAAGTTATACAAAAAGTTTACTGCTTACCGCACCATTCGTGGTCATTAATCCAAAAGTCCTATAATGTGACTATCCTTTCTTGACAGAGGATTTTCATCGTGATAGAATTATAGTGTTTTTTGTTGCTTTCTGCGACTGACGGAAATGTGGAGCACCACAGGGGAACAGAAAGTTATATGGCTTTGCCAACAGCCGACCGTCTGGGCGCATTTAGCTTTGCAGGCTAAGTGCGCCCTTTTTGGCTTACTATAGGAGGTATTATGAAAAAAGTAGGAATTATTATGGGTAGCGACAGTGACCTGCCTATCGTACAAAAGGCGATTGATACCCTGAAATCTCTTGAAATCCCCTATGAGGTACATATTTACTCTGCCCACAGAACCCCTGTGGAAGCCCGTGACTTTGCGGTAAATGCTCGATCCAATGGTTTTGGTGCCATTATTGCCGCTGCAGGTATGGCAGCTCACCTCGCCGGTGCGATTGCTGCTAACACTACACTTCCTGTTGTCGGCATTCCCTGTAAGGGTGGCGCTGTGGACGGCATTGATGCGCTTTTGTCCACTGTGCAGATGCCTACCGGCATCCCGGTTGCAACTGTTGCCATCAACGGCGGTGCTAACGCAGCCCTCCTTTGTGCCCAGATGATTGCCATTGAGGATGCTGAACTGGCAAAGAAACTGGACGCAAAGCGTCAAAAGGACGCAGAGACGGTTTTGGAAAAAGATAGAAAAATCGCTGCAAACCTGTAAGTAATTTTATATTCAATATATAAGGAGAAACAATTATGGAAAAGAAACTTGTTTACACGGGAAAAACCAAGAATGTATTCGCACTGGAAAACGGTAACTATCTGCTGAAATTTAAAGATGATTGCACAGGTAAGGATGGTGTGTTTGATCCCGGTGAAAATTCTGTTGGCCTGACCATTGACGGCGTTGGCGATGTAAACCTGCGCATGTCCATTTATTTCTTTGAAAAGATCAATGCTGCCGGTATTCTGACGCACTATGTCAGCGCAGATCTGGAAAACACTACTATGGAAGTTCTGCCCGGCAAGGTATTCGGCAAGGGCTTGGAAGTTATCTGCCGTTATAAGGCTGTTGGTAGTTTCTTCCGCCGTTATTCCGATTACATTGAAGAAGGTGCTGACCTGCCTGAATATGTGGAAATGACCTTTAAGAACGATGAGAAGGGCGACCCCCTGGTAACCAAGGAAGGTCTGATTGCCTTGGGCGTTATGACCGACAAGCAGTATGAAGATATGAAAGTTATGACCCAGAAGATCACCAGAATTATTGCTGATGATCTGGATGCTAAGGGCCTGAAGTTGTATGACATCAAGTTCGAATTTGGTTACGATGCAGATGGCAATGTAATGCTTATTGACGAAGTTGCCTCCGGCAATATGCGCGTTTATAAGGATGGTCAGTATATTGACCCCATGACCCTTTCCAAGCTGTTTTTTGCATAAGATTTTTCCCGTAGATTAAAGGAGTTTATAATGGGCGGATTTTTTGGGATCGTGTCCAAGCAGGATTGTATGGTTGATGTGTTCTTTGGCACAGACTATCACTCTCACTTGGGTACCCGTCGTGGTGGCATGGCTGCTTACGATAAGGAAATTGGTTTACAAAGAACCATTCATAATATTGAGAATGCTCCCTTCCGCACGAGGTTTGAGCACATTTTTGAACAAATGAAGGGCACCTCTGCCATCGGCTGTATCAGCGACACAGATCCGCAGCCTATGCTGATTCGATCTGCGCTTGGCACATATGCTATCTGCACGGTAGGTGTTGTGAATAATGCTGATGAGTTGATTGGGAAGTACTTTGCTACCAGTGGAGGCCACTTTGATGCTATGACCGGCGGCAAGGTGAATTCCACAGAATTAGTAGCGGCGCTGATCGACCAAAAGCGGGACTTTGTTGAAGGCATTCGCTTTGCACAAAGTGTCATTGATGGAACAGCAAATATCCTTATCCTAAAGGATGATGGCAAACTGATTGCCGCCCGAGACAGGGTGGGGCGTATCCCCGTGCAGATTGGTAAGGATGAAAACGGTTACTGTGCTTCCTTTGAAGCCTTCGCTTATACGAAACTTGGCTTTGAACATGTGAGAGAACTTGGCCCGGCTGAAATTGTTGAGCTTTCTACAGAGGGCATTAAGCAACTTTCTGCGCCAGGTAATGAAATGCATGTTTGTGCCTTCCTTTGGAGTTACTACGGCTATCCCACATCAACATATGAGGGTATCAATGTAGAGGCAATGCGATATCGTAACGGTGCGGCCATTGCTGAGCGGGATATGGAGCAGGGAAGAAGCATGGACATTGATTACGTGGGTGGCGTGCCGGACTCTGGGACACCTCATGCAATCGGCTATGCGAACCGTACTGGTCGGCCATTTGCCCGTGCCTTTATTAAGTATAC